>NZ_LS483470.1:300000-400000 GCF_900478135.1 Leminorella richardii
ATCGTTCCGCAGAATCCTCTCGACTTTTCTACAGCGCTGGCGCTGGTGGTGGGCTCTTTTGTCAGCGCGGGTACCCTGATTGCTGACTTCGTTCGCTTTGGCCGCAACGCCAAAGCCGCGGTAGTCGTGGCGATGATTGCTTTCTTCCTCGGTAACTCGCTGATGTTTGTCTTCGGCGCCGCGGGCGCCGCTGCCGTGGGGCAAGCGGATATCTCTGACGTGATGATTGCTCAAGGGCTGTTGATACCGGCGATTGTTGTCCTCGGCCTTAATATCTGGACGACTAACGATAACGCGCTGTACGCATCCGGCCTCGGTTTTGCCAATATCACCGGGCTTTCCAGCCGCGGCCTGTCCGTCGCTAACGGCCTGATTGGCACGCTGTGTGCGCTGTGGCTGTATAACAACTTTGTTGGCTGGCTGACCTTCCTGTCAGCGGCGATCCCTCCCATCGGCGGCGTTATTATTGCTGACTACCTGATGAATCATCGTCGCTACGGTAATTTCAACACGGCGAAGTTTATACCGGTAAACTGGGTCGCGCTGCTGTCGGTGGCTTTAGGTATTGCTGCCGGGCACTACATTCCCGGTGTGGTGCCGGTCAACGCGGTACTTGGTGGCGTAGTTAGCTATATCATTTTGAATCCGCTGATTAATCGCGGTGCAGTAAAATCTCCAGAGGTCAGTCATGCAGAATAATACCGTTACTATCCGTCAGGCTCGCCTGCAGGGGCAAGAAGGGCTGTGGCAGCTCACTATCGAGAACGGTCGCTTTAGTCGTATTGAACCTCAGGACGCGGCATCACCTGTCGTGGGCAGCGTGATTGATGCTGAAGGCGGGCTGGCGATCCCTCCGTTCGTTGAGCCGCATATCCATCTGGATACGACTCAGACTGCCGGAGAGCCGAACTGGAACCAGTCGGGCACGCTATTTGAAGGCATTGAGCGCTGGGCTGAACGTAAAGCCATGCTGACCCACGAAGACGTTAAAGCCAGAGCCATGCAGACCCTGAAGTGGCAAATGGCTAACGGTATTCAGCACGTTCGTACGCACGTAGACGTTTCTGACCCAATGCTGACAGCGCTGAAAGCGATGCTGGAAGTGAAGCAGGAAGTTGCACCTTGGGTAGACCTACAAATCGTTGCTTTCCCGCAGGAGGGGATTCTTTCCTATCCTAACGGTGAAGCGCTGATGGAAGAGGCTGTGCGACTGGGGGCAGACGTTATCGGTGCCATCCCTCACTTTGAGTTTACCCGTGAATACGGCGTAGAGTCACTACACAAGACTTTTGCACTGGCGCAGAAGTACGATCGGCTAATCGACGTACACTGTGATGAAATTGACGACGAGCAGTCGCGCTTTGTTGAAACCGTTGCCGCGCTGGCGCACCGCGACGGCACGGGGGCAAAGGTTACCGCCAGCCACACTACCGCGATGCATTCCTACAACGGTGCGTACGCTTCCCGACTTTTCAGACTGCTGAAAATGTCCGGCATTAACTTTGTTGCTAACCCGCTGGTGAACATTCACCTACATGTAGCGCGCGAAATCTTTTGATACTGATTCTGATTTTATTTGATACCACTCACAGACTCTGAATATGAAAATATTTGATACCAAAAATAGGAGTTGAGCGCGTCAACAAAAACAAAAAACGCGCCAACAAAAATGACTCTCAGATAGCAAATTATTCTTGCTCTGTTGGTGGTTGCTGAAACTCACCATCATTGAAAACGTAACCCGGTTTTACGTCTGACCCACATGGAACCCACTGCAAAGAAGGGTGAAAACGCCCCTCTGGATTGATATCCGTTAGCTCAGTAACTTCATTTTCTTCAATTCTTGCCCACATAATCGCCCCCTATTACCAGTAAATGTACACAGCACCATCGGCACCTTTTCCGCTCTTATAGGTTGTAGGGCTACCAGAATAAGTAACTAGCCCTGCGCCACCCGCGCCCGGTGATTTACCATGTCTTCCGTTCTCAGCGTCTAAGTTCCACTGCGTGGTGTTTATTTTGCCAGCGCCTCCGCCAGCCCCACCACCATTTCCACCACAGGACGTGATATTTGTTCCCGAGATAGCTAACACCGCTGCCAAAGCGCCCGGAAACCCCGCGAGATTAATATCACCATATATCCCCTCTCCTCCCGGTTGTGAGCTACTGACGTTTGTTACCGGTGCGCCAGTGGCGGAGAAGTATCCACCGAACGAGCTAGAACCCCCTGAATTCCCAGCGGAATTGATAGTCGTCACTGACTCACCTCCCGCACCGACTGTTATTGTCACCGTATCAACGTCTGTCAAATCGACTAACTTGTAAGCTGTGCCGCCCGACGATCCACCGGTTCCGCCGATATAATTACTACCAACGGCTCCCGAAGCCCCACCACCAATCACCTGAACCCAGCATTTACGACCCGCTTTCAGCACAGCAGGTACTACAAATTCATAAACTCCAGCAGATGTAAAAGAGACAAAATTTTGTCCCTGAGCCGAAAATGCCTCAGCCAATTGGTTTAACTTGGTTTTATCGGGTTCTATACCGCAGCTTTTCAGGACGTTTAATAGCTCCATCTGTACAATATTAAACCAGTCAGCACCGGGGTAACTTGGCGGGCTTTCGGTGAACCAGAGAGGGGTTGTACTGCTTACCGTCCCTATAGGGGGCATAGTGCTAACGCCTGAACCATTATCAAGAAAGTACATATCTTACTCCTCAAATATATAAACAAAATGAATATGAGCCGGACGATAACGGTCGAGCAAGCATTCCAAATCGCCGTAATCGTAGACCTTTAATCGCGTGGTCACACCATCAAGTACCGTCATGTTGTGCAGGAATGGCGCGCCAACATAGACATACGCCGTCCACCAATTTGACTCAGGGTAAAGCGGGTAGGTGCAGGGGCGCATACAATGATGCGGGTAATAGTCGCGGATCTGGATGCTATAACCGCGCTCGGCAGCGAGTTGTTCAAAAAACTTTGTGCACAGTGAACCGGTCATCTTCAGCTTGGCCGCCAGTGCCAACCGACGATTATCAATGGTAAGGTCATCATCCGCCGGACAATCAGGGAGACCCGCAAACTCCTCCCAATCCGGCAGGAGCATAAACGCATTATTAGCGAACATTTCATTGAGCAATCGGTCACCGACCGCATCAATGCGCGCCAGTTCATCACCCAACCCCAGCATTAACCTGCCAAGCTGACCATCCAGAGCGCGCGACCATGCGCGTCCTAATGGCAACAGTGCAAGCCCCGCCTGCTGATAGTGCTCTGCCGTCATTGCCATGTGATATCCCCTAGAACAATCAGCTCATTTTCTTGTGCGTAGATATCATCGCTCAGGGAGACGATACGCCCGTCGGTCACACCACTGGCCGTTGCAACAGCAGCATTCATTTTAGACAGGTACGCTTTTCCGCCCGGTTCGGCATCAATGAGTAAATCAGTCAGCGCTGCTGTTACTGCTGCCTGTGTATCAGGGGTTTTAGGAGAAATGCGAACAACCGGATTGAGCGCCAGTTTTTGCGGGCCAGAGACGTTCAGCTCAACGGCGGGCGCTTTTCCTTCCCATTGGTTAGTGAGCGGGTTCTGGTGAGCGGTGATATAGTCCTGAACGCGCTCAATATCAGAGAGGGTTGGAAAAATATCCGGCTGACCATCAAGCACAAACAACACGGTAACAACGTTGCGACCAATAGCTGAAAAGCACCATGCACGCGTCACACCAGCACACTCCAGTGCCCAACGCACATAATCGTAGGTATTACCACCACTTGGCGGGTATTGAACGCGAAACAGCAGGCGAGATCGTAGCGATTCAATGCTCTCAATCTCGGCTCCCCCACTGATAGTGGCAGACGAGACAAACGCTGCGCTCTTGACGTTCACTACCGGTGACAGCAATTCAACCTTGACATCCGCCGCCGTATTTCCTGTTGTGCCGGTCTCTTCAGCCTCAACCGGCACGATAACTGTTCCGGCGGTGGAGGTCATCACCGCCGATGTGGAGGTCAAAATAACCCCATCCTGACGCTGCCAGCGTGTCCCAGCGGCGATAACAGCGTCGTCGACAACCTCAACAATAATCGTTCCCGTCGCCGCTGTGGGTTGCTTGCGCCACACGCCCCAAAATTCGCAATGTCGCAGCAAAATGTCGTCATCAGCAAGGTGAGGAATGATATTGCGAGCTATCCAGCCAAGCCGACCATGCAACCCGTAGGCGTTGGCTGCCGCAGACATTGCGACGCCTTCTGTCGCGATATTTGACGTACCGGTTCGGGTTTCGATATCCGTACGGGTTCGCGTCATAAGCTCGCTCAGTGTGGGTGATATATATGGCATTTAAACCCCGTGTAAACTGGCTTTAAACGACATGGGAAGCTGTGAACCGTCGTTTAATAAAATGATGACTGTCAGCAATAAAACCCCGCTTGACGGGTTGGTGGCTGTGACGCGGTAGTCGTGAATAAGCCCGGCTTTTGGCATCCATAACAGTGCCTCGCTGGCGTAGCTTTGTGCTTTAGAAAGCACGGTCTGCATCTGTTTTTCGCGAGACAGTAACCACAGGCGAGAGCCAAGTCGCTCTTTGCGATAAGTGTCTCCCCACCATCCACGACGGTCAGTACCACCATCCGGTAGCTCGTCCGACGGTTGCGCGCGGCGGTCAGTAAAGAGGCTCGCGATAACGTTTGTCGTGATGTTGTCGCCAATCAGGTTATCGAGTGCAATATCAGCGTCTAGGGTTTGCCATACCAAAGATATCATTGTGGTTTTCCTGTGGTTGGGCCATCATGCTCACGGTGCGTATGACCTTTACCGCTAATACCACCGCTAATATGGTCGGCCGCCTCACTGGTACCGGTCGTGTTGCTGCCACCGAGTATAGTGGCATTACCCGTCATGCGGGTTTCGGGTGTATCAATCACGACCTCTTCGGCTTCGACGATGTAGCGCTTGCACTTGAGCCTAGCTTCACCATCTTCGGTCAAAAGGAAGTAGTGCCCCTCCATGTGATAAAGGGCGCTATCGCCGGGCTTGCCCGCGTTAAGCCGGGTGCCTTTATTATCGACCACTACCGCAACAAGCTGCTGACGCATCCCGCCAACTGACAAAACAATAGCCTCGCTGCCCGCAGGTGGAACGCTGCTATGGCCGTAATTTTGAAAACGCTCGACGTCGTCAGCATCATCATCGGCCAACATGCTGATTTGCAGGTTCTGTGTCTTCAAGCTGTCATTAATGACGTTGACCACGGCGCGAGAGACCAGCAACTGCATACGCCGCTTGAGTGAGTTAAACGCCTGTTTCATCAGTACCAAAGCCCCCCGGTTGTTTTGGTTTCGCGCTGCGCTGGCTCATCGAAGCCCGCCGCAGGCATCAGGGTCAGTTTCGTTGTTGTACCGCCGTCATTGGTCAATGACAGCTCCATTTGCACGATAAGCAACTCACGCTCGGCATAACCTTCATCAGGCACATCCAGCACCACAAGACGGTTCGGCATCCACAGCTTTTTATCGCGAGTGAACCAGTCCACTACCTCAACGACCACCGGCTGACCGTGAGCCATCGCCCGCCTGCGCTCCCAATCAGCCCGAGCACGACTTTCGTCGGCGCGCTGATTGCTATCGGCTACGATAACCATTGGGCGATAACGGGAGATCTCCGGGTCGGTGATGTTGACGCGGACGCGGGTTGATTGATGGGCGGTTTGTTCATCCCCCCACAGGCCGCCTGCCGTTGACGACCCTAGAACAATGTAGTCGCTAAAGCGCTCCGTCCATGATGAACGGATATTGATAAATTTGATGTTTTCCCCAAAACGCAGCGTCTCAAGCCGTTCAGTGCCTGCCGTCGTAAAGACCAAATCCCCTGAGGCGTTACTGTTGACCATCACGCCCCGATGACGGGCCGCGCGAGCAAGGCACTCAAAGACCGTTTCACCCGGCTCAAGCTTCCACACTCTAAACGGTTTGGCGGCGTCATCTGCTTCCACCGTCCAGACGACGCCAATACCGAAGGGCTGACACAGGTCACGGGCGATGGTTTCAAGGGTAGCATTTCGCCATTGTCCAGACTGATAACGAGCCGCACAGTCAACGAGGTCGCCGGTTTTGTCCCGACCCTCGGCGATAATGGTTCGATTTTCGGCATCAATGGTTCTGTCCATCGTGTCGATATAGCCGCTAATAACCACCTGACCATTGATTTCTACCCGACACGACTGCCCCTCTTTAAGCGGCACATCTTTATCGGCGCGGGTTCGGGTCAAACCGAGGCTAAACTGACCGCTCAGCTCCTCAATGCTGCGAATGACGGTAATGTCTGTCCAGCCGGTGTATATCTTGTTACCGACATAAAGCTCAATGATGTTATTGGTCATCAATGACCTCCACCGCCTCGCCACCGCGCACGAACGTCGGATGCCGCAGGGCGTTACGTTGAATAAACCGTGAGATAAGGGCACTGTCGCCCGTCTCGCGATAGAGGATGACGAGAGCGGGTTCGGTAATGTGCGGTGTCACTTTGCGGGCATTAGGCAGCTCTGCCGCCGCTTTTTTCATCTCATCAAGGAACGTTAAGCGCAGACGTTGTAAACGTGTTGCGGTGTTAAACCAGAAGGCATCTGCTGCCCGAATATACTCATCCGCCAGTTCGTCACCGAGTTCGTCGGCCAGACGTTCGCAATCATCCAGTGTCTCAACCAGCGGACGGTCATCGGTGAGCAGTTCTTCGCGGTCGGTATCAATCACAACCACTTCACCGTCAAGGGTGACCGCAACCTCATCATCGACGCGTCCTTTGATGATGTCATTGGCATCGCTGACCGCACTTTGTGCAAGCTCTGTCAAAGCAGCAATCACCACCGCCGAACGTATCGCCTCTTGCATTTTTGCGGCGGCCGGTCGTTCACTTAATGGCATGTTCTCAACACTGACGATAATCGAGCGTAACGCCCGTTGAGCACTGGATTTTGAACCTTTCCCCCCGGACGAAGTGAACCCCTTAAACAGGTTGGTCAGGTTGCTGATAAGCTTTTTGGGGGACTTTATCAGGTTACCGATAGCCCCCTGCAATCCCTGAACGCGTCCCAGAATCGAGCTGAACCCACCTAGGCTGCTAAGACCGGTTATCATATTGGTGATGTTGTTCACGACGTTGGTCGCAAACGTAATGGCCGCTTCGATATCGGCAGCGACAGCGTTAATGGTTTCCCATACCTCAGCGACGTCGTTGGCAATTTGCTCAAGCAGGCTTTCATTTTGGTCGAGCAGGTCAGCTTCGCCGTCGGTATCTGCCTCGGGAGATTCTTCCTTTTCAGCAAGGCTAAACGTAATCTGAAACATGGCGATACGCTGCTCATGCGTTGAGACACGGCAATTCCATGTCTCAACCTGAACGTACAGGGTATCGTGAAACGGATGTTCAAGGTCAGCCGGTTCCGGCTCCCGCAAAGCGGCTATTAAGGTCTCTTTTTGTTCGAGATAATCATCGCCGATAAGTACGCAATAAATGGAATACTCATCGGCCTGCGCGCCCATGTTTTCAATTTTGCCGGTTTGACGACCGGGGAACATATGCTTGACGATACGATGACCGCCTGACTGATTGCTGTCGTCGATGATGTAAAACGGCACGCCACGAAACGAGCCTTTACCTGTCGGCGGCTGGGCGGTGATTTTGTCCCACAGGTCACTAAAAAATCCCATCAGTAGCCCCCTGAATAGGTATTGCCGGTGTTAACAGAGAGGCCCACACCGCTTGATTGAACCTGTGATGAGCGCACCGACGCACCCTCGGGCAGCTCAATTTTGACTTTGATTTCACCCTCTGGCGGTTTCTGAGGCGGCTGCTCTGCGACGAGCGGCGTGCCGTTGTTATTTTTGAAAGCGTTATCCCAAGCAGAGCTATTCCCGGTAAGAGGATCTAGATCTTCACTGCCGTTACCAACCTTAGGTTCACGCCCTATAATGGCATTACCAAAGTCACTCCACGTTTCGGCTGACCTGATTTTATTAAACCGCTCAGAGTCACCAAAAGCAGCGACTAGAGCGTCGTCAACATAAGGGGTAACTGCGGCCGTCATCATGCCGACAAATCCTGCCTTAGCGACCATTCCGCCACCACTACCGCCCATCATTGGCGAACCTTTAGCGCCGCCCCCCAATCCGCCTATAGGCCAGTTGGTGACAAAAACCGGCTGCGCGCCTAACGGCCCCCCCCCAAACCACCTATAGCCCCGCCACCGCCCCCTTTAGGCCCCTTCAGGAAATCATAGCCTGCCTTACCGAGGCGATACCCTTTGCGCGCAACCACCGCGCCAGCAATCGCGCCCGCCGTCACTGTTAACGTTTTGGCATAGCTCTGAAGCTCTTCCGGTGTCAGGGCATTGATGGCGTCCGCAAACTCTTGCAAGGGTTTCGCCAGCTTCAGGTTGGCCCAGCGCTCACCGGCTGTCATCAACGACTGTAGTGCGCCGTTAAAAGTCTGTACGTTGCGGGTGGCTTTTTCGTTGACCAGACCGTCGATAGTGTCAACGGGCGCTTTAAGCTGCGCCTGTTTTTCTGGATCTGCGAATGACTTCGCGAATTTCAACGTATCGCCATCGAAGATGGTTTTCAGGTTGCGCTCTTTGTACTTTGACCGTTCACCAATACTCAGCATCAACTCATTAGGCGACACTAGCTCGCCTTTTGACTTGTCCTTCCAGACCTTGACACCGTTGCGCTCCATCGTGCGGAGTTTTTCACGGTCTTTGGTGGCGGCATATACCTGCTGCAAAGCGGCCGTAACCTGTGCGTCATTGCCAAATTCCGAGCTACCCAAACGCTGCATTTTCAGCAGCTCAAGCATCTCATCAGAACGATTCCAAGACGTGCCCTTTGTCAGGCTTAAAATTCCGTTAACCTGCTCATTGATGTTGCCGGTGCCAACGACCGACAGCGACGCAACGCCATCCAGCACCTTCATCATTTCCTCAGAGGAGCGAATACCATCATTCCACATGGAGGCCACGAGCTGGCCGGACGCTTCGGAACTGAGTCCAATACCCTTGATAGCTGCTGCCATTTTATCCATGTGCGCAATGGCCGCGTCTGGGCTATTGGTTTTTTCAAGAAAGGTACTGGCGGCGGAAAGCAACTCCCCCTGAACCATCTTGTAGTCGGCGGCATTTTTCCACAGCGCACTGTCAAACGCGGCAGCTTGGTCGGCGACCATGTTGTAGCGCGTACTGACTTCGGTGAGCTGCTGCTGCGTATTACCGACGTTCTTGGCGAGCATCATCATACCGCCGCCGGTCACAAGACCGGTCAGGCGGTTATCAAACTTGTCCAGCGCGCCATTGGCAAACCCCATCGCTCCCCGAAAGACGCGCATAGACCGGGAACCATCCGCGCCCAATGAACGGATGGAGGCCCCGAAGCGGCGCGCCTGTTGGGCGACGTTCCCGGTCAAATCAACAATAAATCTTGCGCGGTTCTGGCTGCTCATCAGGCTTCCAACCATGTAAAGTAACGTACCAGACGGGACAGGGGCAGGTTAAACGCCCATTCAACACCGTTTAACCGCATCCCCACTTTCAATGCAGCGCGCTCAATATTGCGAACGCGCCGCAAACTATCGCCCCTCGCGTTCCACCGCAGACGACAATGACTGTTCTTGGTGGTTAAAGATGGCCGACTCTAGCGCTGACAAATCCTCTACGGTGAGCTTGCCCAGCTCAGTGATAGAGATAGGGCCATTAATCGGCCCAATACGTTTAACTGCGCGGCGCATCAGCTCATACGTCATACGAGAGGGGGATTTCACCAGCACAGGGCCATTACGAGATTCCACCACGCGCTCACTGGCCGCGTCCGCATCAATCATGTGCTGCGCTGTCAGCTCCTGAATATCCACCTCGCGGTGGTATTCCTCCCCGACCTTTAGGCCAGTGGTTAGAGTTAGGGTCGTACTCATAGCGCCTGCGCCTCCGTAGCTTCAAACGTGGTTGAGATATCCCCGCCGCCAGACAAGGTGGACTGTCCGGTATTCCACGCGCGTGACAGCAGAAAACGTGACCCGATATCAGTCTCAAAAATGATAGTGACATCCACCATACCGTTGATATCCGCCAGCGACAGCGTGGCATGATTGGGAAACGTCGCCTGTACGGTGGCCTGTAACGGCGTTTCTTTAAAACCGTACACCTTGTAACCAATCACCGGCGAGCGCTGTTGCCCGCCGATAGTAAAGGTCGCACCGTCAAGGGTGGGGTATTCCTGCCCGTTGACACGGACAAAGGCTTTACCCTGATACTGCAAGTTACTTCCAGCCATTTAAGCCCCCTTAAAGTACAAACTGAATTGCGTGAGCATAGACGCGGAACTGGTTGACTAAATCCTCGTTGCTGCGCACGTCAAGACGGTTGCGGTCGTCGGCATTGCGCTCGACCAGCAGCGTTGATTTAAACGCCTCAAAGTTCTCGACAAGCCCTTTTTCCTCAAGCTCGGTAAAGAGCGCGAGCAGCTCATCGGTAATGATGCGCGGTGTCACCATCGGCTGACCGGGGCCAAAGCGCGTACCGTCGTCAGCAAGCTTATGACGCGGAAACTTCTGCGTAATGCGGGTACGGATGGCGTAGCGGATGTATGACAGGGTCGCAATGGTCTCCACATCCAGATAGCTTGGGTCAGGACTGCCGTACTTGTTGACGCGGTACATGGTGATACAGCGGTCAATCTGGACATACCCGCCCGCATCTACGCTATAGACGCTAACGCCGTCATACAGATGCAGGTTACGCTCCTGCCACGTCCAGCGGTCTGAGACGGATGGAGGTTTTAAGCCGGTCAAGGTCAGCGTTTGTAGTGGTCGCGCCGGGTCAATGGCGAGCGACTTCACCGACACCGCCGCCAGCACTGACGCCCAGATGTACGCCGGTTCGGGGGTATGGTTGGTGCCCATCGTGCAAAACAGGTAATCGTTGCGCGCCGTACCAAAGGCCGATGTTTGTGCGTAAGTGCCGCGATAGGCCATAAAACAGGTGCTGTCGATTTGACGCATCCCGCCCCAGCGGCTGACGAACTCGGCAGACAGCAGGTCAAGGTTGGCCGTATCGGTGAACGGGTTAACCACAAACTGCCACCACGTTTCACCAAAGGCGGCAATAGTCGACCCCAAATCTGGATTGCCTACACCGCCCGACATAGGGGTGATGGTGCAGCCCACGCCTTCGGGGAGCATTTCACCGGTGTAGTAGTTAATGCGCAGGTCAATATCGTTACCGGTCAGCCCCGACCATTTAGCTGTAAAGGTCACTTTCGCATCAGCCACCCCAGCCGTTACGGGCAGCGAGGCATCATCATTGACGGCTTTCGCGATTTTCTGTGCCAGCGCAGCGGCCGTGTCACCCACCTTGGCGTTGACGTAGGCTTTTACTCCGGCAATCATCAGCGTGATTTGACCAGCGGTCGTGCAGGGACCCGTCAAGACAATCGTGCCGGTGGCACGGGTGCCGTCTTCATCATCATCCACGGCCAGACACCACAGGTCAGCGGTCGGATTGGCGTTGATGAACGCACGAGCCATGGTTGCCAACTGCGAACCCTGCCCGAAGGCATCCGTTGCTGCATCAGAGCGCGTGATACGCATAGGCTCCCCGGCTGATACGCGGCCAGATGACAGGCGCAAGCCCAACATCAGCGTACGGTATTGCAGCACAGGCGTCCCCTTTACCGCGCCGCTGTTATCGAATTCGATATACGCCAGCGGAACACGTACCGTATTGTCGATAGTCTCATAAGCGATGCTCATGACTTGACTCCCTTTTGTGTTTTTGCGGGTGCCGGGTTGGCGTCGCTATCAACCAACACCACGTCACCGTCACGTAAGCGGCGCTGCCAGTAACCGAGATTGGGCTTGCGCTCCCCCTCGGCTTTCAGCGGTTCATTGGTTTCAGGGTCACGCACGACGCGCCCTGAAACGGGTTTGATATGCAGTTCGTTCATTGGTCATAAAGCCCTGTATTAAGCGATTCCTGCTCCGGTGTGCCGTCAGGCTCCGCCCATTGGTGGAAGTAGGTATCAAAGTTGCCGATATCACCCTCATCCACACTGACCGGCTGGACGTGAGGGATATCAAAATAGAGTCCGCAGACCACAATGCCCGTTTTGGCACTGGTGTCGGTGTAGAGGTTGGCGGCTTGGGTGAACACCGCCCCCATGCAGGCAGACTCAAGGCGACGGTTATTCAACAACCCAATCAAACGGTCGTTAATGTCATGTGCGGCAATCGGGTCGCGTGGCTGCGCCGAAAGCGCACCGGCCACGGAAAACAGCGCCCATGAGCTGATAACGGTATCGGGGCGGGAACTTGGGCGACTGCCTATCCACGCCACGTAAACGGCGGGCGAGGCCATCACAATTCGCCTGACGGTCGTCTCCGTCCACGCTCCAGGAAGACCCTCAACTTTTTTAAGGGTCTTGCCAAACGCCTTTTTGACGAGCGCTATCAATTCGGCTTGAATGGCGGCAGTGCGCGGAACAACGATATCCATCAGATAAACCCCTTTGAACCTTTACGCGTCCAGACCGAGCCTGCCGACTCAAAGACGACCGCATCGCCCGCCTCTGGTCGTGCCTCCTCTTTGGTCAGACCTAAACTGATATCACCCGTAGCAACCTTGTTGAGATAGGAAAGTGTTGCTTCGTACTCCTTCTCCGCCTTTTCTGTCGCCGCACCTTCCTCCATGGCATACCGCGCTAACACACAGCAATGACGCACCAACGCGGCAGGAATGGTTTTTAAAGGAAGTGTTGCCCGACCATCGATATAACCATCAATCGCAACTGAAGCATCGGTGAGCGCCGCCTCAATGACTTGTTCAACGGTTTGCAGCGGCTCCCCCGTGTCGTCATAGTCAATTTTCTTGTCGGCCAAATCATGCAATACGGCGCGCTGGTAACGGACATACATATCAGCAACGGTCGCGTAAGCCATTACTTCACCCCATGCACATCTAAGGCGGCCTTGATGTCATCCGCGCTCAAGTCAGCACGCACGAACTCGCGCCATTGCTTCAGAAGCGGCGTGCCGGTTTTGGTAAACCACTTCTCGCGCGGCTCAATCTTGCAGGCCATGACCGCCGCAAGCAGGCGCTCATCCACAGGCGGTGGGACTTGCTCGCCGACCGGCTCAAGGTTTTCAGGGATAGGGGTACTCACAACATCCTCGCCGCCGCTCTCCGCCACCTCTGACAGAACGTCATCGCGCATCGCGGTTAACTGGCTGGATGGTAAGACGTTATCAACCACGAACCCCGACGCCGAACCCTCCTCACCGGAAGGCGCGGGCGGAATATCATCGGCGATGACTGACACGTGCAGGCGCGGATCGCCCTCCAGCAATGCCCACTGTTGCGCGGTAACCGGTGGTAGCGTGTTTTCACCGCGATTAAGGCGGAAACCCGCGCGGCAATAGCCGTCGTGAGCCGTGTTGACCACCAACACGCCCACCACCTCAACCGCCTCAGCATGTTCAATATCGTTTTGCATAGCATTTCGAGTCCTTTAAGTGCGTGATAAACGGGGCGCAAACCCCGTTTAAACCGGGTTTAAACGCGCGTTAACGCAGCCACGGAACGACGACGATTTCGACGGCCTTGTAGTTGATGTTGCTTTCACCTCCCGCCTTGTTCTCCGCCTCAACCACACGCTTGGCAGCAGCACGGTTTTGTGGGCCAACAACCAGCAGGTTAGGCACAATCCCTAGCGGGCGGCCTTGAGAAGACTCCAACAGCATCATGGCGGTAATAGCGGCGTTGAGGTTGTCCTCGTTAAGCTCAGCTTTGGAGGCAAACGCCTGCTGCCAGAAGCCATAACCGGCAGCGACGCGAGCATCAACACCGTAGAGGAAGTTGTCAGTCATGAAGACTTTGTCGGAGCTAGCCGGATCGGTTTTGGCCTGAAGGCGATAGTCGCGTCGCTTTTGAAACAGCAGCGGCTTTAACGGACGCGAGGTGTCTAGCAGATACCATGCAGAGCCTTCCCCCGCCTGCATGTTGGAGACCATCTTCTCGCCGACGGGATGGTCGGTATCAAAGAAGTTCTGCTTGTCGTAACACGGTTGTGTAAAGCCGTTTGCCAGCAGTTGGAAGACCAGCTCATCAGGGTGCGAGGCCGCCGCATATCCCATGTCTTCAAACTTCGGCATCAACACGCCGTAGGTGTCGTCTTCGATATACTCAGCGAGGATCCCCTCGGTGGCTTCGTACTTGACGTTTTTCACCGTGTAGTCGCTGATGGACATCTCTTTAACATCACGCTCACCCACCCACTCCTTTAGGCGAGTAAACTCCCCCAACCAAGCGTAATTTTCGGAGCCGGACGTCGATGAAACGAGAGTCGCGATACGCTCATGAAGCGGGGTGTAGTTACCGCGCCCGGTGTTAAATGCCGTATTGACGGCGGTATAGAGTGCCGCCAACGCGGCTTGTGAAATTTTCATAGCGTGATTAACCCTTCATTTGTGCTTTTTTGGTGGCGAGGTATTTAGCCTCAGAAATGCCCGTTGCCGCACATACCGCCCTTTCCTGAGCAGACAGGGACGCGATACTGACGGTCGATTTCGGCGGGGTGACTAACCCTTTTGTCTGGCGTGCGCTGAGTGCGGCCAATGGTTTACGCCCAACGAGTTGAGCATTAAGGGCAGCTACACCGTGCTGTCTTGCCAGCGCCGTGAAATACGGCACTTCAGAGGCAACAATGGCACCGCTGGCTTGTGCCTTGGCGATGATTTGCGAGGCGCTAAGCGAAGCATTACCTAGCTGGGCCGTCGTCAGTTTCTTTTGCAGGCGCATATAGGCAGTGACCGGTACGGCAACAGATAGGTCGACACCGTGCAGCTCGGCCTCGGCAATAATCTGCTCGGCCTCTTGAATAGCGTCGGCGTTATCGTCAACGGCCTGCTCGACCGTCTCAGCGACCGCCTCAGGGGTGGGCTGCGACTCAACAACCTCCGCGACCTCGACCGCCGTTTCAGAGGCTGTCTTCAGTGCGGTGATTTTTTCCGTCGCGGTGGCAACCAGCTCTTTGAGCTGCTCCTCGGTGTACTCGGTTTGGTCGTCGGTGGCGATGATGCCCAACGCGACGAGAATGAGTCGTAACAAATCATTCATGACAGCAGTGTCCTGTGTTGGTTTAAGGGGTGAGTCAATAAGCGAAGCTGCCGCCAGCGCGGCAAGGGATTGCATTCCGGTTAATCCGGGGTCGTTGGTCAGCGCGAACATGCGCAGGAAAAGCGGTTCACCGGTGACGGTGTCGTAAGGGAAAACCGCAGACAGGAACGCCCACTTTTTGGCATCGATAGCGGCGCTGGCGTCATCCGTCCACGTAGGGCGAACAAACAGACCCAACCCTTCACGCCACTGCATTTGAGTCGCCGGGTCAGTCAACCAGCCCGCCGCCTCGGCGCGCCATTGGGTTTCTTCTGACGGCGGAGCTATCGTTGGGTCTTGTTCGCGCAACGTGGCATGGTTGTAGTCACACAATACCGGCTGACCGATATCCACCGTCGAGGCAATAAAACGGGCAGCAACATCGGCGTCGATATACCAACAGCCGCGCTCGACATCTGTCGGCCGACCGTCTCGGGCACGAAACTCACCGGCAGGCAGCAGTTGATACCAGCCATCGGAAGAGGACTGTAGTGTCGCAGTGAGGACGGCAAAGCCGATATGTTGAGCGTTTTTTCGTTTCATACCGCCATGATGGCGGAGGATGACAAGTGATTGGGTTTGGGGTGGTTCACACGATGAAAGGGGAGAAAATGCGCCGAAGGTCAGGCACGGAATACAATACCCCGTTTAAACCCCGTTTAAAACCTTCAAGGCGCGTTTAACTATTTTTAGACAAGGCTTATGTCAGGTTTAGCCGTTCGATGCCTTAGAGAGCGTTTCATTGATGATATCGACAATCTGCGTGACACCTTCCGGCGACAACCCCATATAAGGCCGAGCCAGAACCGCCGACGGGCCGGGGGGCATCCCCGACGTGCCGCCGGATTGCATCAACGCACCGTAGACTTTGTTTGTCCCAATCGTGGCGCTAACAGCGTCAAAGTCGGGCGTCAGCGACATGGCAAGCCCACCCATAGAGCGCTGCAACATTTTGCCGTTTTTACCCAACTTCTCAAGCCGCTCGCGGTATTTATCCGTCAGCGCAGGCCATGACTGACCCGTGGCGGGGTCTTTTTCACGGTCAAAGGCATTTTCTGACTCACTAGCAAGCACCGCCGAGATGGCGCGCGTGATGGGCGTCATATCCTGCCCCAGCGCAACCAGACGCTTGACGGCCTCATCAAGCGGCGCACTGTCGAATTTATAATCAATTTGCATTCATTAAGCCCTGTGCTAGGATAGCTAAACGGTGTACGGATAATGGTAATTCGGCGTAAACGCTATCGCGTCACACGTTTATGTGGGTTCGACCCCCACCACCGTCCAACGCCCCGCACTGCGGGGCGTTGTTGGTTAAAGCCCACCTTTGATAACAGAATAGTTCCCCCCTTCGATCCCCTTCTGAAGCTCGAAAAGTGACACTTTATAGGCGTTAATCACCACATCCAGCGCATCAGGCTGTTTGCGTACCCCATAGGGGGAGTTGACGACAATCTTCGCCATCTCCTTACCACTGTCGATAACATACAACAGGTTGTGATTTTGGTTGTCCCACAGCACCGCGCGAGGGGTGTTAAGGGATTTGGGTAACGACTGATACTCGGCTAACGTCAGTGCAACCCCTTTCGTCTGGTGCTTGAGCGAATCCGCATGAATAACGTTCTTTTCACTGACCGCCAGAAGACGCGCAGCCGGTTGGCCGGTGCGTTTTTCGACCGCATCGGCAATATCATCACTCATAAAGCCCAGCGGCTGAATACCGTTGCCGGGACGGCGCTGGGTCAGTACCGTCCCAATCCATTGCTCAAAAGCAGCCTGCCGTGCAGGGGCGTTATTCAGCGACTGGATGACCTGCTGGCGTAACTGTCGGTTTTGCAATGAGACCAGCTTTTTCGCAATATTGACGTCCGTCCCCATTGCCGCACTGCCCGCATTCCCCGACCAACCGACGCCAGTGCGCATACGCCGTTTGCCGTCCGTAAAGGTCGTCACAGGCTGCTCGTACACCTCACCCGTGCGTTTATCAACACCGGCCTCGGCCATCCCTGTATCGAGTCGCCCAACACTGGACTCGACCTTTAAGCCCATCTGTTTGACTTGTGCCGCCGTCAGCGCGCGAACGCGACAGCGACAGCCCCAATCGTTAGGCGGGTACATGGTTTGCCAAATAAGGTCTGTGTAGTGGAATACGCGCCCATGCAGTGCCCGATGCGAGTCACGCGTATTACTGTCGAGAATGGCGATATATTGCCAGTAGGGATGCGTTTCCGTGCTGGCAAGTTGTTGCTGATAGCGACCTGCCTGATAGCTGGTTGCGAGGTTGGTGCGATAAATGGTACTCAGACGCTGAGGGCTGCCGAGTTGGACGACTTCAGCACCGCCCGCACTATCAACGACGACCTGCTTGCCGTACCATCCAGCCGCCTGCAAACGCGGCGTGAGCGTGTTGATAAACTCACGCTCAGTGATACCCTCAGAGAGCGCCCGGTCAACCTCACTCCGAATGGTGTCGAGCACATCAAGCCGGGCAGCCTTCGCCACCGTAAATGCGCGGGCGTGGGTGCTCTGTAGCGCTTCTTGCCAATTCCATGTAATTTCGTAGCCCTTAGAGCGAAAGTAATCAACGGCAAGCTTAGGCTCAAGCTTCATGGCATAGCCCAAATCAACCGGCATTGGCATTTAAGCGCCCCCCATGTTTCAGCAATCCACATCGCACGTGACAGCATGTCAGTAAGCTGCTCATCATCCAGTTCAGCGTAAAGCTCAGCAGCGCGGAGCTTAGCCGCTTCCATGCCGCCAGATTGCACGGCCGCGATGATAGGCACAAGAATAGGGTCAGTGACTGCCTGCCACTCATCACCGGATACAGCGCCCGGCATAGCAGCAATCGCTTTTTGCGCGTCCGGCGCAGACACTGAGGGGGCAGCGGCAAGCGCCGTATAACCGCGAGGTACAGCCGATAGGAACGCAGGCGCTTCTGGCTGTGGTGCGGGTTTTAACACCTCGTCGCTGTCGTCTGCCATCGGGATTTGCAGCTTCTCATGCGCCCACTGCACCGGGATTTTCATCCCGATACCGGCCAACAAGGGCAGTGCTGTCGAGTAGGCGGTCAGGTCTTCCGGCGCAGACAGGTCGAACTCAAACCGACACAGACGGCGCAGGCTTGAAAATGACCGACCATTGAGCGCGACGATAGGGTGAACAATATCGCGCGTGATGGTCGGTGCCAGTTGCAGTGCGTCGCTGTCGCAGATGTTGTCCGCCATGCGCTCATGCACGTTACCAAGGGCGTTTGTACTGGTCGCGCCATCAGCTTGACTGGTCAGGGTGCCGCCTAAAATCACCTTGGAAATACACAAATCCCAATAGGTGACAAACGCCATATACGGGTCGCTTGACCCCTCTATCGCGTTCTTGAGTTCGATATCCATGCCGCGCGGGAAGATCCCCCCAGCGTTATGGCCGACGCTCATCACCGCTCTTAGCAGGCTTTGCTTCTCTTTTTCGGTACTGCCCGCCGGGTATTTCCCCAATCGGATGGGCATCCCGTAAATCTCAAGAAACTCGGCAAGGTCGCGCACGCTGTAGTTTTTAAAAATGAACGCCCACACCAGAGAGCGCACCAATCCCATACGAGCCAGATAGCCCGACTTGGATTTAGCGACGTGAACCACCCAACCAAAGGGCCACAGTTCCTGCCCCTCATGACTGCCGTCGCGCAATCGCAACTGGTTACGGTCTTGCGGATGAGTCTGAAACCACGCGGCGTCACGAAACTCAATCGTTTTAGGGATAGTTAAACCGTCAACCTGTTCCCACTCAATTTCTTGACAGCTAAACCCCTTCAGAACGGCGTCAGTGGCATCAAACAGGCAGTCATTAAACCACGTCGCATCAGTCAAAATCTCTGTCACCATGTCGGCATCGTACTGCTCTTCTTTGGTCGGATTGCGAGGCGGGGTGATTTTCCACGGCAGAGACTGCACCGCCCGGCGACGCTTACCCAATTCGGCGGCTAGGTGCAGGTCTTTCTCCTCCATATCCTCAGCCAACTCACACTGCGCCATCAGGTCGCCATCTTCCGCTGCTTTGAGTAACGCCGCCGCTCGGGCTGGCGTCAAACTCATGGAGGGATGAGTACTGTAATGCTGACGCAGAAAGCCGACCTTAGCGGTGCCGGTCTGCTGGTCATCGGACAAAACAAAGGGACGCCCAGAGGCGTCCAGAATACGGGTCAAAAATTCCATTACCAGCAACCTCTCATTGTGTCGAACTCATCATCGTCATACTCATCGGCCGCCGCAGACAGGGGGGCAGATTTTGGCGGGAGTGGGATATACCCTTCGGTCTCAAACCCCTCCATGTATGAGGCGCGAGTAAACATCAGGTAAGCCCCGGCACTATCACCGTGCCGCTGCTTGCCGTCGCCCCCCTTACGGCGGGATTTATCGATTTTGGGGATACCCCGGATGTTCTGAATTTGGCGCTGGTCAGCGATGATATCTTCATCGCGGGGGATATCGATGTAACCCGCCTCATACAATGCTTTGTACTTAGGCGACCACTCGCGATAAAACAGGTCGGTGATATGGATGGCGTCCACCATTTGGTCACCGTAACGCAGCAGTAATGCCTCACCGAGATAACCGCCGTTACCGGTTTTATCAACAGCGACACCGACGAGGCGCGGCAGGCGGTCGATAATGAAAAAAGCAATTTCTCGCTGCTGATTGTAAGGGACATCGTGAAGCTCTACCGTGACGGGAATGCGGCGGCAGGTGTTTTGCTCAATACTGCCAATAGCTATCACAGACAGGTCAGCCGAGCGGGCAAAGTCCTGCCCATAGGCGTGGCGGGTATCCTGTTCAAGGTTATCGAGCAAGGGAAGCAATTTCTCGCGACAGAAGGTCAGAGCCGTATTAAAACGCTCCTCTTCTGTCCAATCCATATAGCCTTTGGGCATCTTCCAACGCACCACTGTGCAGTCAAGACTCGTTGCCCGGTCAAGCAATACCCGAGGAATATACGCACCGCTACCGTGTTTCGGCACGCAGTAATACTCCTCAAGCGCATCGTCCTCGGTCTCGGTGCCGCCCAGCAGGTCAGCCTTCCATTCAACCTCAGCAGCAGGTGACCACGCCTGACGCGTCACCTGACAAATACGCTGATAAAGCCCCTCAGCACACGCGTCGTCGAGTGTGATGGTGTGAACCGTTCCCTTTCGGCGACCGGCACGAATATCTTGGATCAGGGTATTGAACAGGTTTTCATTCCCATTATGCGTACTGATAATGCGGATTTTCGCGCCCCACATGGTGAGTGCCATAGCCGCTTTCATCAGCTCGCCAAGCTGCTCATGGAATGCGGCCTCATCAATAACGACGTTACCCTGCATTCCTCGCAGGTTCTTCGGATTAGAGGACAGCGCCTGCACCTTAAACCCAGAAGAGAAGTAAACGACAAAGGTGAGAATATCCTGTCTTTCGTTGTCAATGACGGTTTCAAGAGCTTCCTCAACGACCTCGCTCGCCGCGCGATCATAAGCCTTGGCCCACATGGCAACGGCGTCAATAAATTCGCGAGCCATGTCTTTATTGGAGCCGACGTAAAACGTATTGCAGCCGCTCGCATCGCGAGCCAGCGATGCATTCAGCGCCGCATCAGCAGCCTCAGCCCACGTAAGGCCGGTGCGGCGGGATTTCTCTGCGACCTTCAACACTGAGGCGTCAGCTATCCAGCGCTTCTGGTAGCCCAACAGTAAATCGTTTTTTTGGAAGGTGTTGCCGAGCACCGCGTTAACGGAGGCAGACGTCGTTGACAGCAGTTGAGCGTTGAGCGTTGACATTACGATAGCCCCATAATTTCGCGTTTAATTTCCGCTGCCGTCTCTTTCGATATCCCGGCAGATTTCACCGCGCGATTGACCACCTCAGCCGCCTGTGCAGCGAACGCCGCGCGGATCTCCTTCTCGCGTTTGTGGCTCACCATCGCAGCCTGCTCAATGCGCTGGGAAAACAACGCCAGTTGATTAAGCTCTTTTGGACTGACGGTTTCTCTTCCCTCACTGAGTTTTAAGGTGGTGTCATACGCCAGCGTCCTGACCAGCTCCTGTACCATTTTGCCGACATCCGACGTCGGGGCATCGCCGAGTTTTGCAACCCACATCTCAGACACCTCTCGCGCCTGACGAATACGCTCGCCAATCTCTTCCATGCGAGAGGCGTAGCGGTTCAGGCCGGTGCGACTAAGCTTGTGCTCATCGCTCAGGCCGTGGGCGTCTATCAACTCATTGACGGCGTCGCGGATATCTTCCTGTGTGTTGCGCTTATCGCGCAGCAGGCGATGAAGCTCATCACGGATAACATCCGGCAGCAGGTCGATTTTTGACGGGCGGCCGCGCGTGCGCTTATCACTCATCACCAAACCTCGGACGCTTGACGCCGGGTACGCGAACGCGACCTTCACCGACGTCCGTGCCGCGACGGGTCAGACTGGCGACCATGCAGCCGCCGACGTCAGACAGAGAGACCAAACGGTTTTCATCCAGCCAGCTCAGATGACGGCGGACTTCATCCCGGCTCACGTAATGGCCGTAGGAGTCAAGGCAGGTTTGCAGAATAGACTCGTTCGCCTTACCACCGCAGTCGCTGATAGAGCGCAGCAGCACTAAGCGACGGTCTTCGTCCAACAGGTGTTTAAGCCCCATTATTTCTTTTCCTTCAGTTCGTTTTGCAGTAACAGGTCACTCAGATTGCGCAGATTGCGAAGCTCAGGCAGCGCCGCCTTTAGGTCGCCGCGCAAGTTCGCCATGTCCAGTTGCAGCGCGTGCAGCTCCTTCTGGTTCGGCAGCGATGACAGCGACTTCTCTAACGCATTCATGCGCGTTTTCAACAGCTCAACGTCGTCACGCTTGGCATAGGTGCGAGCCATGACGGTTAACGCGCAAATCACAATGGCCGAGCCAATAGACCAAACCATCGACCAATGGGTCGCAATAAAATCAAACACGGTAGTGACGCCTCCGGCGTTCATATAAAAGTTGGCAGTCGATGCAACGCTCGGCGCAGGGATTGGCCTTCAAGCGAGCCACCTCAATAGGCTGGTCACAATCCACACAGACCCCATCACTGGTAGCGGGCTTAGGGCGGTTTTGGTGACGGGCGATAGCCAGCTCCCGAATAAAGATTTCGCGCGCACTACCCCGGTCGATAACGTCACTCACGGCGCTCCCCTTGCTTCCGGTTCCATTGGTCGATAAGCATCAATTGCTGCTCCAGCTTCTGCGCCCACGTTCCGTACGCCGTCGCGTGAGTGAGTAGCGCCTTCGGCTCTCCCGACGTCGGCGGCGCGGGTTTCGGTGGAACTCGCAACAGTGCCCCCGGTATCTGAGGGCAATATCTTTCCGCCCTCTTTGGCTGAATATCCGAGGGCGGCACGGTAGAGGCGCAGCCCATCAGGGCCAAGGCCGGTAAAAGCCTGACCATCGTGAGTAACCGCATAGGAAACACTCCGTTCGTGTTGTTGTTTGAGGGCGTCCAGCTCGTCGGACGTCTGGTGATACTCGTCGAGAAGCTGCTCGGAAAAGTCGCTCAGCTCTCGATAGCGCTGCTGTTCAGCTTTCAGGTCGTCGCTGTACTTCTCAGCGGCGAGGCGACGGGCTTCACTAAAAGCCAGAGAAGCCGTGACAAGGTTCTTTTCGGCTTGAGTGACCTTGCGCCCCAAGCGCCCCTCGGTCACGGTTGCACCGAGACCGTAACCGAATACGACCGCCGATATTCCCAAAAACAGCGCCCAACCATAGGCGCGCAAAAAGTTAATCATGGTCAGGCACCTCGCGCGCGCGCTTGATAGACGCCTGTTTGGAGGCTTGATTCTGGGCTACCCATGCACCGAGGTAGCCAATAAAAAGCCACTCATCCATGCGCCCCAGATACGCGTACCAGAACAGCACCGCCGTCGAGGCGACAAACGCCCCAGCAAGCGTCGTGTCGGACAGTGATAAACGCCCCGAAGGGGCGGAGATAAGCTGCTTTAATGAGGCAAACATGACGCCCCCTTGGCGATATCGCAGTGCAGGCGGATAGTGTGGGCGTCAACACTTAACCAGCCCCGCGCAAACAGTGACTGATAGGTGGCGTTATGGCTGTAGAGCGGCACTCGGTCACTAGGGTGACCCGCAAGCTCAGCGCTCAGGCGCTTGTCGTACCCATCACGGTAGGCGCGGGCATAGCGCGGATTACGCAACTCAGGGATAGCGCGCTTTAAAATCCGCTCAGGGATGGCGTCAGGCACTAAAAATCGAGACATACTTCATTCACCAGCGCAATGAGACGGTTAAACCAGCCATCGAGAAAACGCTTCTGGTTGGGATTACCGGCAATGATTTTGGCGTACGAGCGACTACGCTCGACAGTCAGACGCATCATGAGCTGCATGGAGTTCGTCACGCGCACAGCTTCGAGGGTTTTTGTGCCAATAATGCCGTCATCAGAGACGCGTACCGCACGCTGTAGTTGCTGAACGGCCGCTTTAAGACCGTGATTGACGGCCGCGTCAAAGAGCATCAGCGCAATGGGGAAAGGGAGCTTATTGCAGCGGGCTTTAAGCCAATAGTCGGTATAGTAAATCTCGGCGGCCTGCTCGCGGGTCAGTGTCGCGATATTCAGATGCGGATAGGCCCGCTTACTGATACCGAACTTGGTTTCGCCGCCCCGGTCAACAGGGTCGTTAACATAACCGCCCTCAACCCCCAATAGGTAGTTGATAGCGCGAACAAATGCAGAGTCAGTGTGATACGTGGACATCGCCCCAATTCCCAATAATTGATAATGGGTTTAGGGTAATCGGGCGCGGGGTGGTAGTGGGTTTGGGGTGGTTCTAACAAAAACCCCGCATGATGGCGGGGCAAAGAATGCTCAATGTATCAAAAAAGCGGCAGTCATCACTACCGCTTTTTCATTCACTCCAAGGCATCAAGCATATCCGGTTGATAGCGACGGCGGTGCAACTGTCGCTGCCTTCGCAGGATGTCGTAGATATGTGACTGTGTAAGCCCGTATTTCTCAATCAGTTTGTCGATGTCCCCCTCCCAATCCGCGTAAATCTCATAATCCCGCAGAGCCGCCCGAAGCACCTCCCCCGTTGGCAGGTAAACCGCACGACCGCCAAAGTAGTTGGAAATGCAGATAGCGAGCTTCATCGCGACAAGCTGAGCCTCAGAGACATCCAAGCGCGCCAGTTCGTGCGCCAGAACGTCCACCAAATCGACCAGAAACCGAGGCCACTTATCCCTGATTTCTTCCGGTGGGATGGTATCTAGTCGGTCGAGGAGCTGAGTCAGCTCGCTATGCTCAGTGGTAAACAGGTCAAGGTTATCATTCATCACGCTTCTCCTTTTCCCTCTCTTTTTTAGCCAGCCACTCCGGGCCTCCGTGAACTTTGTTCAGGTCTATCCCCATGCGCTGAAAGTTCTCGAAGTAGGCATCTTCCGAATCGCGGCCGGGCGAGGGCTTCTCGCCTTGCTGCCGCTCCCGTGCGTCAACCGTACTGGTTTTGGCAAACAACTCTTTAGACGTCGAATAGACTGTCGCCAGATAAGCATGATTGGTGAGCGGCTTTTTATCACCGGCGTTACGCTTGGCGCGCAGGCGCTCAACCGTCTCGCTTAAGGCGTGCGCCAGAACACGCCCCGGAGGGTACAGGTCAAGGACTTCCCGCGCCAGTTTCAGGGCGCGGGCATTGCTCAGGTTGGACTTTTCAGGCCGAAAAAGCCCGATGTACGCTATCAGGTGACGAGCGCAACTTCCCGGCAGCGGAAGAATGAGCGCCAGAAGCTCACGACCGGCATCATCTTCCATCAGCGCATCAAGGTGCAGGTCTGAATGACAGACCGGGCAGCGAGCGATTTTCATAACCTAACACCTCCTTTGCCGTAAAAAATCCGATTGCTGGTGATGACGCGAAAGACCTGCTTTGCACAAGCGGGACACATGGCAAGCGAGTCCCACTTTTCCGAGCAATCCGTCGGCGCAGGCACTTCAGACCGGTAACCGCAAAATGGACAATAGGTGTCGAGCATATGACTCCCTGACGCGTGATGCCGCGCGAGGTAGTTATCATGCTGGATGATGCGCACATACAGCGAGGATACCGGGTCGTAAGACTCCAGCGTTCTGCCTGACCTGTCCCGAGGTAAATGAATACGACGCGCCTTTAACGCCTTCTTCATTTCCCTTAGATGCCACCCCTTGAGAGTCTCAAGCACCTGACAGGCAAGGCGACTGTTCAGCCAGCCGACCTCCGCTACGCCTGCGCCATTGTTCAGGCTCGCCGTCATGCGCTTAACGAAACCGTTTAACGAGGTTTCCGAGGCGCTTTTCACGAAACCCTGCTCAGCCATCACGCACCAGATAGCGCGGATTTTAGGGATTTCCGGCGCTTTGCTCTGACCTTTTGCATTAGGCGTGACGCGCGCACCGCCTTTCTTTTTAAACTGGCGTTTAAATCCGGCATCTTTAAACGACTGATAAACGGCGTTTAACTGGTCGAGACTCATCTGAGAGCAGGAGGTTTTACCGGTCAGCGCGTCGAGCTTTGCACGGTAAGTCTCATCATCCATACCGAGTTGAGTTTTTGCCACATGGATAAGACGGATCAGTTGAGGCTTATTCATAAATCAGCACCCCCAACCAGACCACACTCACCACAAAGGCCAGAACCCACACCGCGATAAACAGCTTTGCGCCTAGTGAATATTTCATACCGCACCACCTTCGGGCTTGTACCCGTCAAGGTTCATCAGAAAACGCAACGCCATCGCACCGACCTGAATAGCCTCTTCGCGCATACGCTCTCGGTCATCGACATAGAAATGAAAGTCGATAGCGGCCTGCGTCAGCTCTCCGGCTTCCTCGTTGAGGATGGCCGAGGCATGTACGGCATCAGTCGGCCACTTGGGATGAGCGATACTCGCGCGGGTTAACTCGCCCACAAGCAAGGAAACTAGGGGAGCGATATGCGTTTCCATTGAGGGGGTATCAATACCGGCGCGGCGATTCCATGCCGCAATAGCCATTTCTATCTTGCTCTTCCCCACCATCTGAGCTGATTGTGCATCGCATGAAAAACAGCGAGCGATAGCAGACCGTTCGGGGCAGTCATATTCATATTGAGCAAATGCCCCAGTGTCGTGACTGCCACAGAACGGACAAGGTTTTAAGGTCGCTTTCATAGTGGGATGACCTCAACGAATATGGCATTGCAAGTGTCGGGGGTAATAACCTTAAAGCTCACCTCCTCCTTAAACATCAAGCCTTTTATTGGACAACGCTCATCCAACCAATCAGCAAGCAATTCCTCCAATTGAGCCAACTGGCTCATTCGAAGATCGCACTCATCCTGAGCGGAACCCGTAGCCAAGAAACAAGATAAATCCTCGCGAATGCTTGTGATGATATTATCGGCGTCAATTAAGCCGCTATAACTATGGCCGGTTGTCAGTTTACCCACATAGCAAAGCTCGTCATGCTCCGGTTGATGAATGGTGACAGCGCTAGCTATTGCTTCTCTAATTGAACAAGACAGGGGGACGGGTAACTCAATAGCGTCGCTATATCCCTCCCGCAGGAAGAACCAGTTTGTTGACTCTATTTGTTGATTACCTAGTGCGTTGGTATTTTCAGCTTTCATTGTCATTTCCTCTGTTTTTGGCGTAGCCGCGCCCCGGCGGGTTTACGCCAAATAAAATTAAAGTCGTGTTTAAATAACGGTTAAATCAAGTTTAAATTTATTCCGAGCAATAAAGTGGCACGCACCTATCATGAGAAGACATCAACCCAAAAGATAACGGTTCTCTGAGTGATTCAGGCGCGACGGAGTGTAACGCCTTAATCGGAACAAACCATGGGTTACGGTTAATCTCAACCATCGCTTGACCATTGCCAATATCGTGCGCAGGTGCGACAGTACGAACAAAGTGAAGGCCAGTAAAAGTACGCAGACCGAACACAGTGCCGACATGACAGCGTTGGTTAAACTTTTGTGCGTTCATGGTTAGTGGTACTCCCTATTTTTTATTGCTTTGGCTATTACCTTTTCGGTAGCCAAACCAACATCAGGAATAACTGCTTCAAGGGCATTGTGGTACAACAGAGCAGCATCTCTGGTTATGGGTGAGCCTTCGATGCAGCACGTATGGTCTAGACCTTCTGGCGTAGCCACTACTCGAATGGTGATTGTCATTAGTTGTTTTTCTTTCACAGTTAAACCCCCTCAAGGTCTTTGACAGCAGCACGAATATGCCGCTCAGATAATGCCTCACCGGTGCCTTGTGCAATGATAGCGGCAAGGTCAAGTGTGGTTGATACAGTACGCAGTGCGCCAGATTTGGCAGCAAGCTGACGTATAAGGCGACGTTCTTTGTCTCCGGTAAGCTGCCAAGCATCGGCAATAGCGTCCACATCACCTGCGAGCACACCTTCAATAACTATCTTTTTGGCAATACGGGAGAACAGTCGAGCGAAATCTACGCTGCGGGAGTTGCCTCCGGTGAGCTTGGAATACACCTTGTGGTTGCCACACAGCGCCAACCCGATACCGGTTTCTTCCTGAAGCAAGCGCAGTTCTTCATAAACGTCGTAATTCAGATGGTCGGATTCGTCCACGATGAGTAAGCCGTTCGTGCCAGCAATGCGGCGGCGAATAGTACGGCACAGCGGCCCAGCCCGACGCGGGGCATCGGACAAGCCCAGCGTGTCAGCGAACTCACTCAAACACTCCACCAAGGACGCGGTAGACGGCTTAATCGTGATGAGCCATGCGTTGGGGTTACGCTCAGCAAACTCGCGCAAGGCGGCTGATTTCCCCACACCGGGGTTGCCGTAGATGATGGCAATACGGCGCTGAGCTTGTGCATAAACCAGC
The DNA here is from genome assembly GCF_900478135.1 of Leminorella richardii. Taxonomy (NCBI): domain Bacteria; kingdom Pseudomonadati; phylum Pseudomonadota; class Gammaproteobacteria; order Enterobacterales; family Budviciaceae; genus Leminorella; species Leminorella richardii. The sequence goes on from NZ_LS483470.1 coordinate 328,089, forward strand.
GTCCGCCAAATGTTTGAGACAGTTTCAGTCTCGATAAAGCGAGGTGCCACAACCGCAGCCACGACTGACTGACGGGCTGCGCGACTGTCCAACCACTTATCGAGCTTGACGGCCACATCGGTATTGTTGCCAGTGTAGGTGCCACGCAGGAACTGAGATAGCGCAGCCGTAGAGACTTCACTGTCGCGCGCGATAGCGGCGGCGGTGATACCTTCTTTATCCCTTATCGCCATCACGGCAGCGCGGGTGGTTTCAATAATATCGGCCTGATTACTCATGATTACCTCTCTGGTTAAATCTGGTCTTCCAAATGCTGCCGATAAAGGCGTTCTATACCGGCACTGAATGCACTATCAACGTCAATATCGACAGGCTCTTCAATGTCTTGCTCCACAGCGACAGTGTTGCCAATCGGTCGATACACGTTAGAGAGCCAAGGCTCATCGACCTGCGCAGGCAAGGTGAGATTATTCTCGGCCTCGGCCAGCCTGATTTTTTCTTCCCCACGGGCGCGCATACCTTTAATGCGCTGCTGCTGGGCGTGGTATTGCGCTGTGACCGGGAAGGCGGCAACCTTGTTGCCGTCCCATATCGCGTCACAAAGGTAGGTGCCATCCATGCGACGAACGATGACGCGGGTCGCGTCGTGAATGTCATAACTGACCAAGACCTTGTTACCGTGCTCATGGTTGAGTGCATCGGAGTAATACAGGTTATTGAACAGACGAACCTCACAACGACTTACGGTGCGCTCAATCTGCGGCATGAACATATCGCGCAGCTCGACATCAGACAGGTATTCGATAGCTGTTTTTTCGGCTTCCAGTTTGTAGCGACGGAACTGTGTCGGCGTGAAATGCTCGCCGTTGTCGCGCTTGGGCAGCGACTCATGCGGGCGGTTGTTGTACCATTTGATACCCTCCTCAATTGCCGCGATAAGGTCATCCCATGACGGCAGTCCCTGTAGGGCGCGCTGCTGCTTTGGTGTTAAGGCCGTACCTTTACGTTGTGCATTCACGGCAGAGGCCAGCGCCTTCGTCGTCTTGCGCACGGTGTTACGGTCGGCGCCGGGGCCGTAATAGGTGGCGAACTGGCGGGAGATACGCATCGCAAGTGAGCGGTTCAGCCGCTCAATGATGCCGCGCCCTTGTGGGTTCTCTGGAATACCGGTGCGATGGTCAATACCCACGCGCGGCAAGATACCGGTCAGGTCGGCGTCAAAGGTATTGTTCGTCTGGCCGCCGCCGTTGTCCGAGTAGTAGATAAACGGCTTGCCTTCCTTTTTGATGCCATAGCGCAGGGCATCGGCAACGGCAATCACGCTCTCGGAAAGCGCCAGACTCCAACCCACGATATAGCGACAGCAACCGTCAAGGATGAACGTCACCTCAGGCGTAAACGGGTTGCCGTGGTCAGGGTGCGCGACCTTCATCTTCATGCCGTGACCGTCACCAATCCAAACGTAATTGACCGGCAGGCAGTTCCAGTCGCGGCGGACGAACTTCTCAATCTGGCGGGCTTCACTGCCCGTTACGCGTCCTTGCTGCTTAATAACAGCCGGAAGCTTTTTCATTTGGTAGCAAATCGTGTTGTAGGACGGGATAGCCGCCATCATATCGGGCTGGTCGGCATAGCGGGTGCGCCATTCGGCTTTAAACGCATCGTAAGCCTCGGTCATCAAAACCCCGTTCGTGAGGCGGTAGTGAGAAAGAAATTCAGGCAGCCATGCAATGGCTTCGGGCTTCACCGGTTGGCGCTTGCTCGGAGCAAGTAATACCAAGCGCTCGGCGGGCGTTGTCGCCTTGTTGTAATCAGCGACCCAACGCTTGAGGGTGACTTCACTCAGGGCGCGGGACTCCCCTTTTTTAGCGTTAGCTTGCTCTACTGCTTGGGTTAAATGAGGGGGGAGTATTCCCGCCTTGGCCTGACGAACGACTTCACGTATCGCCTTCGCACAACTGTAACCGGGGACTGCACCTAGGCGTTGAACCTCAACCACAAGCGCGATACGAGCGTCCGCGATTTCGCGTTGCGTCGCTGTAAGTTCAACAAGCTTTTGTTCCATCAGTGCGGGACATTTGCGGTAAAGGGTGATCTTACCTTCTTCACGGCTTTTGATTTTAGGTGCGACGGGGGTAAGACTGGCGTCCGTTGGTGTCGCCATAAGGGCTTGCAGATGACGACTGCGAACAAACGCTTGAGCCTCTGCGGGAAGAACGTCAATGTGATATTCAAAGGCTTTAGTGCCTTGACGCTTGCGGCAAAGGGCGGTAGAGCCATTCGCGGCACGTTCAAGTGCTTGACGAATACCTTTAGTCGTTACGGGCATACCCGGCACACCAACCAACTCTTTAGCAACAACAAACATCATCACACACCCCTGTTAAAGCAACCTTTAGCCTGATAGCGACTAGGCCAAATAACCTCGGGTTGAACCCCCAGAGCATCGGCGACGATTTGCTGGTAAGGGCGGCAAGGTGTACGCAAAACGCTCTTGAGAGAATCTTTGCTATACCCAGCCTGAACGGATAGCTGACGAAAAGTAAGATCGCGCTTTTCGAGCGCTGCCTTAATGTCTGCCGGGTGCCAGTCCGTATTAATGTCTTCATTTCTTTTCATGATTGCTCTATCCTAAAAAGTTATCCGCTAGGGTATCTGATGGAGTAACCCTACGGATAAATACTACGGCACGAAAAATACCAAATCAAGGTATTTTTCGTTATTTTGGTGTTTTTGTAATTTTGTGATTTATTTCAATGGATTATATGGAAAAGAACCTATCATGAGAAAAGAACCTAGAAGTACTTTGCACTCACAGAGAAAAGTACCTGTTATTGACAGAATTTCAGAATTAGTAAGACGACATCCGTCTAGAAGCGCGGCCGCAAGGACTTGGGGAATAAATATCAATACATTGAATAGTTATTACAAGAATGAGCTATCACCTCCAATACCACGCGATAACTTGTTAGCTCGCATCGCTGAAAGTGAGGGGGTAAGTCTAGAATGGCTGAAGAATGGAGAAATGGAATCACCAAAAACACCAATCTCTAGTGATGGGTTATCTGAGTTACTTTCATTCCTAACTGACGAAGAGCGGCATCAGCTAACAATGGTATTAACCCGGAAAGGAGTTGAGACGATTCTCTATCTTCTTGATGAAAATAACTTATTGCTTTTGCAACAGCCTGATACGCTCAAGGCTCACATGATACAGGAGTACATAACTGGCACCCACCAAGAAAGGGAAGCAACAACAGCCAGCACCACGAATAAAGTGTGTGCTCGCGCAAATGAGGAGCAGGCGACATCCAAAAGCCTAACAACCACTAGGCCAAGGAAGGCAGGATAGCCATGATAGAAATAGCTACACAGTGATTCCCTAAGCGTGGCTTAGATGCCTTAACATTGGCAAGCTACAGCCTGTATAGATTTTCGACAGATGGAACTCTATAATGATTTGACACAGTAATTTAAAACTTCGTTTAAACGTTCTTTAAATATGATTTGAATGAACAGAGCGTAGTATCAAATGTTTTGCAATTTCACTCACTTTCTGGGGAGTGGTATCAAATAGCCAAATTTTTCTAACCCCTTAAAAATCCCGCGAATTCCCGTCTTTTTCAATCTAATCCCTAGTATCAAATGATTTAGTTCTTCACATACAGGGGCGCTTTGATACCTATCCTAAGCGTCGCGGCGTCACTCGGGTTAAAGAAATGCTGGAAGCAGGTATTAACGTTTGCTTCGGTCACGACGATGTCTTCGATCCTTGGTATCCGCTGGGAACGGCCAACATGCTGCAGGTGCTGCACATGGGGTTACACGTGTGTCAACTGATGGGCTACGGCCAGATTGACGACGGCCTTAACCTGATTACGACCCACAGTGCCAAAACGCTTAACCTGCAGGACTACGGTATCGCGGTGGGCAACAGTGGAAATCTGGCTATCCTGCCTGCGGAAAGCGGTTTCGACGCTGTACGCCGACAGGTGCCCGTTCGCTATTCAATTCGCTGTGGCCGAACGATCGCTGAGACCGTGCCGAGCCAGACGACGCTGAATCTGACTAAGCCAGAAACGGTGACGTTCAAGCGCTAGTTTTTGTTGCAGTAGGGAAAAGCGCCTTAGGGCGCTTTTTCTTTATGTGCGCGGCTCAGAAAATGCGCAGAAAAGTAGTAGCTCCACTGTAACAAAATTACTAGAATCGAAGCGGTCTGCGTTTATCGTTAACTTATAAAAGGTTTTTCTATGTTAAAGCGTATTTGTATCACACTTGCTGCGGTGTTTTCGCTGATTGCTCTGGCGCCAGCAGTACAGGCGGCTGATAACAATCCTCGCGTTGTTTTGACTACTACGCTGGGTACGATAGAGGTTGAGCTGGATAAAGAAAAGGCACCGATCTCTACCAAGAACTTCTTGGCTTACGTAAAAGACGGCTACTACAACGGTACCATTTTCCATCGCGTAATCCCCGGCTTTATGGCTCAGGGCGGCGGCTTTACGGAGGATATGAACCAGAAGAAGCCTTCAGCCCCTATTAAAAATGAGGCAGAAAACGGCCTGAAAAACGTAAGGGGAACTCTGGCGATGGCGCGTACGAACGTCGTAGACAGTGCGACTAGCCAGTTCTTTATTAACGTTGTGGATAACGACTATCTTGACCATTCTTCCGATAACTTTGGCTACGCGGTGTTTGGTAAGGTCGTTAAGGGAATGGACGTTGTTGACAAGATGATGACCATGCCGACTTCTACGTCCGGTCAGCACCGCGACGTGCCGGTAGCGCCGATTGTGATTACTTCCGCTGAGATTGTGAAGTAATCTCGAGGGACGATATTGTTATCACTAATAAAAAAGCGCCCGAAGGCGCTTTTTTACTGTCGGTAAGTTAGCCTTCCAGAGGCTGCGTTACGCGATCTACTACGTACAGGATAGAACGATAGGGCACACCCGAGTGCTCTGTCAGGCCGATTTCACATGTACGACTGTTAGATACGCCTTCGGTACAGTTAGGCGGAACCTGATCCTTCAGCAGACGCAGGGCGCTTGCGTTCAGTTCCGGCGTCTTCATGCCTTTATCTCCCGCAAAGCCACAGCAGTGAATGCCGTCAGGGATAATGACCTGCGTACAGCAGCGATCCATCAGGCTCTTCATCGGCGCGGAAAGGCCCATTTTCACGCTGGAACAGGTCACGTGCAGCATGATGGGGTTATGCTCCGGCGTGAACTTCAGGCGATCCGCCAGATAATGGTGCGTGAAGCCGACCGGTTCAAACAGTGCCATGGGTTTCGTGAAGCCTTCAACTGCACGCAGAGCACACGGACTGGTATCGATCAGGACTGGGTACTTGCCCTGTTCGCTGGCTTTCCAGATGGCCTCTTCCATATCCGCCAGCCGCTCTTTGGCGACGGTGGTGATCCCCTTACTGTTGTAGGGCATACCGCAGCACAGGCTGTCGAGATTTTCCGGATAAATGATGCTGAAGCCCGCTTTGGTAAGCAGCTTTTCGACCACTTCAGTGAGCGGTCGCTGATCCGAATCGCTGGCGGAAGCGCCCATGGTTCTTGATGCACAGCTGGGAACGTAGACCACTTTAAGGTCGCGGTTAGACAGCACGGGCGCCACCGGTGAGCGGGCTCCGCGCGGGAATGCCGGAGTGAGCAGCGGAATGTGGCCAAAGCTTGCGACGTGTAGCGCTTTAGTCACTTTGCCCATGCGTTCGACACCAATGGCTCTGCCGGTTCCTGCAACGGTATTCAGCGCCAGGCGCGCACCGGCAGTGATGGTGGTGAAGTGGTCTGCCGTCCAGCGGGCGATCCTTTCATGACGCATGTTGCGACGCGTGCGGATATCGCGGATAAGCTCACCGGTGTTAATGCCGACCGGGCAGCGGCGAGCACACAGGCCGGTAGCTGCACAGGTGGCGTCCCCCAGATAGAGGAAGTCTTTTTCTAACTGCTTAAGGCGCTTGTCGTCATCACCGCTGCGGCGTAGGCGGTTGATTTCACGCCACATCACGATGCGCTGGCGCGGCGTAAACGAGAGGCCGGTCGATGGGCAAACAGGTTCACAGAAGCCGCATTCGATACAGCTATCAACGCGAGGTTCGGCAGCGGGCAGCAGCTTCAGGTTTTGCAGGTGGGCGTTGTGATCCCGGTTAAGTAATACGCCGGGGCTTAGCAGATGGTTAGGATCCATCAGGTTCTTCAGTTTCCACATCAGCTCATAGGCTTCTGCTCCCCACTCAAGCTCAACAAACGACGCCATGTTGCGGCCAGTACCGTGTTCTGCCTTTAGGGAGCCTTTGTATTCGACGGCCACCAGATGGGCGATATCTTCCATAAATGCCTGATAGCGGGAAACTTCAGCTGGAGTATCAAACGACTGCTGGAACACGAAGTGCATGTTGCCGTCTAGCGCGTGGCCGTAAATCACGACTTTGTAGTCATGCTTAATGAACAGCTTGCGCAGGTCCTGTACGCCGGAAGCCAGCTGTTCAATCTGGAAAGCAACGTCTTCAATAATGACGGTGGAGCCTACGGGGCGAACGGCGCCGATAGCTGGGAAAATGCCCTTGCGGATTGCCCACAGGCGACCAAACTCTTCTGGCTTGTTGGTAAACGGCACCTGTTGTTCTAGCGTGAAAGCGGAAACCGTCTCCATGATTTGCGCCATCTTTTCTTTCAGCCCTTCGGCGTCAGCTGCGCGAACCTCAACCAGCAGCGCTGTAGCGTCTTCGCTCAGATGCGGCATGAAGTCAGGAAGACCCTCTTCGTTTTCAACGGAAGCAAGGGCGCCGCGGTCCATCAGCTCTACGGCAGAAACCGGCTGCTGCTTCAGAACAATCGTCGCTTTACAGGCGTCTTCGATATCTTTAAAAACAAACAGCGCAGAGGCTTTAAACTGGTGCTCTTCTACCGTTTCATAGGTAATTTCGGCGATAAAGCCAAGAGTACCTTCTGAGCCGATCATCAGGTGAGTCATGACGTCCAGCGGATCGTCAAAGTCGACCAGCGCGTTCAGGCTGTAGCCGGTAGTGTTCTTGATGCGGTACTTGTGGCGAATCAGCTCGGCAAGGTGGGTGTTGGCTTTAGTCTCGCTTGCCAGCTGGCCCAGCCCTTCCAGAATGTGAGAGTGGGTCTTTTTAAACGCAGCGACGGACTCACTGTCGGCAGTATCAATAAGCGTACCGTCAGCCAGAATCAAACGCATGGATTCCAGCGTCTGATAGGAGTTTTGTGAGGTACCGCAGCACATGCCGCTGGCGTTATTAGCGGCAATGCCGCCGATTTTACAGGCATCGATTGAGGCCGGATCGGGGCCAATCTTACGGCCAAAGGGGGCCAGGTAGCGGTTCGCATCGGCACCAATCACGCCGGGTTTCAGCGAGATGTAGCCCGCGTCGCCAAAAATCTTGTACTGGCGCCAGCTGTCGCCGAGCGTAATCAGTATTGAGTCAGTGATAGCCTGCCCAGACAGACTGGTGCCCGCGGCGCGAAACGTTACAGGCAAGTTATGCTTTTGTGCCAGTATGAGCGTTTTTTGAACGTCTTTTTCGCTATCGAGACGTACGACGATTTGGGGGATCAGACGGTAGCAGCTGGCATCGGTACCAAACGCCATAGTGCGGGATGGATCGGTATAAACATTTGATTTTGGGACAAAACGACAGAGCTCATCATAAAAAGATTGGTAAGAGGCTTTCATCTAGGCTTCCTTGATTATTTTATAGGCAACAATAATGTTGCTTCTATGTTGATTATAATGAAGAAAGTTGAAATTTATCGTGATCTCACTCTCTCTTTGGTGGCTGTTGAAACGATTCATATGATAAATGAAATAGTTGACTGAGTATTTTAATGGCTTAGATGCGTTTTTATTGGTGGATATTTGTTCAAATTAGTGTTGCTGCTTAAGGATTTCATCGGCCTCATTTATACTCGTCATGCTTTCAGTGGTGGGGAGATTCGCTGTTGTTTTCTGCCGTTTTCTGCTGTTTGTTCGGTTTAGCTATATACTGAAAGCGATAAAAAACAGGGGCGTCGGGGAATGCTTCTTCGACGCGCAGATTGTAGGGCTCGAGGCTCTGTTTGGGCGCAAGGATGGGCCAAATGAATAGGATATATGTTGATGTTAGAACCGCTTGTTATTGCTAAAAGTCATGAAACGCCGCTGGCTATTTTGCCCGCACTGGCGAACCGCCACGGGTTGATTACCGGGGCTACCGGAACCGGGAAAACGGTCACTCTGCAAAAAATGGCGGAAAGCTTTTCCCGCGCAGGCGTACCGGTGTTCATGGCCGATGTGAAGGGCGACTTGTCCGGCGTCGGTGCAGAAGGCGTTCTAAATCCCAAATTGCAGTCTCGCCTTGAGGCATTGGGCGTTACCGACTGGGAGCCGGCGGCGTGCCCTACCGTTTTCTGGGACGTGTTTGGTGAGAAGGGGCATCCTGTTCGCGCCACGGTGTCAGACATGGGGCCGACTTTGCTTTCTCGCCTGTTGAATCTGAACGACGTGCAGGCTGGCGTGCTGCAACTGGTGTTCAAGATTGCCGACGACAGCGGCCTGCTGCTGCTGGATATGAAAGATCTGCGTTCAATGGTGCAGTTTGTTGGCGATAACGCCAAACGCTTCCAGACCCAGTACGGCAACATATCTAGTGCGTCAATTGGCGCTATTCAACGGGGCCTGTTGACCCTTGAACAGCAGGGCGCGGAACACTTCTTTGGCGAGCCGATGCTGGACATCCTCGACCTGATTAAAACCAACTCTTCTGGACAGGGGATCGTTAATATCCTCGCAGCTGACCGGCTGTACAATCTGCCGAAGCTCTACTCTGTTTTCCTGCTGTGGCTGCTGTCCGAACTTTTTGAACAGCTGCCTGAAGTGGGAGATATGGATAAGCCCAAAGTTGTATTCTTCTTTGATGAAGCCCACCTGCTGTTTAAAGACGCGCCTCCAGCGCTTTTGGAGAAGATTGAGCAGGTGGTTCGCTTGATTCGCTCGAAGGGTGTTGGCGTCTATTTTGTCACACAAAATCCGCTGGATATTCCCGACAGCGTGCTGGGGCAGTTGGGAAACCGAGTTCAGCACGCGCTGCGGGCGTTTACTCCACGTGACCAGAAAGCCGTGCGGGCAGCCGCGCAAACGATGCGCGCGAATCCAGCCTTTGACGCCGAGCAGGCGATTACCGAGCTGGGCGTAGGCGAGGCGCTGATCTCTTTTCTGGACGAGAAGGGCCGGCCTAATGTGGTTGAGCGGGGATTTGTGATCGCTCCCTGTTCTCGTATGGGGGCAATGACCGATGATGAACGCAACGCGCTTATCAACCATTCACCGTTCTATGGGCGTTACGAAGAGTCTATCGACCGCGAATCGGCCTATGAGAGGCTGGCGGCTGGCGTTGTAGCGGCAGCAGATGAACCCGCTAAAGGCTCCGTAGCGCCGAAAGCGGAAGAGAAAAAGCCTGCTGATGACGGCGGCCTGTTTGGCAGCCTGAACGACATTCTGTTTGGCAGCACGGGCCCGAGGGGCGGCAAAAAGGATGGTATTGTTCAAACGGCGGCGAAGTCTATGACGCGCCAGCTGAGCAACCAGATTGTGCGCGGCATTCTTGGCAGCATTCTCGGCGGTAAAAAGCGCTAGCGTTTTTTATGCTCAGGTAAAGTAAAACGGCGGCCAGTTTGGCCGCCGTTTTGTTGTCTCTATGGTGTGAGGCTTACTCGCCTGTTTCAAACCAGTCGGTATTGCGCTGGGAAATGGTTGTAATAGTGGTGATCATTTCGCTCAGATGTTGGTGAATGGCCTCTTCTGCCGCGTCGGGATCGCGTTTTTCCAATGCGAGATAAATTCGGTAGTGCTGCTCAATCAGGCTTTCCGGTGGAGAAACGTCCGCCAGGCTCATAAATCGGACTCGATCCATCGTTGCCTTGATGGTTTCAATGGTTTCCCATGCCATCGGGCAGTCGATGATCTCTGTAAAGGTGCGATGGAACTCGTCGTCCAGGTCGAGAAACTCTTTGTCCCGCTTGTTGGCGGCGGCCAGTTCCTGACGATGGAGATTATGCTTAAGCTGCATCAGATAGTCTGGCGTAATAGCTACAGCGACGCGGCGAATAATGGCGGACTCTACCGCTTCCCGGATAAACCGACCGTCAGAAACGCGCTTGGCCGAGATTTTCATAACGAACGTCCCGCGCTGGGGCAGTATCTGTACCAGTCCTGTCTCAGAGAGTTTGATAAAGGCTTCTCTGACGGGCTGACGGGATACGCTAAAGCGGGTGGAGATTTCTTTTTCCGACAGCAGAGTGCCCGGCCTGATCGTACAGTCCACAATTTCCTGACGCAGCAGGCGATAGATCTGTTGATTAACAGGCTCACTGGTTGTGAAGGGGTAAACAATGCTCATGGACGTTTGCTATTCTCTGGCCTTTGTTTTCAGCTCTTTGCATTATGGCGATATTTACCGCAAGTTTCACTAGAATTCTGAATGTTTTGGCAGAGGAAGGCAGCAAAACGCCGAAATTTTCGCCGATTTTATACGTCTATTACCGTATAAGAGTAATACAGTGAGAAATGGGCTTTTATTTTCTTCCTATAATGTTAATTATTTTGTCAGAATTAATTCTAAACTTATTGATTTTTTGTTTTAAATTAATGAGATAATGTGAAATAAATTTGTCTGTTGTAGCCTCGTGAAGAGTATTTTTAGACTGTATTTTTGGTTTTTTCAGGTGACTTTTGAAAAAGAGTCGTAGGATATTTTTGTACGTTCTGGCGCCTTGAAAAATAACAGGCCGGAGATCGCTCTCTGGCCTGTTAAAAACACATTTGACTTATTATCGTCTGCTATTTCAAAGCTTTTTTACCAGCTGAGCGACAGCCTCTTTCGCTCCCAGCTCCAGCAGTTGCTGATAGGCGCTAACTACTGCGCTAACAAAGCGTTCATCTTTAGGCAGCTCACTGCCGAAGACAACGTTCAGAGACAGCAGAGCCTTCACTCGCGCTTCGCCTTCTGTACTGCCGTTAACCAGCGCGCGCAGCTGTTCAATCAGCGGGTCGCTGACTTCAATCGGTTGGCCCTGTTCGTCGACGCCGCCAACGTAGCGGATCCAAGCGGCAACGCCGAGAGCCAGACAGTCAAAACGAGTTCCGTTCGCCAAATGATAGCGAATAGAATCCAGCATGCGCTGAGGAAGCTTCTGCGTACCGTCCATGGCGATTTGCCAAGTGCGGTGCTTGAGCGCTGTGTTGCGGTAGCGGTTTAGCAGTGAGTCTGCATAAGCTGCCAGGTCTACGCCTTGAGTTCTCAAGGTTGGTGCCTGCTCGCTCAGCATCAAGTGGCGCGCAGCGATGGCATAGTTGTCATCCTGCATGCAGTCGTTAATGTGTTGATAGCCAGCCAGATAGCCTAGGTATGCAAGGAGTGAGTGGCTGCCGTTGAGCATGCGCAGCTTCATTTCTTCATACGGTAGGACATCCTGCACCAGCTCTGCACCCGCTTTTTCCCATTCAGGGCGACCGTTAACAAAGTTGTCTTCGATGACCCACTGACGGAAAGGTTCACAGGCGACACCGGCCGGATCCTGAATGCCGCCCAGCTTCTGAGAGACTTTCTCCAGCGTTTCAGGCGTAACGGCAGGCACGATGCGATCCACCATTGTGGAAGGAAAGCTAACGTTAGCTTCAATCCACTTGGCTAGCTCGGCGTCCTGCTTTTTCGCCAGCCCCAAAATGACGTTGCGGGTTACGTGGCCGTTTTCCGGCATGTTATCGCACGACATCACAGTAAACGCGGGCAGCCCACGGTCGCGACGCAGACGCAGTGCTCGTACGATAGTACCCGGAGCGGATTTCGGCGCCTCCGGATGAGCGATATCGTGCTGGATCATTGGATGATCGTCGATCAGCGTACCGGTAGCGGGCTGATAGCAGTAGCCCTTTTCCGTAATGGTGATAGAGACGATAGAAACCTGCGGTTCAGCCATGGCTTCTAATACGGCCTCAATACCGTCAACTTCAGCGTGCAGCGCACGACGAACGACCCCGACCACTCGGCCAGACCATCCTTCCGCCGCCATTTCGGCGACGGAGTAGAGCAGGTTCTGCTGGTTAAGATCGTTGATTTGCTGCTCGCCGCCGATCAGATTGACTTCACAATAGCCCCAGTCGCTGCCGTGTTCTGTTGCCAGAATGTCGGCATAGACAGCCTGGTGGGCGCGATGGAACGCGCCGAAGCCCAAGTGGACAATGCGAGGTTTAACCTTTTCCCTGTCATAAGACGGCGTGATGACGTCTTTTGGCAGGTTGGACAGCGTTTCATTACATAGTTTCATAGTGTTACTGGCTCTTGACGCTAAACGTATTCTTTGACGCCTGCGACCACCGATTTGGCTGGCACTTCAGCAGCGTCTTCTTCTGCACTGAGGTCGCGATCTTTGACTTCAGGCATACAAATGGCAGAGATCAGTCCGATGATGGAGTAAACAACGATCATCACGACAATTGGCCACCAGGAGCCGGTCATGTTACAGAAAATACCGGCTAATACTGGGCCGAAGCCTACTGCAACCAGGCCACCGGCTTCTTTAGAGATAGCCATGCGGGTAAAGCGATTGCGAGAGCCGAACATTTCCGCCATGGTGATGTTTTCCAGTGCGAACAGACCCAGTACCGCGACGTTGTGGATAATGATAAGGCTAACCATGATAGTGCTTGGCGTGTTGGTTTTGTCGACGATCATAGAGACCATCGGGTAGGCCAGAACGATAGCACTGGTGCACAGAACCATATAAGGCAGGCGGCGACCAATTTTGTCTGACAGCCAGCCCAGTAGCGGAATGGTCAGGAAGCCGAGAATGGAGCTAATCATCAGGGCATCGGTCGGGATACTCTTTTCAAACAGCAGGGTTTGAACCAGATAGGCCGCCAGGAAGGTCTGAATTAGACCAGAGTTGCCTGCCTGTCCGAAACGCAGGCCAGTCGCCAGCCAGAATGACTTGCTGGTAAACATGGCAAAAACGGATTCTTCTTTTTTCTTTGCAGCCGCTTGTGCCGCAGTTGGCTTTTCTTCAGAAACCTGTTCAAAGACTGGGCTTTCTTTCAGGTTCATACGTAGCCAGATGGCGAAGAACATAACTACAACGCTTGCCAGGAACGGCACGCGCCAGCCCCAGTCCAGCAGCTGCTGCTTATCCAGTGCGAAGAACATCACCGCCCAGATAGCCGTGGCGCTCAGGGTACCACAGTTGGTGCCCATGGCGACCAGAGAAGAGATAATGCCGCGCTTACCCTTTGGCGCATACTCCGCCAGCATGGTGCCCGCACCGGAGATTTCGGCGCCCGCTCCCAGTCCCTGAACAATACGAAGTAGGATCAGCAGCAGCGGTGCGAAGATGCCGATTTGTGCATAGGTTGGCAGCACACCGATGAGCGTAGTACAGATACCCATCATGGTGATGGTGATAAACAGCACTTTTTTACGGCCGATGGTGTCGCCCATTCTGCCAAAGAAGAAGGCGCCTACGATACGAGCAACGTAGCCTGCGCCATAGGTGCCCATGGCCAGAATAAGCGCCATGGCCGCGGACTGCTCAGGGAAGAAAATTTCACGAAAGACCAGCGCCGCGCCGAGAGAGTACAGCTGGAAGTCCATAAACTCCAGAGCGGTACCGAGCCAACCGGATACGGCCGCCTTGACCAGATCCGAGGTGCTTCTTTCAGGGGTATTCTGTTTTGATTCCATATAATTGTTCTCTATGAGCTGTTGTTATGGGTACAGAGACTGTTTGTTTTGTTATTTAACCATTAGGGCGCGAATTTTTGATTCCGAGCCGCATCAGAGGATGCGGCCGGAAATACGCGCCGTTATCGGCTCCTTGCCCTGAACGCTAAAACGTCAGCAGGACTTTACAGCACTGTTTCTGGTCCTTCTCGAAGGTTTCCAGCGCGTTGATCACCTGGGTGTAATCAAACTTATGAGTAATGAGTTTTTCCGGGTGAATTTTTTTCTCCTTCATCCAGTCAATGACCATGGGGAAGCGGTTACTGTTAAGCCGAGAGCTGTAAATCGTTAGCTCTTTGCTAGTGATCCCCTGCTGGTTAATCACGCATGGGTCAGAAGAGAAGCCCATAATGCCGATGCGAGCCGCTGGAGAGGCAAGGCCGATAGCTTCCGGCAGAATAGACGGATGGCAGGCAGCGTCAACAATGAGGGTCGGTCGAATGCCTAGCTTGGCCAGTTCGTCAGCCAGATTGATGTCCGTATTGTTGATGATGCGGTCAGCGCCGTTTTCTTTCGCCATCGCTAAACGTTCATCAATACGGTCGGCAACGATAATTTCTTTTACGCCATATACCCCGCGCAGTGCCTGAATAGTGGTTAAACCCATTGGGCCTGCACCGTAAACCAGCGCCACGTCTAGCGGGCCAGGATTCATCTGGCTGCAGATATTGGCGGCAATGGTAAAGGGCTCAATCATGGTGGCATCGCGGTCGCCAATGCTTTCCGGCACGGTGTGGGCATTTTTCGCCGGCAGCGTGACGTGTTCACTGAAGCCGCCGTCGCGATGTACGCCGATGACCTGCAGCGATGTACATACGTTAGGGCGACCAATGGAGCAGGGGTAGCAGTGGCCGCAGTTGACCACCGGGTCGCCCACAACGCGCTCGCCGATGCGAGCGGCATCAACGCCTTCGCCAACGGCGTCAATGCGGCCGAAAAACTCGTGGCCGATAACGCGCGGATATTTGGCAAACGGGTTATGCCCGCGGTAAATGTGTACGTCAGAACCGCAAATGCCGGCGCTTTCTACGCGAATGCGGACATCGCCGGGCTGTGGTTCGGGCATCGGACGGTCTTCGATAACCAGCTTGCCTGGTTCCTGAATAACTACGCTTTTCATGTATTGCTCTCCGTTAATTACCAGTTCCACAGCGTGCCGTCTTCCAGACGGGCTACCGGTAAGTAGGCTGGCTCGTAGGGATATTTGGCGGCCAGTTTTTCGTCAAAGTCGATGCCTAGGCCCGGCTTGTCGCTTGGGTGCATGTAGCCGTCTTCGAAGGTCCAGTTGTGTGGGAAGACTTCCAGCATCTGCTCGGAGTAGCCCATGTATTCCTGAACGCCGAAGTTCGGTACCCACAGGTCGAAGTGCAGCGCGGCGGCGTGGCAGATCGGTGACAGATCCGACGGGCCGTGAGAGCCGGTGCGTACTTGATACATGGCGGCAAAGTCTGCGATGCGGCGCATATGAGTAATGCCGCCCGCGTGGGTGATGGTGGTGCGGATGTAGTCAATTAGCTGTTCTTCAATCAGCTGCTTGCAGTCCCAAATGCTGTTGAATACTTCACCGACGGCGATAGGCGTCACAGTGTGCTGACGGATCAGGCGGAAGCACTCTTGATTCTCCGCAGGGGTTGGATCTTCCATCCAGAACAGGCGGTAGTCTTCAATGCTCTTGCCGAAGCGCGCGGCTTCGATCGGCGTCAGGCGGTGGTGCATGTCGTGCAGCAGGTGCTCGTTAAAGCCAAACTTGCTGCGCACGGCGTCAAACAGTTTCGGCGTAAAGTCGAGATACTTTTCTGTCGACCACAGCTGCTCTTCTGGGTAAGCGCCTTTGGTTGCTGGCTCGTAGGCTAAGTTTTTGCCCTTGCTCAGACCGTAGGTGGTTTTCATACCCGGCACGCCGCACTGAACGCGGATTGCCTTAAAGCCCATTTCCTGATGCTTGGCGTAGTCTTCTAGCACTTCGTCGATAGTACGACCAGTGGTGTGGCAGTAAACCATAACGCCGGTGCGAGACGCGCCGCCCAGAAGCTGGTAAACCGGCATGTTAGCTGCTTTGCCTTTGATGTCCCACAGCGCCATATCGATGGCGGAAATGGCCGACATGGTCACCGGGCCGCGACGCCAATAGGCGCCTTTATAGAAAAACTGGAAGATATCTTCGATCTGATGCGCATCGCGGCCGATAAGCTGCGGGCACAGGTGGTCTTTCAAATAGGAGGCGACGGGAAGCTCGCGGCCGTTGAGCGTGGCGTCACCGACGCCGTAAATCCCTTCATCAGTAGTTATTTTTACAGTGACAAAGTTACGGCCGGGACACGTAACAAAAACTTCAGCCTTTACGATTTTCATAGTGCGTCTGTCCAGATGGATAAAAAAGAGGTCTCGAGCTCGAGAGTTAATGTTTGCATAAGATACTTCTAGTAAAACTACCATACAAGTATTGCGATAGAGATTTTCAGACTCTGCTTATGGTTATGTGATAACGGTCACTTTATTTAACTAACCTGCTTTTAGATAAAAAGACGTAAAAATCGATATAGGCCAGGCAGAATGGGGGATAGACAGTTAAGGTACGTTGCCTATTTCTGGAAAATAAAGGGATGACTACAAGGGAAAGTGTTACTTCGCTCAAAGAACGTACCAAAAGGTATTTAAAAGGTATTATTAATTGGTATCTTAAAGGTTATCAATAAATCGTCATAAAGGATGTGAATATGAAAACAACAGCAAAGCTGTCGTTTATGATGTTTGTCGAATGGTTTATTTGGGGGGCCTGGTTTGTTCCTCTGTGGCTGTTTTTGAACCGAAGCGGCTTTACCGCTGGTGAAATAGGCTGGTCTTATGCCTGTACGGCGATTGCCGCCATTTTGTCGCCGATTCTGGTCGGCTCGCTGACTGACCGCTTTTTTGCCGCGCAAAAAGTGCTGGCGTTACTGATGTTTGTGGGCGCAGCGCTGATGTATTTGGCGGCGCAGCAGACTGAATTTGTTTATTTTTTCCCTTTACTGCTAGGATACTCGTTGACCTATATGCCGACGATTGCACTAACAAACAGTATTGCATTTGCCAACGTTGGCGATGTGGAACGCGATTTCCCCCGTATTCGCGTAATGGGAACCATTGGTTGGATTGCATCCGGCATCGTGTGTGGCTTTTTACCCGAGATGCTCGGGTTTAACGACATTTCACCAACCAATATCCCTCTGGTGATCACTGCGATTAGTTCCGCGCTGCTGGGTATTTTCGCCTTTTGGCTGCCAAATACGCCGCCGAAAAGTACTGGCAAGCTGAGCTTTAAAGTGATGCTTGGCTTAGATGCGGTTGTGATGCTCCGAGACAGAAACTTTCTGGTTTTCTTTGTTTGCTCCTTCCTGTTCGCCATGCCGCTAGCTTTCTATTACATCTTTGCGAACGGGTTTCTTACCGAAGTGGGAATGAAAAACGCTACTGGCTGGATGACGCTGGGGCAGTTTTCGGAAATCTTCTTTATGCTGGCGCTACCGTTTTTCACCAAGCGCTTTGGCATTAAAAAGGTGCTGCTGCTTGGTCTGGTGACGGCTGCGATCCGCTATGCCTTCTTTGTCTATGGCGACGCCTACCACTACTTCACCTACGGGCTTCTGTTCCTTGGCATTTTGCTACATGGAGTAAGCTACGATTTTTACTATGTCACTGCCTACATTTACGTTGATAAAAAAGCGCCGGTTCATATGCGTACTGCCGCTCAAGGGCTGATTACGCTGTGCTGCCAAGGGTTCGGCAGTCTGTTGGGCTACCGCATCGGCGGCGTGATGATGGAAAAGATGTTTGCCTATCAGGAGCCTGTAAACGGCTTAACGTTTAACTGGGTTGGCATGTGGGGATTCGGCGCTGCCATGATCGCGGTTATTGCCGTCTTGTTCATGCTGCTGTTTCGTGAATCAGACAGGGACATTACCACTATTACTGTAAATAACGGCACAGAAGAGCTACAAACAGAGGAAGCTAAATGAAACAGGAACGCATTCTTGGCGCGCTTTACGGTCAGGCATTGGGGGATTCAATGGGGATGCCCTCAGAGCTTTGGCCGCGGGCTAGAGTAAAGGCGCACTTTGGTTGGATAGACCGCTTTATTCCCGGCCCTGCTGAAAACAACGCCGCCTGCTATTTTGGCCGTGCTGAATACACTGACGATACTTCAATGGCGTGCTGTTTGGTGAAGGCGTTTATCGAGTGTGATGGAGAGATTAACGCTGAAGCTATCGGTAGGCACATTTTGGCGTGGGCTGAGTCCTTTGACGCGTTTAATAAAAACGTTCTGGGGCCGACGTCAAAAATCGCGCTTAACGCGATACGCGATGGGAAGCCCGTGGAGAGCCTTGAGAATAATGGCGTTACCAATGGTGCTGCCATGCGCGCTTCTCCTTTAGGATGCCTGCTGCCAACGGATGATTTAGACGGCTTTATTGAGCAGGTTGCGCTGGCGTCAAGTGCTACACACAAGTCTGATTTGGCCGTGGCGGGCGCAGTGGCTATCGCTTGGGCTGTGTCGCGGGCTATTGAAGGAAGCCGTTGGGAAGAAATCAGGGATGCGCTACCCACGGTCGCTCGCCACGCTCAGGAGAGGAAAGTGACGACGTTCAGTGCGTCGCTTGCCGCCCGTATTGAGCTGGCGTTAGAGGTCGTAAGAACTTCCGCTGGTACAGAATCGGCCAGTGAGCGTATTTATCAGCTGATCGGTGCGGGAACTAGCACCATCGAGTCGGTTCCCGCCGCGATTGCGATGGTGGAACTGGCGCAAACCGATCCTAATCGCTGCGCCGTTCTATGTGCCAATCTGGGGGGGGATACGGATACTATCGGCGCGATGGCGACAGCAATTTGCGGCGCTCTGCACGGCGTTGACGCTATTGATAAAGCCCTTAAGCGAGAGCTTGATGAGGTCAACCGACCAGAGTTTGAGCACTACGCTGAGAGGTTAATGCAGTATCGCCTGCGTAGGGAGAGAGCATGAATGCAAACGCGCTAGCCAATCGGCTAAATAGCCTGTCTGTACAGCGCCCAATAACAGTGCTCGGCGCCGTCGTTATTGATGTGATTGCCGATGCTTATTCATTGCCGTGGCGCGGTTGTGATATTGAGCTCCAACAGCAGAGCGTTAATATTGGCGGCTGCGCGTTCAACGTAGCTCTGGCGCTTAAAAGGCTGGGGCTGGAGACACAAAACGTGCTGCCGTTAGGGCAGGGCGTGTGGGCTGATATCATCCGAAACAGCCTGACACAGCGTGGGATGCGCAGTGCGATAGAAACCGATGAAGGCGACAACGGGTGGTGTCTGGCACTGGTTGAACCGGACGGTGAACGGACGTTTATGTCGTTTAGCGGAGTAGAAAACCAGTGGCGTGCATCGTGGTTGGATAACTTGGTTGTGCAGCCGCAGAGCTTGGTGTATCTAGCAGGCTATCAGCTGGCATCACCGCGTGGAGAAGTGCTGGTAGACTGGTTGGAAAACCTGTCTCAGGTGACGCCTTTTATCGATTTTGGCCCTCGAATTGCCGACATTCCCGAAGCGATGATGTCCAGAATTATGGCGCTTAAGCCGATCGTTTCTTTAAATCGGCAAGAGGCGGAGATTGCCGCTCGTGCGCTAGGTGTACACAATGAAGTACAGAGTCTGGGGGCTGCGTGGTTAGCCCACTACGGTTCACCGCTTATTGTCCGGCAGGACAGCGAGGGCGCCTGGTTTTTTGATGAAAAAGCTCAGGGGTGTGCGGCACCCTTTAGCGCATCGGTGGTGGATACTATCGGCGCGGGGGATAGTCACGCGGGAGGGGCAATAGCAGGGCTGTCCGCTGGGTGGTCGCTAGCGGAGTCGGTTACGCTAGGTAACGCCGTGGCCTCTTTTGTCGTCAGCCATCGAGGTGGAGACTGTGCGCCGACGGTGGATGAATTAACCGCGCGGCTAAAACTCGCAAACGAAGGTGTATAGATCGCTGCGGCAGTGACTAATGCTGTATTCGATAGGCCTTTGCAGCCCATCGAAAGCGATTTGCTTGATGACCAGCATCGGAATGTCGCCGCTGGTTTGCAGATGAGTAAGAAACTCAGCGTCCGGCATTCGGGCGCTGACGTAGCTTTTTGTTCTCTGTGGATGGATATTTTGGCTGCGGAAGTATTCATACAGGGAAATCCCAATTTCTTCCGCATTGTCGATGAGATCGACAGGAACATAGGATTTTTCAATAGAAACGGCGTCATCGTCTACATAGCGAATGCGCTTAAGTAAAAATACGTCATCTTCGGGTGAGAGAGCCAGTCGCTCAGCTACGTCAGCGGGGCATTTTTCTACCTGTCGGGTTATCCAGAGCGTACTTGGCCTTTTTCCCAGCAGAGAGACTTGTTGGGAAAATCCGGGCGCCTCTTTCAGGGAGTACTCGAAGATATTGTTGACCTGAGTACCGTAGCCGCGGGATCGGGTGACAACCCCCTCTTTTTCCAACGCTTCCATGGCGTTACGCACGGTAATGCGAGATACGCCGGTAAGCTGGCTAAGGTCTCGCTCACCGGGAAGAATGTTGCCGTGCTCTAACGTTCCGCTTCGCACCGCGCTTTTTATCGTTTGGGCAAACTTCAGATAAAGCGGCGCGTTATCGGCAGAAGCCAGTCGCTTGACTAACTGTTCTATCAGTTGAACGTGGGCCTTTTCCATATGTCGCGAACCTGAAGAGAGGGGAAGAGCTATCATATCATTTATTTTCAGCGAATTTGCGCTTGATGAAGACTGAGCGCAGTAGAAAAGCGATAGAAACCGTCGCGTTAAGGCTCTTTGTGAAAAAGAGTGTTAATAGCAACCCAAGACCCTCCATAGTTTGCGATAGAGGAGATTCTTATTTTATATATTAATTCAATTAAATTGATTTTTTATTCATTTTTGATAAGGTGAATTTTATTCATAGAAATAGAACAGGGCAGAATCAAAATGAGTGGTGTTAGCAAAGTAACTCGGAATATGTTTGATAGCGTGATGTTGCCGGTTTATGCGCCTGCGGCGTTTGTTCCCGTGAAGGGAAAAGGAAGTCGCGTATGGGACCAGCAGGGAAATGAGTTTATCGATTTCTCCAGCGGTATCGCGGTGACTGCCCTTGGGCACTGCCATCCTGCACTGGTTAAGGCGCTGAAAGAGCAGAGTGAGCTTATCTGGCACACCAGCAATCTGTTCACCAACGAGCCTGCGCTTCGTCTAGCGAAAAAGATGATCGACGCGACGTTTGCCGATCGCGTGTTTTTCGCTAACTCGGGGGCTGAAGCCAACGAGGCCGCTTTCAAGCTGGTCCGCCGCTACGCCATTGAACGTCACAGCCCCTATAAAACCAAAATTATCGCCTTTAAGAACGCCTTCCACGGCCGTACGCTGTTTACCGTTACTGTCGGCGGTCAGGCGAAGTATTCAGATGGATTCGGGCCGAAGCCTGCCGACATTATTCACGTGCCTTTTAACGATCTTGACGCAGTGAAAGCGGTAATGGACGACCACACCTGTGCGGTCGTGCTAGAGCCAGTGCAGGGCGAGGGGGGGATTACTCCCGTTGACGCGGATTTTCTGCGCGGGGTTCGCGAACTGTGCGATCGGCATCAGGCGCTGCTGGTGTTTGATGAAGTGCAGTCAGGCATGGGCAGAACCGGTACGCTATTTACCTACATGCGCTACGGCGTGACGCCGGACGTGCTGACATCCGCCAAAGCGTTGGGAGGCGGCTTCCCCATTAGCGCCATGCTGACAACCAACGACGTGGCGCAGGTGATGGAGCCTGGCGTACACGGCACGACCTACGGGGGTAACCCGCTTGCCTGTGCGGTTGCCGAGGCGGCCTTTGACGCAATTAATTCACCGGAAGTGCTGTCCGGTGTGCAGGGGCGGCATGAGTATATTGTTTCCCGGCTGGCGGAGATCAATCAGCGCTACGGCGTATTTGCCGACGTGCGGGGGCTGGGGCTATTAATTGGCGCTGAGCTGTCGGCTGACTACAGCGGGATGGCCAGAGAGTTTTTGGCGGCGGCGGTAGACAGTGGTCTGATGCTGCTTAATGCTGGGCCTAGTGTGCTGCGCTTTGCCCCTTCGCTGGTGATCCCAATGGAAGACTTGCAGATAGGAATGGAACGTCTTGAAAACGCGGTGAAGCAGGTTGCTGAGGCTAAGGCAAAGTAACTGGCTTAGAGAAAAACAAACGCCGCTCACTGAGCGGCGTTTTGCTTAAATGGCGTTTGCCGTTAACGCGTCCCGTAAACGACGATCGTTTTACCGTGAGCGGAAATCAGGTTTTGGTCTTCAAGCATTTTTAAAATGCGGCCGACGGTTTCGCGAGAGCATCCGACGATTTGGCCGATTTCCTGACGAGTGATTTTGATTTGCATCCCGTCGGGGTGGGTCATCGCGTCAGGCTGTTTAGCCAGATTTAGCAGGGTCTGGGCAATACGACCTGTGACGTCAAGGAAGGCTAGGCTGCCTACTTTTTCTGACGTAACCTGCAGACGACGAGCCATCTGAGCCGACAGGCGCATAAGAATGTCCGGGTTCACTTGAATTAGCTGGCGAAACTTTTTATAGGAAATTTCGGCAACTTCACAGGCTGTTTTTGCTCTTACCCAGGCGCTGCGCTCTTGCCCTTCTTCAAACAGGCCAAGTTCGCCAATAAAGTCACCCTGGTTAAGGTAAGAAAGGATCATTTCTTTCCCTTCTTCATCCTTGATGAGAACGGCTACGGCTCCTTTAACAATGTAATAAAGCGTCTCCGCTTTCTCTCCTTGATGGATAAGCGTGCTCTTGGAAGGATACTTGTGAATATGACAATGAGACAAGAACCATTCAAGAGTCGGGTCTGTTTGCGGTTTGCCGAGAACCATCTGTTGTTATCCTCTTTGTTGTCACTGCCTAAAACAGCAAAGCAAGAAGCCTGCCGAAAAAACTTACTTATTTACTTGCTTGCTCGAGAGCGTCAGAAATGCTCGGTGAGCGCTATTATAGTCGATCATAACCTAATTTATGGATTTCTACACCGTAAGCTTTTAACACAGCTTGAGGCAAGAGTCTTGTTCCTCATTACCAAAATGCGGGACATATGGCGTATTGCTGCGTTGTTTGGCTATTTTGTCACGCGATCACTTCAACGGTCTCCCTTCCAGAAGCTGTTGGATCAAGGGGGTAATAATCAGCTCCATTGCCAGACCGACTTTACCTCCCGGGATAACCAGCGTGTTGGTCTGAGAGATAAACGACCCTTGCAGCATGGCTAACAGATAGGGGAAATCGATTCCGCTGATGCCTCGAAAGTGGATCACGACCATGCTTTCATCAAGGGTCGGAATGCTTTTGGCGGAAAAGGGATCGGACGTGTCGATGGTGGGAACACGCTGAAAGTTAATGTGTGTGCGGGAAAACTGTGGCGTAATGTAGTTAATGTAGTCATCCATAGAGCGGACGACGGAGTCCAGCACTGCTTCTCTTGAATGTTCGCGTTCGACAGTATCGCGAATAAGCTTTTGTATCCATTCCAGATTAACAATAGGAACCACTCCAACTAGCAGGTCGACGTGCTGAGCCACGTTGTGATTTTCAGTCACAATACCGCCGTGAAGGCCTTCATAAAACAGCAGATCTGTGCGGTCAGGTAGCGGGCTCCAGGGGGTAAAGGTACCGGGCAGCTGGCGGTAAGGCACCGCTTCATCATAGGTGTGTAGATACTTGCGGGTGCGCCCTGAACCGTTTTGAGCGTACTCAATAAAGCTATTTTCCAGCGCGGCAAAGTCGTTGGCTTCGGGGCCAAAGTAGCTGATGTGACGACCCTGCTCTCCCGCTTTGCGGATTTCAGCATCCATTTCCGGACGCGTGTAGCGGTGATAGGCGTCGCCGTCGATGCGCGCGGCGTTAAGGTTCAGCAGCTGAAAGATCTTCCGAAATGCCAGACTGGTGGTCGTGGTACCCGCTCCGCTAGAGCCGGTCACGGCAATGATGGGGTGTTTTATCGACATGTGCCTGACTCCTCGTTTTTATTATAGTCAGTAAAGCGGAAGGGCAAGACACCTCGAGCCGCTCAATATTCCGGATAGGGCTGCTCTTCTATACCATCTTTAAACTGCGCTTTCATCATGATATTGACGGTTTCATGCAGTTCGGACCACACCAGCACCGCTTCACCGTTTGCTAGCAGGCGTTTGACGTCGTCGGCTTTCTGTTCCAGAGATTTTTCCTGCTCGCCGTAGTCGGTTCCCTCGCGTAAAACGAATGACTCGATAATAGCCTCCAGCGTCTCGGGATTGAGGGACTGCCAGGGAATAATCATGCTGCGTTCTCCAGATAGGGTGACAGCCACTGAGGGATACGCTTTTCCAACCACATTTCGGGCTTTTTCCACGTGCCTCCCACAAAGCCCACGTGCCCGCCGTGCTCCGTTAGCTGATATTCAATATTGCCTGGAAGGCTTTTGAGATCGGGGATCACCTCTGCTGACATAAAGGGATCGTCTTTTGCGTGGACGATAAGCAGTGGCGTTTTAATATTGGGTAACATCGGCAGCGCGCTGCACTGGTAATAGTAGTCCTGTGCGTTAGAGAATCCGTGCAGTGGCGCGGTTATCGCATCATCAAACGCCTCTAGAGAGCGGATGCCTTTTAGCTCTTTTTCTGTCAGAGATACCAGCTGTGGGTAACGCTTTTGTTTGCGCAGAACGCTTTGTTTCAGCTGGCTGAGTAAATAGTGGTGATAAAGACGCGAAGTGCCGGTTTCCAATCGCCGTGAACAGGGGGCTAGCATCAGCGGAGCGGAAACCACAACGGCAGCCTGCAGTGGTGCCTTTTCGCCCTCTTCAGCCAAATAGCAGGCCAGCATATTGCCGCCCAGAGAATAGCCGACGGCGGCCGTAGGGGCTGAGCCAAAGCGCTCTTTGAGCCAGTTCAGAAAAAAGCGCGCGTCCTGCGTTTCCCCCGAGTGGTAAGCGCGAGGTGCCAGATTCGGCTCACCGCTGCAGCCGCGAAAGTGCATCACAACGCCCAGCCAGCCTCGCTGCTGGCAGGCTTCCAACAGGCCGTGAGCGTAGGGACTATAGAAGTTGCCTTCCAGACCGTGAAAGATGACCAGTCGAGGTTTGTGTACCGCGGTTTCCGGCGTTTCACTCCAGGCCAGATCGACGAAGTCCTCATCCGGTAGGGCAAGGCGTTGCCAAACGGGATTGAGATTGACTCGACGCCTGACAAGGCGCGGTAAAAGCGTTTGTATATGTGGATTGGCGGTTCCCGGCATCGGCTGGAAGTCGGTGTTTATCATAAAAATTAAATCTGTTGGGGGGTTGTGCGATCAATATCACACTGTTAGCTTGAATGGAATGAAATAACACGTCCCAACGGTAAAGGGTAGCGCAAGTATCATGGAGCTAGGCTGGTTTCTTTCACTCCTCACGTTTTTGTGGATAGCGGCGGTCACGCCGGGCCCTAACAACATGCTTTTAACCTCATCAACGGCGAACTTTGGCTTTGTGCGTTCGCTGCCGCTGATGATTGGCATCATGCTTGGTATGCAGCTGTTACTGCTGCTGGTGGCGGCCGGTGTTGGCACGCTGTTGCTGGCTTACCCACCTGTACATATGGGGCTAAAAATTGCGGGTAGCCTGTATCTGGTTTGGCTGGCTTGGAAAATGGCCAGTGCACGCTATGAAAAGCTGGAAACGGATAAAGGCGCTCCCAAACCGGTTCGCCTGTATCAGGGGTTGTTGCTTCAGGCACTTAACCCTAAAGCTTGGCTGATGGGCATAGGTTCGGTAGCCAGCTACAGCCTGCCGGGGGATTTATACGGCAGCTCGGTAGTGGCGATGAGTGTAGCGATGTGTTCGGTTAATCTGGTTGCTGGCGTGATTTGGATGGGCTTCGGTTCAGGCATCGGTCGGTTTCTACGAAGCCGCCGGGCGTGGGTGATATTTAACGTCACTATGGGCATGCTAACGGCAGGATGCGCCGCGCTTATCTGGATGTAGTCAAACGTTTAGCAAAATAAAAAGGCTGCAATTTTAACAGCCCTTTTATTAGCGGTAACGAGCCCTAGTCGCTTTCCTGATTGAACAGCGTCGTCATCTCTTCCAGCTGTTCTTGCTGTTCTAGCCAGTTCATTTCGTGCTCCTCTTGAGCTGACTTCAAGGAAGCCTGCTGTTGTAACAGCCCGGTAAGCTCAGCCTTTTTAGCCGGGTCGTAAATGGCGCTGTCAGACAGCGCCTGTTCGACGCCTTCAAGCGCTTTAGCTACTTTTTCCAGCTCTTTATCCAGCTTCTCTATCGCCTTTCTTATCGGCAGAGTTTGGGCTCGAAATTCGGCCTCTCGGCGCTTTTGATCTTTACGCGACAGAGCACTGTTGTTGCTTGGTTCCGCTTGACCAGACGGCTGTGCTTGAAAATCCTGTTTTTGCAGGTCGGAAAGCCACCGCTGGTAATCGTCCAAATCGCCATCGAACTGCTCTACGCGGCCGTCGTGCACCAGATAAAGCTCGTCGGTCGTAGAACGAAGCAGGTGGCGATCGTGGGAAACCACGACCAGAGCGCCATTGAAGTCAATCAGCGCCTCCGTCAGCGCTTGGCGCATGTCCAGATCGAGGTGGTTGGTGGGCTCATCGAGCAGCAGCAAATTAGGGCGCTGCCAGACAATCAGAGCCAGCACGAGGCGTGCTTTTTCACCGCCGGAGAAGCGCTCAGTTTTTTCGGTGACTTTATCGCCGCGAAAGCCGAAGCCGCCCAGATAGTCGCGCAGTGCCTGTTCGTACTCTTTAGGCGCCAGCCTGCTTAGGTGCCACAGAGGGGATTCGTCCGGGCGCAGGGTTTCTAACTGGTGCTGGGCGAAGTAGCCAAGCTGAATGCCTTTGGCGAGGCCGATTTCCCCCTGCTGCGCTGTAAGGGCACCGGCCAGCAGCTTGATGAGAGTTGATTTACCGGCACCGTTGCGACCAAGGAGGCCAATACGAGAGCCGGGAACCAGATTGAGCTTAATGGACGACAGGACAGTTTTATCGCCATAGCCTGCGCTGACGTTTTCCATTCGCAGCAGCGGGTTGGGCAGGCTTTCCGGCTCGCGAAAGCTGAAGTGAAACGGATTGTCGACGTGGGCGGGAGCAATCAGCTCCATGCGCTCCAGCATTTTTATCCGACTCTGTGCCTGCCTTGCTTTGGTAGCTTTAGCCTTGAATCGGTCAATATAGCTCTTTAGATGAGCAACTTTTTCCTGTTGGCTCTGATACATTGCCTGCTGCTGTGACAGTCGCGTTGCCCGCTGGCGCTCAAAGGAAGAGTAGTTACCGGTATATTCAAACAGCTGCTGCTGTTCAATGTGCAAAATTTTATCGACGATGGGATCGAGGAAATCCCTGTCGTGGGAAATCAGGATCAGAGTACCTTCATAGCTTTTCAGCCATTTTTCCAGCCAGATAACCGCATCAAGGTCGAGGTGGTTGGTGGGTTCGTCAAGCAGCAGCAGATCGGAACGGCATAGCAGAGCCTGTGCCAGATTCAGGCGCATTCTCCAGCCGCCAGAAAAGGCGCTGACGGGCTGTTGTAGCTGTTCTTGGCTAAAGCCTAGTCCGTGCAGTAGGCTGGCGGCGCGGGACTGAATAGTCCAAGAGGAGATGGCGTCAAGTTTGCCGTGCAGCAGTGCGATGCGGTGGCCGTCGTTTTTTTCGTTTGCCTCTGCCAGTTCCTGTTCAAGCTGTCGGTACTCGCGGTCACCGTCAATAACGTATTCGATTGCAGCGGTATCTAGAGCGGGGGTTTCCTGATTGACCCAGGCCATTGACCAATTTGTAGGAAATACAGCGCTGCCGCCGTCGGCGGAGAGTTCACCCTTAAGCAGAGAAAGCAGTGTGGATTTCCCGCAGCCGTTTTTACCCACTAGCCCAACTTTTTGACCAGGGTTAATGGTCGCGCTGGCGTTGTCGAGCAGCACGTTGACGCCGCGGCGGATCTGTAATGAAGAGAATAAAATCATAGCGGTGACTTGATTATAGTTGTCATAAATCTACGAGAAATGGAGAGCTCCGTTGACGGTGCGCTGTTTTGCCCTTTGGAAACAGAAAGTAACGTTAGACATGATTTTTGATGCTGTTATTCAAAAATTCGCCGTTTAACCCTCTGCATCCGGTGGATATTATGGCGTCCGGTTGGGCGTTTGGCCGTTTATCGGGCTACTCTAATTACATCATGAGCGCGACGCTGTGGCCGACCAAGTATGCCTGCCGATGCCTTGGAATACCAGTGCTTCCAGTGGGCTATGGTAACGAAAAAGCTAAGCGATGACGACTGCCTAAGGAGAGAAGATGTCCCATTTATCTACTGCGTTAGTTCTGTTAGCGCACCCTGAGCCCAAACGCTCGGTGGCTAACCGCGCGCTGCTGAAAATAGTGAAAACGCTGGAAAACGTCACGTTTCGCGATCTCTACGCTCACTATCCCGATTTTTTTATTAACGTACAGCGAGAGCAGCAGCTGTTAAGAGCACACGATGTGATCGTGTTTCAGTTTCCTATTCACACCTACGGCTGTCCAGCGCTGATGAAGGAGTGGATAGATCGCGTATTGAACCTACAGTTTACTGGCAGCGTTGGCGCTAGCGAACTGTCCGGTAAGCAGTTTCGGCTGGTTGTTACTGCTGGGGCTGCTGAGAGCAACTATCGGTCTGACGGGCTGGTTGGTTTCTCCCTGAATGAGATCCTTCTTCCGTTTCGTATTATGGCCAAGGCCTGCGGCATGGAGTGGCTGGAGCCGCTGGTGGTTTATCGAGCGAGGCGTCAGGAGGAGAGGGAGTTGCAGCAGTATGCGCTTCAGTATGCCGAATGGCTGAGTCAACCGGCTGTAGCAGAAGAAGAGGGGGAGGCATAAATGGAAACCTCACCGCAGCTGCTGGCTGTTTTGATTTTTCTGGCTGTAGCCGTTGTAGCGGTTCCTATCGCGCGCCGTTTAGGTATCGGCGCCGTTTTAGGATACCTGATTGCCGGGATTGCCATCGGCCCATGGGGCTTTCGTCTGATTAATGACGTGGATGAAATTCTGCACTTTTCCGAGATGGGCGTGGTTTTGCTGCTGTTTGTTATCGGTCTGGAGCTGAATCCCGCCAAGCTTTGGAAAATGAGAAAGCCGATTTTTGGTTTAGGAACAGCGCAGGTTGCAGTAACGACGCTGGTCTTTTGCGGGCTACTGTATTTTGCTGATTTTGGCCTCCCCGCAGCAGTCATCGCTGCGCTGGGGCTTTCCATGTCATCGACGGCGATGGCGCTGCAGCTGATGAAAGAAAAAGGCATGCGCGGTGACGGCGGGCAGTCCGGTTTTGCGGTGCTGCTGTTTCAGGACATCGCGGTAGTGCCCGCCTTGGCGCTGGTGCCGATTTTGGCAGGAACCGGCAGTACAGATACAGATTGGATAACTGTGTTAAGCAAGATCCTAGGGATTGTTGTGCTGGTAGCTGCTGGACGCTATCTGCTGCGGCCGCTGTTTCGCTATGTGGCTTCTTCTGGAGTAAGAGAAGTATTTACCGCTATGGCGCTGCTCGTTGTGCTGGGTGCCGCCGTGCTGATGCAGACGATTGGCTTTTCCATGGCGCTGGGGACTTTTTTAGCCGGAGTATTGCTGGCGGAAAGTGAATATCAACACGAGCTGGAAGCGGCAATAGAGCCCTTTAAAGGTCTGCTGCTGGGGCTATTTTTCATTTCGGTTGGTATGGTTCTGAACCTGGGAGTGCTGTATTCCCATTTGCTGCAGGTGTTTCTTTGGGTCTTTGCGCTGGTTGCGATAAAGGGCGTGATTCTGTTCGGCCTGGCCTGCTTTTTTCGCATTAATCCGTCGGAGCGGCTGCAGTTTTCTGCTGTACTGAGTCAGGGCGGGGAGTTTGCCTTTGTGCTGTTTGCCGCTGCGAAGGCACAGAATATCTTTAATTCCGAGCAGATAGCGCTTTTGCTAGTGGTAGTGACCGTCTCTATGATGACGACCCCTTTGCTTATGCAGCTAGTAGATAGAATCTTGGCTCGCCGCTATAACCGGGCTGAGGGTGAGAAAGCGGCGCCTGACGTTGAAGACGATGAACCACAGGTGATCGTTGTCGGTTTTGGGCGTTTCGGTCAGGTGATTGGTCGTTTACTGATGGCAAACCAAATCCACTTGACGGTTTTAGAGCGGGATATCAGTCAGGTCAATATACTGCGGCGCAATGGCTACAAGGTGTATTACGGTGATGCCACCGAACTGAATCTGCTGCGAGCGGCAGGCGCAGAAAAAGCTAAAGCGATAGTGATCGCCAGCGACTCGCCCGATGAAACTATGATGGTGGTGAACCTCTGTAAACAGAATTTTCCCCATTTATCTATTCTGGCCCGAGCCCGAGGGCGTGTTGAAGCTCATGAGTTATTGAGCGCTGGCGTAGAGCTGTTTTCCCGAGAAACGTTTAATAGCGCGCTGGATTTGGGAGGGAAGGCGCTTATCGATTTAGGTATGCATCCTCATCAGGCCTACCGTGCTCAGCAATACTTTAAGCGTTTAGATGAAAGCATGCTGCGGGAGCTGATGCCTATCCGGCAGGGCGATGTCAAACAGGTGTCTCGTGCAGTAGAAGCGCGGCGTGAGTTGGAAAATATTTTTCAGCGGGAGATGCAACACGACAGCAAGCTGTCCGAGGGATGGGATTTTGAAGACGAGTCGCAGGAAACCCGCAGTGACGCTTTAGATTGACGAGGAAAGCGTGAACGATTCTCGCATTCTTTACCATCAAAATTCGACATCACGGCGCTGAGTAATATAAAGTTGCTTAAATTTTTATCTCAATATGTACAGGACGCCGTTGATTTCAGCTACAATCAGCGGAATTTAAGTATCAACGGTAGGAGAAATCATGAAAGTAGCAAAAGACCTTGTGGTCAGCCTGGCTTATCAGGTTCGTACAGAAGACGGTGTGTTGGTTGATGAGTCTCCGGTGAGCGCACCGTTGGATTATCTGCATGGACATGGTTCTCTGATCGCGGGTTTAGAAAAAGCGCTGGAAAGCCACGATGTAGGCGACCGTTTTGACGTGTTTGTTTCCGCTAACGAAGCCTATGGCGACTATGACGAAGCGCTGGTTCAACGCGTACCGAAAGACGTTTTCATGGGCGTAGACGAACTTCAAGTCGGCATGCGCTTTTTAGCTGATACTGACCAAGGCCCAGTACCGGTAGAAATTACTGAAGTGGAAGACGATCACGTTGTTGTCGACGGCAACCACATGCTGGCCGGCCAAAACCTGAACTTCAACGTTGAGGTTGTTGCCATTCGTGAAGCTACGGCAGAAGAGCTGGAGCACGGTCACGTACACGGCGCTCACGGTCACGAAGAGGGCGGCTGCTGCGGTGGTCACGGCCATGGTGAAGGCGGTTGCTGCGGTGGTGGCGGTCATGACCATGACCATGACCACGAGCACGGTGAAGGCGGCTGTGGCGGTCACGGTAAAGGCCACGGCGGCTGCGGCTGTAGCCACTAACCAGGACTTATAGAGAAATGGCAGCTCATTATGGCTGCCATTTTTTTAGTTTGTATGCGTAAAAGGCTGTGTGCACTAGTAGTGCGGAGGCGGAGTTTCTTCTTCCTGCGATGCAATTATGGACGGTTCGGAGGATTTCAGTTTATCGCTGAGCATCTTTAGCTGTTCCTGCAGTTTTAGAATTTCACGCTGCTGTTGCACAATGACCTGATTGAGATCGTCGATAGTCGCTTCCTGAAATGCCTGTCTGCTTTCCAGTAACTCGAGGCGCTCTAAGAGGTTGGTATCTATCGTCTGCATGTTTTCTCCGGTGGATCGCTGTGGTGTGGAACAAAAGGAATTAGGCGGTTCGTTGCATCGAATCGTTCATATGCCGCAAGAGTTTACTTATCATTGACGATAAGAAGAAGCGGAAGTAGGGGAAGTTTTATTTCATTATGAAATACAAGGATAGATACATGGCTTTTTTAAATAAAAAAAGAAGTGCGCTGGGCGCGCTCTTGCTGGCTGCACCGCTTTTTTATGCGCAAGCCGAAGAGGCTTCAGCGCCAGCAGCGGAAGCTCCTCAAGTTAAGCAGGAAGCCAACAGTACAGCTGTAGAGCCTGCGGCTCCAGCAGCCGAAACAGCGCCCGCTGTAGAGGATAAGGCACCTGCCGCTTCCATCACAGAGCCTGCGGTAAAAGTAGATGAAGTAAAAACGGATGAAGTAAAATCTGCGCCAGTAGCGAAAGAGGCAGCTCTGGTTAAAGAAGCTGAAAAAGTGTCGGCAGTTGCAGTTAAGGAAGAGACGAAAGCAGACCCAGAAGTGAAAACGTCGCCCCTGCCTGCTATCACCTTTTCTTTAAACAGCGAAGAGCAGCGTAGAGCCTATGCCAGTGGAGTGACGCTTGCGCGCTACTTGCAGGAAAACATGGCGCACCAGCGCAAACTGCATATTACACTCGATCCTAATATCGTGCTGGCGGGGATTGTGGACGCGTTCGCTAACGACGTCAAAATGGATGAAGACACCGTTCGTCAAACAATGGCGGTGTTTGACGAGCAGGTCAATCTGTTAAACAAGGCCAAAGCAGAGCAGGAAGCCCAGCGCGAACGCGAAATGGGGCAGGCCTTCTGGAGCGCTTTTGAGCAGCAGGACGGCGTAAAGAAAAGTCGTACTGGCCTACTGTATCGAGTTGACCAGAAAAGTAGCGGAGCGGCGATTGGCGATCGTGATATCGTTGAGGTTGAGCTAACAGGCTCACTGCCTAACGGCACAGTATTTGAGAAAACCGCTCAGCCTATCAGAGTGAAGGTAGAAGACATTATTCCTGCTTTACGCAGCGCCATTAAACTTACCGGACGTGGCGGTGAAGCGCGTATCGTTATCCCACCTGAGCAGGGATATGGTGCCAAGGGCGCTCTGCCAGGTATTCCTCCCTATGCTACACTGATTTTCGATATAAAGGTTTTGAAGGTTACTGCGGGAAAAGGTAAGTAACAGTAGTGTAGGGCGCACGTAGAGCGCTCTACTCAGTATTGTCTTTCTGTTTAACGATATATCCAACGATCTGCACCTGTAATGCAACGCTTACCGGCGTATATCATTGAATAAGAGTATATTTAGGTTTTCTTTGACGAAGTTCAGACGTAAGCTATAGAGCGCTGTTTATTTCTTCTTTATTTTATGGCCAAACGTTTCCAGCACTGGAGAATAAAATGAAATCATTATTTAAAGTAACCCTGTTGACGGCCTCTATGGCTTTTGCAGCGGGCACAATGGCCAATGAGGCCCCTGCTAAACCGGCTGCCCCAGCCGCTGCCGCCTCAACGGCAAAGTTTGACAGTGAAGATCATAAAGCCGCCTATGCGCTGGGCGCGTCTTTGGGCGCCTATATGGCAAACTCCCTGAAGGATCAGGACAAACTGGGCATTGCTCTCGACCGTGCACAGATTCAACTCGGTTTTAAGGACGCTTTCGACGGTAAAAACAAACTGTCCGACGCTGAAGTTGAGCAGGCTTTACAGGCTTTTGAAGCTCGCGTGAAAGAAAAAGCTCAGGCTAAAATGAAAGAAGACGCTAAAGCTAACGAAGAAAAAGGCGTTGCCTATCGCGACAAGTTTGCTAAAGAAGCTGGCGTGAATAAGACTCAGAGCGGCCTGCTGTATAAAGTAGAAAAAGCGGGAAGCGGCGAGACGCTGAAAGATACCGATACCGTTGTTGTGAACTACAAGGGTACATTGATCGACGGTACCGAGTTCGATAACTCCTATACTCGCGGCCAGCCAGCGACTTTCCAACTGGGTAACGTTATTCCTGGTTGGACAGAAGGCCTGAAGTACATCAAAAAAGGCGGCAAGATGACGATGGTCATTCCTCCGGCTCTGGCCTATGGCGAAAATATGGTTCCCGGTATCCCGGTTAACTCTACGCTAGTGTTTGAAGTTGAGCTGGTAGACGTTAAGCCAGCGGCTGCAGAACCAAAAGCTGCTAAATAAGACTTTTAGCGCCGTAAAAAAACCGCATGAGAAATCCTGCGGTTTTTTTCGTTAATTGAATGACGACATTTTTGTTAGACTGAATCGCATCGAATAATAGAATTAAGTCTCCAGGTTTTTTTAGTCTGAGGACGTATGTGGACGACGGCAGTATTTGTACATTCAGATTCTGTAGATAAAACGCCGTCTAAACAAATTGGAGAAGAGCAATGCCAGACTCGCAGCTGTCCAGTGATTATGATGCACTGGATGAAAATCCATTCACCCCTGAAGACCAAGACATTCTGCGATCCTATGAGTCCGTCGTTGACGGCTTGGCGATGCTGATTGGGTCTCACTGTGAAATCGTTTTACACTCCCTCGAAGATCTGAAATGTTCAGCCGTTCGCATTGCAAACGGAGAGCATACTGGACGCAAGATTGGATCACCGATCACCGATATGGCATTGCGGATGCTGCACGCGATGTCACATGATGACACGAGTGTATCCAAGGCCTACTTCACTCGGGCAAAAAGCGGCTCTCTTATGAAGTCGCTGACAATCGGCATCCGCAATAAAGATCGTCGAGTGATTGGGCTACTGTGTATTAACATGAATCTGGACGTGCCTTTTTCCCAGATCATGCAGACCTTTATTCCACCACAAATCCAGGATGTCCATTCTAACGTTAACTTTGCCTCTTCCGTTGACGATTTGGTTGCGCAGACATTGGAGCACAGCATTGAAGAAGTTAATGCCGATCGCAGCGTGTCGAATAACGCCAAGAATCGCCAGATTGTGCTGAATCTTTACGAGAAAGGCATTTTCGACATTAAGGATTCGATAAATCAGGTCGCAGACCGCCTGAATATCTCTAAACATACCGTGTATCTCTACATCCGTCAGTTCAAGAACGGCGACTTCTCCGGAGGAGAGCGGTGAGTTTGCGATATGCGCTGGTGGTCACCGGGCCTGCTTACGGTAGCCAGCAGGCGACCAGTGCGTGGCAGTTCGCCAATGCGTTAATAGAAAAAGGGCATCGGATCGAGAGCGTATTTTTCTATCAGGGCGGTGTACAGAACGCTAATCGGTTGGTTTCTCCCGCCAGCGACGAGTTTGATCTTGTCAGAGCATGGCAGCAGTTTTCTCGGCAGCATAGTGTTGTACTGAACGTCTGTGTTGCTGCGGCGCTGCGGCGCGGGGTGATAGATGCTCAGGAAGCCCAGCGTCGAGGGCAAACTGCGGATAACCTGCAGTCCGGCTTTACCCTAAGCGGGCTAGGTGAGCTGGCGCAGGCCGCGCTAACTGTCGATCGCGTGATTCAGTTTTAAGCAGGTCTTATGAAAAAGATAGCGTTTGTGTTTACTCAGGCTCCTCACGGCAGCGCTTCCGGGCGGGAAGGACTGGATGCCGCGTTGGCGACATCAGCGTTGACAGAAGACATTGGCCTATTTTTTCTTTCTGACGGTATTTTTCAGCTTCTTCCGGAACAGCGCCCTGAGCTTATTCACGCCCGTAACTACATCGCCACTTTTGGCGTGCTGGCGCTTTATGATATCGACCAGCTGTTTGTCTGCGAAGCGTCGCTCACGGCTCGGGGGATCAGCAAAGATGAAAAGCTGGTATTAGATGCAGAGCGGCTGACAGCAAATGAAATGGCCGAAAAACTGGCGGGCTATGACGTAGTGTTAACTTTCTAAGGATCTCTTGTGCTGCACACGCTTACTCACTCTTTTATTCATACTGATGTTGATGCTTTACAGCGTACTGTTCAGCGCGGAGACGCTTTACTTCTCATTCAGGACGGTGTGATCGGGGCTACCGTAAAATCTCTCAGCCTTGAGGCAGTTGTGGAAAAAGGCATTACTGTTTACGCGCTGCGTGAAGATCTGGATGCTCGAGGGTTACTTTCCCGTGTTGTTGAAGGGGTTACGGTTGTTGACTATTCAGGGTTTGTCGATTTAAGTGAGGATTATTATCCGCAGATGGTGTGGTAGCCTTTACCCATGATAGCGGGTTGTTCCTCAAATCCGCTCCAATAGCTGTATATTTCTTGACACGTCTTGCCTTCAGCCATAAAATTTTGCGTCCCTCAGTGTACCTTTGTGCCCTGGGGGGATTTATTACGTGTCTACGAAAGTAAAAAACCAGGAGCTTTTTTAATGGCAACAATTAATCAGCTGGTACGCAAGCCGCGCGCTATGAAGGTTGCAAAGAGCAACGTTCCCGCGCTGGAAGCATGCCCGCAAAAACGTGGCGTATGTACTCGCGTATATACCACCACTCCAAAAAAACCAAACTCTGCATTGCGTAAAGTTTGTCGTGTACGTTTAACCAACGGTTTTGAAGTTTCTTCATACATCGGTGGTGAAGGTCACAACCTTCAGGAGCACTCCGTGATCCTGATCCGCGGCGGTCGTGTTAAGGATCTGCCGGGTGTGCGTTACCATACCGTTCGCGGTGCGCTCGACTGCTCAGGCGTTAAAGACCGTAAGCAGGCTCGCTCCAAGTACGGCGTGAAGAAGCCAAAGGCTTAATGGTTACCCGTTAAGTAAGGCCAAACATTTTTAACTTAATGTCAAAATAAACTCATCGAGTTTTGGACAATCCTGAATTAACAACGGAGTATTTCCATGCCACGTCGTCGCGTTATTGGTCAGCGTAAAATTCTGCCGGATCCTAAGTTCGGATCAGATCTGCTGGCTAAATTTGTAAATATTTTAATGGTAGACGGTAAGAAATCTACCGCAGAAGCTATCGTTTATAATGCTCTTGAGACGCTGGCTCAGCGCTCAGGTAAAAGTGAACTTGAAGCTTTTGAAATTGCCCTGGACAACGTAAGACCGACTGTAGAAGTTAAGTCTCGTCGTGTTGGTGGCTCTACTTATCAGGTGCCGGTTGAAGTTCGCCCGGTTCGCCGTAACGCGCTTGCCATGCGCTGGATTGTAGACGCTGCCCGTAAACGCGGTGATAAATCCATGGCTTTACGCTTAGCGAATGAACTGTCTGACGCTGCGGAAAACAAAGGTACCGCAGTCAAGAAACGTGAAGACGTTCACCGTATGGCTGAAGCCAACAAGGCGTTCGCTCACTATCGTTGGTAATTTTCCCGATAGTCATGCTAATCATCATGCGGGCGCCTTTTACGGTGACCCGCATGGGTTATCTGAAGAACGACCTAGTAATCGAGGAATAAAATGGCTCGTACAACTCCTATTGAGCGTTACCGTAACATCGGTATCAGTGCTCACATTGACGCCGGTAAAACAACAACGACAGAACGTATTCTGTTTTATACCGGTGTAAACCATAAGATCGGTGAAACACACGAAGGCACCGCGACAATGGACTGGATGGCGCAAGAGCAAGAGCGTGGTATTACTATCACCTCTGCGGCGACCACCGCGTTCTGGTCCGGTATGGCCAAGCAGTTTGATGCACACCGTATCAACATTATCGACACCCCAGGGCACGTTGACTTCACCATCGAAGTAGAGCGCTCAATGCGCGTACTTGACGGCGCAGTCATGGTTTACTGTGCTGTGGGTGGCGTTCAGCCTCAGTCTGAAACCGTATGGCGTCAGGCCAACAAGTACCAGGTTCCGCGCATCGCGTTCGTTAACAAAATGGACCGTATGGGTGCTAACTTCCTGCGTGTTGTTGAGCAGATGAAAACTCGTCTGGCGGCTAATGCTGTTCCTCTTCAGCTGCCTATCGGTGCAGAAGAACACTTCACCGGTATCGTTGACTTGGTCAAAATGAAGGCCATCAACTGGAGCGAAGAAGATCAGGGCGTAACCTTCACTTATGAAGACGTTCCTGAAAGCATGCTGGAACTGGCTCAAGAATGGCGTCAAACGCTGGTTGAGTCTGCAGCGGAAGCTTCAGAAGAGCTGATGGACAAGTATCTGGGCGGTGAAGAGCTGTCTGAAGAAGAGATCAAGAAAGCCCTGCGTCAACGCGTTCTGGCTAACGAGATCATTCTGGTTACCTGCGGTTCTGCCTTTAAGAACAAGGGTGTACAGGCAATGCTGGATGCGGTTATTGAATACCTGCCGGCACCGACTGACGTCCCAGCCATCAATGGCGTTCTGACTGACGGAGAAACCCATGCTGAGCGTCATGCAAATGACGATGAGCCTTTCTCTGCGCTGGCGTTTAAGATTGCTACCGACCCGTTCGTGGGCAACCTGACGTTCTTCCGCGTTTATTCTGGTGTGGTTAACTCTGGCGACACCGTTCTGAACGCCGTGAAAGACAAGAGAGAGCGTTTTGGCCGTATCGTTCAGATGCACGCCAACAAGCGTGAAGAAATTAAAGAAGTTCGCGCTGGCGACATCGCCGCTGCGATCGGTCTGAAAGACGTTACTACAGGTGACACCCTGTGCGACCAGGCTAAGCCAATTATTCTGGAGCGTATGGAGTTCCCTGAGCCGGTTATCGCGGTTGCTGTTGAACCGAAGACCAAGGCTGACCAGGAAAAAATGGGTATCGCCCTTGGCCGTTTGGCTCAGGAAGACCCGTCTTTCCGCGTTCAGACTGACGAAGAAACCGGTCAGACTATCATCTCCGGTATGGGTGAACTTCACCTGGACATCATCGTTGACCGTATGCGTCGCGAATTTAACGTTGAGGCTAACGTAGGTAAGCCTCAGGTTGCTTACCGCGAAACTATCCGCTCAATGGTTACCGATATTGAAGGTAAACACGCTAAGCAGTCCGGCGGTCGCGGTCAGTATGGCCACGTCGTTATCGATATGGGACCGTTGGAAGCAGGTGGCCCTGGCTATGAGTTTATCAACGACATCAAGGGTGGCGTCATTCCAGGCGAATACATCCCTGCCGTTGACAAAGGCATCCAGGAGCAGCTGAAGTCAGGTCCACTGGCTGG
This sequence comes from Leminorella richardii, assembly GCF_900478135.1. Taxonomy (NCBI): domain Bacteria; kingdom Pseudomonadati; phylum Pseudomonadota; class Gammaproteobacteria; order Enterobacterales; family Budviciaceae; genus Leminorella; species Leminorella richardii. The sequence goes on from NZ_LS483470.1 coordinate 366,729, forward strand.
TTATCCTGTTGTTGATATTAAGATCCGTCTGCATTACGGTTCTTATCACGATGTCGACTCTTCAGAATTGGCGTTTAAACTGGCGGCGTCTCTGGCCTTTAAAGACGGCTTTATGAAGGCGAAGCCGGTTCTGCTTGAACCTATTATGAAGGTTGAAGTTGAAACTCCGGAAGACTACATGGGTGATGTTATCGGTGACCTGAACCGTCGCCGCGGCATAATCGACGGAATGGAAGACATGGCGACCGGCAAAATCGTTCGCGCACAGGTTCCACTATCCGAAATGTTTGGTTATGCTACCGACCTGCGTTCACAAACTCAGGGTCGCGCTTCATACTCCATGGAGTTCCTGAAGTACAGCGAAGCACCGGCTAACGTTGCTACCGCAATTATCGAATCTCGCAAGGCTAAATAAGTCTTAACGGGTAATAAATGTATATTCCGCCCCCTTTTTAGAGGGGGCAGTGTAAAGGAAGAAAATCGTGTCTAAAGAAAAATTTGAACGTACAAAACCGCACGTTAACGTCGGTACTATCGGCCACGTTGACCACGGTAAAACAACCCTGACTGCTGCTATCACCACCGTACTGGCTAAAACCTACGGCGGTAGCGCACGTGCATTCGACCAGATCGATAACGCGCCAGAAGAAAAGGCTCGTGGTATCACCATCAACACTTCTCACGTTGAATATGACACCCCGACTCGCCACTACGCGCACGTTGACTGCCCAGGGCACGCCGACTACGTTAAAAACATGATCACCGGTGCTGCTCAGATGGACGGCGCTATCCTGGTTGTTGCTGCGACTGACGGCCCAATGCCTCAGACTCGTGAGCACATCCTGCTGGGTCGCCAGGTAGGCGTTCCTTACATCATCGTGTTCCTGAACAAGTGCGACATGGTTGATGACGAAGAGCTGCTGGAACTGGTAGAAATGGAAGTTCGTGAACTTCTGTCTCAATACGACTTCCCGGGTGACGACACGCCGGTTGTTCGCGGTTCAGCGCTGAAAGCGCTAGAAGGTGAAGCTGAGTGGGAAGCAAAAATCATTGAACTGGCGGGATACTTAGATAGCTATATCCCAGAGCCAGAGCGTGCGATTGACAAGCCGTTCCTGCTGCCTATCGAAGACGTCTTCTCTATCTCTGGCCGTGGTACTGTAGTCACCGGTCGTGTAGAGCGCGGCATCATCAAAGTTGGTGAAGAAGTGGAAATCGTGGGAATCAAAGACACCACCAAGACCACCTGTACTGGCGTTGAAATGTTCCGTAAGCTGCTGGACGAAGGCCGTGCTGGTGAGAACGTTGGTGTTCTGCTGCGCGGTACTAAGCGTGACGAAATCGAACGTGGTCAGGTACTGGCTAAGCCAGGCACCATCACTCCTCACACAGAATTCGTGTCAGAAGTGTATATCCTGAGCAAGGATGAAGGCGGCCGTCATACTCCGTTCTTCAAAGGCTACCGTCCTCAGTTCTACTTCCGTACGACTGACGTGACCGGCACCATCGAACTGCCAGAAGGCGTAGAGATGGTAATGCCAGGCGATAACATCCAGATGGTAGTTACGCTGATTGCCCCAATCGCGATGGACGAAGGTCTGCGCTTCGCAATCCGCGAAGGCGGCCGCACCGTTGGCGCGGGCGTTGTTGCTAAAATCGTTAAGTAATTCATTTTACTCATCGATAAGAAAAGGGCGCTTTGGCGCCCTTTTTGCTGTCTTGAATCCTGCCGATGCCCAGAAGCAGGGCAATTAATTCAATATAGCGCTTGCGGTATGGGTGTAAATCTGTACAATGCTCAGGCCTGTATCGTATGATGCAGCGCCAGAGTTCAATTGAACTCTGCGTCCACAAAGTCTGCTTGTTGGGCTGCGTGGCAACAATACCTCCGATCTGGAGGTTATGTGAAGAACGATTACACTCCCCCATCAATCGAAATGGGTGTGAGGAGTAATTTTTTACGTTTATAAAACAATTGGAGCTCTGGTCTCATGCAGAACCAAAGAATCCGTATCCGCCTGAAAGCGTTCGATCATCGTCTGATCGACCAATCAACCGCGGAAATCGTCGAGACTGCTAAGCGCACTGGCGCTCAAGTACGTGGTCCGATCCCACTGCCAACCCGCAAAGAGCGCTTTACCGTTCTGATCTCTCCGCACGTCAACAAAGACGCGCGCGATCAGTATGAGATTCGCACTCATAAGCGTTTGGTTGACATCGTTGAGCCAACCGAGAAAACGGTTGATGCTCTGATGCGTCTGGATCTGGCTGCCGGTGTTGACGTGCAGATCAGCCTGGGTTAATCAGGTCATTGAGCGATTGAGAGGTTGAAACAATGATTGGTTTAGTCGGACGTAAAGTAGGAATGACCCGTATCTTCACCGAAGATGGTGTGTCTATTCCTGTTACTGTTATCGAAATTGAAGCGAACCGCGTTACTCAGGTCAAAGATCTGGCTAACGATGGATACCGTGCCGTACAAGTAACTACCGGTAGCAAAAAAGCTAACCGCGTTCTTAAGCCGGAAGCGGGTCATTTCGCTAAAGCTGGCGTTACTGCCGGCCGTGGTCTGTGGGAATTCCGTCTGAACGACGGCGATGAATTCACCGCTGGCCAAGAAATTAACGTTGATATCTTTGCCGACGTTAAAAAAGTCGACGTTACCGGGACTTCTAAGGGTAAGGGCTTCGCTGGTACTACTAAGCGTTGGAACTTCCGTACTCAGGATGCCACTCACGGTAACTCTTTGTCACATCGCGGTCACGGTTCTATCGGTCAGAACCAGACGCCGGGTAAAGTGTTCAAAGGCAAGAAAATGGCAGGCCACTTGGGTGATGAGCGCGTAACCGTTCAAAGCCTGGAAGTAGTGCGTGTTGACGCTGAGCGCAATCTGCTGCTGGTGAAAGGCGCTGTTCCTGGGGCTACCGGTAGCGATCTGATCGTTAAACCGGCTGTGAAGGCGTAACGTCGAGGAGATAGGAATGGAATTGGTAATGAAAGACGCGCCTGGCGCGCTGACTGTTTCCGAAACTACCTTCGGGCGTGATTTCAATGAAGCTCTGGTTCACCAGGTTGTTGTTGCTTATGCAGCCGCAGCTCGTCAGGGAACCCGTGCTCAGAAAACCCGCGCTGAAGTAACCGGTTCAGGTAAAAAGCCGTGGCGCCAGAAAGGCACCGGCCGTGCACGCTCTGGCTCTATCAAGAGCCCGATTTGGCGTTCTGGTGGCGTAACGTTTGCCGCTCGTCCGCAAGATCACAGCCAGAAAGTAAACAAAAAGATGTATCGTGGTGCGCTGAAGTGCATCCTGTCTGAGCTGGTACGCCAAGAGCGTCTGATTGTTGTTGAGAAGTTCACTGTAGAAGCACCGAAAACCAAGCTGCTGGTACAGAAATTGAAAGAAATGGATCTGGATGACGTACTGATCGTAACCAGCGAAGTCGAACCGAACCTGTACCTGGCTGCAGGCAACCTGCACAAGGTTGACGTTCGCGACGTAGCCGGTATCGACCCGTTCAGCCTGATCGCTTTCGATAAAGTGGTGATGACTGCTGATGCTGTGAAGCAAGTAGAGGAGATGCTGGCATGATCCGTGAAGAACGCCTGCTGAAAGTCCTGCGCGCACCACACGTTTCTGAAAAAGCCTCTGGCGCAATGGAAAAGCACAATACTATCGTGCTGAAAGTTGCTAAAGATGCGACAAAAGCGGAAGTGAAAGCTGCCGTTCAGAAGCTGTTCGAGGTTGAAGTCAATGACGTTCGCACTCTGATCGTTAAGGGTAAAGTGAAGCGTCATGGTCAGCGTGTTGGTCGTCGTAGCGACTGGAAAAAAGCTTACGTCACGCTAAAAGAAGGCCAGAATCTGGACTTCATTGGCGGCGCAGAGTAAGCGGAGGATTGAAATACCATGGCAATTGTTAAGTGTAAGCCAACGTCTCCGGGCCGTCGCCACGTCGTTAAAGTGGTTAACCCTGAGCTGCACAAGGGCAAACCTTATGCCCCATTGCTGGAAAAGAACAGCAAATCAGGTGGTCGTAATAACAATGGCCGTATCACCACGCGCCACATTGGTGGTGGTCACAAACAGCACTATCGTCTCGTTGACTTCAAGCGTAACAAAGACGGTATCCCTGCTGTTGTTGAGCGGCTGGAATACGATCCGAACCGTTCCGCGAATATCGCGCTGGTTCTGTATAAAGACGGTGAACGCCGTTATATTCTTGCGCCCAAAGGCCTGAAAGCCGGTGACCAGATCCAGTCTGGTGTTGATGCTGCCATTAAAGTAGGCAACTGCCTGCCAATGCGTAACATCCCCGTTGGTTCTACGGTTCACAACGTTGAAATGAAACCAGGTAAAGGCGGCCAGATGGCTCGCTCAGCCGGTGGTTACGTTCAAATCGTTGCCCGTGATGGTTCTTACGTCACGATCCGCCTTCGCTCCGGCGAAATGCGCAAAGTGTTAGCCGAGTGCCGCGCCACCTTAGGTGAAGTGGGTAACTCTGAGCACATGCTGCGCGTACTGGGTAAAGCTGGCGCTAGCCGCTGGCGTGGTATTCGTCCGACCGTTCGCGGTACGGCGATGAACCCAGTAGACCACCCGCACGGTGGTGGTGAAGGTCGTAACTTTGGTAAGCACCCGGTTACTCCGTGGGGCGTTCAGACCAAAGGTAAGAAGACTCGTAGCAACAAGCGTACCGATCAATACATCGTACGTCGCCGTAGTAAAAAATAATTAGAGGATAAGCCATGCCACGTTCTCTCAAGAAAGGTCCATTTATTGACCTGCACTTGCTGAAGAAGGTAGAGAAAGCGGTGGAAAGCGGAGACAAAAAGCCTGTTAAGACTTGGTCCCGTCGTTCAACGATCTTTCCAAATATGATCGGTTTGACCATCGCTGTCCATAATGGTCGTCAGCACGTACCAGTCTTTGTTTCCGATGAAATGGTCGGTCACAAGCTGGGCGAATTCGCGCCGACTCGTACTTATCGCGGCCACGCGGCTGATAAAAAAGCCAAGAAGAAATAAGTAGGAGGAAGAGATGGAAACTATCGCTAAACATCGCCACGCTCGTTCTTCTGCACAGAAGGTCCGCCTTGTTGCTGACCTGATTCGCGGTAAGAAAGTGTCGCAAGCTCTGGAAATTTTAACCTACACCAACAAGAAAGCTGCTGAGTTGGTTAAAAAAGTACTTGAGTCTGCCATTGCAAACGCAGAACACAACGATGGCGCTGACATCGACGATCTGAAAGTCGCTAAGATTTTCGTCGACGAAGGTCCAAGCATGAAGCGTATTATGCCTCGTGCAAAAGGCCGTGCAGATCGCATTCTGAAGCGCACCAGCCACATCACTGTGGTTGTGTCCGATCGCTGAGACTCTGGAGAATAGCAATGGGTCAGAAAGTACATCCGAATGGTATTCGACTGGGTATTGTAAAACCTTGGAACTCTACCTGGTACGCAAATACCAAAGAATTCGCTGATAACCTGGACAGCGATTTTAAAGTTCGCCAGTTCTTGAACAAAGAGCTGGAGAAGGCTTCCGTTTCTCGTATCGTTATCGAGCGCCCAGCCAAGAGCATCCGTGTGACTATTCACACTGCTCGTCCGGGCATCGTTATCGGCAAGAAAGGGGAAGATGTAGAAAAGCTGCGCAACGCGGTGGCGACTATCGCCGGCGTGCCTGCGCAAATCAATATCGCCGAAGTGCGTAAACCTGAACTGGACGCGAAGCTGGTTGCTGATAGCATCACTTCTCAGCTTGAGCGTCGTGTGATGTTCCGTCGCGCGATGAAGCGTGCCGTTCAGAACGCAATGCGTATTGGCGCTAAAGGTATCAAAGTGGAAGTCAGTGGCCGTCTAGGCGGTGCTGAGATCGCGCGTACCGAATGGTACCGTGAAGGTCGTGTTCCGTTGCACACTCTGCGTGCGGATATCGATTACAACACTTCTGAAGCGCACACCACTTATGGTGTAATCGGCGTTAAAGTGTGGATCTTCAAAGGTGAGATCTTGGGTGGTATGGCTGCCGTTGAACAACCGGAAAAACCGGCTGCTCAACCGAAAAAGCAGCAGCGTAAAGGCCGTAAATAAGGAGCGTCGCTGATGTTACAACCAAAGCGTACAAAATTCCGTAAAGTGCACAAAGGCCGCAACCGTGGTCTGGCTGCCGGCGCGGATGTGAGCTTCGGCACTTTCGGTCTGAAAGCTGTTGGCCGCGGTCGTCTGACTGCTCGCCAAATCGAGGCGGCACGTCGTGCCATGACACGTGCAGTTAAGCGTCAAGGTAAGATCTGGATTCGTGTATTCCCAGACAAACCAATCACTGAAAAGCCGCTTGAAGTTCGTATGGGTAAAGGTAAGGGTAACGTAGAATACTGGGTAGCCCTTATCCAGCCGGGCAAAGTCCTGTATGAAATGGACGGCGTTCCGGAAGAAGTCGCCCGCGAAGCGTTCAAGCTGGCAGCAGCAAAACTGCCGATTAAAACCACCTTTGTAACTAAGACGGTGATGTAATGAAAGCAAAAGAGCTGCGTGAAAAAAGTGTTGAAGAGCTGAACACTGAGCTGCTGAACCTGCTGCGTGAACAGTTTAATCTGCGCATGCAAGCGGCAAGCGGCCAGCTGCAACAGTCTCACCTGTTGAAGCAAGTGCGTCGTAACGTTGCACGTGTGAAAACTTTACTGAACGAGAAGGCGGGTGCGTAATGACTGATAAAATCCGTACTCTGCAAGGTCGTGTTGTTAGCGACAAGATGGAGAAATCCCTTGTTGTAGCGATTGAGCGTATGGTGAAGCACCCGGTATATGGTAAGTTCATCAAACGTACGACCAAGCTGCACGTACATGACGAGAACAATGAATGTGGAATCGGCGATCTGGTGGAAATCACTGAATGCCGTCCACTGTCTAAGACTAAGTCTTGGACGCTTGTTCGAGTTGTAGAGAAAGCGGTTCTGTAATAAGGTACTGCTTTCCATATAAGATAAACGGCTCATTCACTGGGCCGTTTATTTTTTCTACCCAACGTCAGTAAGCGGTGGTATAATGCCGCGCCCTGATGTATGGGGGATTCTAAACGACCCGTGAGGGTCCTAAGTAGTTGACATTAGCGGAGCACTAAGATGATCCAAGAACAGACTATGCTGACCGTCGCTGACAACTCCGGCGCGCGTAGCGTAATGTGTATCAAGGTTCTGGGTGGATCGCACCGTCGCTACGCTGGCGTGGGCGACATCATTAAAATTACCATCAAGGAAGCAATTCCTCGCGGTAAGGTTAAAAAAGGTGATGTCCTCAAGGCGGTAGTGGTGCGCACCAGAAAGGGTGTTCGTCGCCCTGACGGATCTGTCGTTCGCTTCGATCGCAATGCTTGTGTGTTGTTAAACAACAACAGCGAGCAGCCGATCGGTACGCGTATTTTCGGGCCGGTGACTCGTGAACTTCGTTCTGAAAAGTTCATGAAAATCATCTCATTAGCGCCAGAAGTACTGTAAGGAGCGAACTATGGCAGCGAAAATCCGTCGTGATGACGAAGTTATCGTGTTAACCGGTAAAGATAAAGGTAAGCGCGGTAAAGTTAAGAGTGTCCTGTCTTCCAGTAAGATTGTTGTTGAAGGCATTAACCTGGTTAAGAAACATCAGAAGCCGGTTCCGGCCCTGAACCAACCAGGTGGCATCGTTGAAAAAGAAGCCGCTATTCAGGTTTCCAACGTTGCGATCTACAACGCATCTACCGGCAAGGCTGACCGTGTAGGCTTTCGTTTTGAAGACGGCAAAAAAGTCCGTTTCTTCAAATCTAATAGCGAAACTATTAAGTAATTTGGAGTAGTTACGATGGCGAAACTGCATGATTACTACAAAGAACAGGTAGTAAATAAACTGGTAGAACAGTTTGGCTACAAATCTGTCATGCAAGTCCCTCGGGTCGAGAAGATTACCCTCAACATGGGTGTTGGTGAAGCAATCACTGATAAGAAACTGCTGGATAACGCAGCAGCTGACTTGACAGCGATTTCCGGTCAAAAGCCGCTTGTCACCAAAGCCCGTAAGTCCGTTGCAGGCTTCAAAATCCGTCAAGGGTATCCGATCGGCTGTAAAGTGACCCTGCGTGGCGAACGTATGTGGGAGTTCTTAGAGCGCCTGATCTCTATTGCTGTACCTCGTATCCGTGACTTTCGTGGTTTAAACACCAAGTCATTCGACGGCCGTGGTAACTACAGCATGGGCGTGCGTGAGCAGATCATCTTCCCAGAAATCGACTATGACAAAGTCGACCGTGTACGTGGTTTGGATATTACCATCACCACTTCCGCGAAATCTGACGAAGAAGGCCGCGCTCTGCTGGCTGCCTTTAACTTCCCGTTCCGCAAGTAAGGTAGGGTTGACTCATGGCTAAGCAATCAATGAAAGCACGCGAAGTTAAGCGTGTAAAATTAGCTGACAAGTTCTTTGCAAAGCGCTTAGAGCTGAAAGCAATTATCTCTGATGTGAACGCATCTGACGAAGATCGTTGGAATGCAGTGCTCAAGCTGCAAACGCTTCCTCGTGATTCCAGCCCAAGCCGTCAACGTAACCGTTGCCGTCAGACAGGTCGTCCTCACGGCGTCCTGCGTAAGTTTGGGTTAAGCCGTATTAAGGTCCGTGAAGCCGCTATGCGCGGTGAAATCCCGGGTCTGAAAAAGGCCAGCTGGTAATTCAACCATTGAATCACGGGAGTAAAGACAGATGAGCATGCAAGATCCGATCGCGGATATGCTGACCCGTATTAGAAACGGTCAGGCCGCGAACAAAGTTGCGGTCACAATGCCTTCCTCCAAGCTTAAAGTGGCTATTGCCAACGTGCTGAAGGAAGAAGGCTATATCGAAGAATACAAAGTTGTAGGCGACACCAAGCCCGAACTGGAACTGGTACTTAAGTACTTCCAGGGCGCGCCGGTCGTAGAAAGCATCCAGCGTGTAAGCCGCCCTGGTCTGCGCATCTATAAAAGAAAAGATGAGCTACCAAAAGTTATGGCCGGTTTAGGTATTGCTGTTATTTCTACCTCTAAGGGTGTTATGACCGATCGTGCAGCTCGCCAGGCAGGTCTTGGTGGCGAGATTATCTGCTACGTAGCTTAATCAGGAGGAAAAAATGTCTCGTGTTGCTAAAGCACCCGTCGTTATTCCTGCTGGTGTCGAGGTAAAACTCAACGGTCAGGCTATAACAATTAAGGGTAAAAACGGCGAGCTGTCACGTACAGTCCATGACGCCGTTGCAGTTAATCAGGATAACGGTGCGTTAACCTTCGCTCCTCGCGACGGTTTCGCTAACGGGTGGGCCCAAGCGGGTACCGCACGCGCTCTGATCAACGGCATGGTTGTCGGTGTTACTGAAGGCTTCACCAAGAAGCTACAGCTGGTAGGCGTAGGCTACCGTGCGGCAATTAAGGGTAATGCAGTAAGCCTGTCTTTAGGCTTCTCTCACCCTGTTGAGCACGCTCTGCCTGCAGGCATCACTGCCGAATGTCCAAGCCAAACTGAAATCGTACTGAAAGGTGCTGATAAGCAGTTAATTGGTCAGGTCGCTGCAGATTTGCGTGCCTACCGTCGTCCTGAGCCTTACAAAGGCAAGGGTGTCCGTTACGCCGACGAAGTCGTGCGTACCAAAGAGGCTAAGAAGAAGTAAGGTAACACTATGGATAAGAAAGCAGCTCGTATCCGTCGTGCGACCCGCGCACGTCGTAAGATTAAAGAACTGTGTGCGACTCGCCTGGTGGTTCACCGTACTCCGCGCCACATTTACGCACAGGTTATCGCACCGAACGGTTCTGAAGTTCTGGTTGCAGCCTCTACCGTAGAGAAGGCGATTGCAGAGCAAGTGAAATATACCGGAAACAAAGACGCTGCCGCCGCAGTAGGTAAAGCTATTGCTGAGCGCGCGCTGGCCAAAGAGATCACTAAGGTGTCCTTTGACCGTTCTGGTTTCCAATATCATGGTCGAGTCCAGGCGCTGGCAGATGCTGCCCGCGAAGCTGGCCTTCAGTTCTAAGGTAGAGGTGTAAGATGTCTCACATCGAAAAACAGGCTGGTGAACTGCAGGAAAAGCTGATCGCGGTAAATCGCGTATCTAAAACCGTTAAGGGTGGCCGTATTTTTAGCTTCACCGCACTGACTGTAGTGGGTGATGGCAACGGGCGCGTAGGTTTTGGTTACGGTAAAGCGCGTGAAGTTCCAGCAGCGATCCAGAAGGCGATGGAAAAAGCCCGTCGCAATATGATCAATGTTGCTCTGAACAGCGGTACCCTGCAGCACCCAGTTAAGGGTGTTCACACAGGTTCTCGCGTGTTCATGCAGCCAGCATTTGAAGGTACCGGTATTATCGCCGGCGGTGCAATGCGCGCCGTTCTGGAAGTCGCCGGAGTACGTAACGTATTGGCTAAGGCCTATGGTTCTACTAACCCGATTAACGTGGTTCGTGCAACTATGGACGCCTTGGAAAATATGAAGTCTCCTGAGATGGTTGCTGCCAAGCGTGGTAAAGCCATCGAAGACATTCTGGGGTAATCAGCAATGGCAAAGACTATCAAAATTACTCAAGTTCGCAGCTCCATCGGCCGCCTGCCTAAGCATAAAGCTACGCTGGTTGGTTTAGGTCTGCGTCGTATCGGTCATACCGTTGAGCGCGAGGATACTCCTGCGGTTCGCGGAATGATCAACAGTATTTCCTATATGCTTAAAGTGGAGGAGTAAGAGATGCGTTTAAATACTCTGGCTCCGGGCGAAGGCTCAAAACACGCTCCTAAGCGCTTAGGTCGCGGTATCGGTTCTGGTCTGGGTAAAACCGGCGGTCGTGGTCACAAAGGTCAGAAGTCTCGTTCTGGCGGTGGCGTACGTCGTGGTTTTGAAGGCGGTCAGATGCCTTTATACCGTCGTTTACCGAAGTTCGGTTTTACTTCTCGTAAGGCGATGGTGACAGCAGAAGTTCGTCTGTCCGACCTGGCCCGCGTTGAAGGCGATGTGATCGACCTGAACGTGCTGAAAGCGGCTAACGTTATCGGCATCGAGATTGAGTTTGCGAAAGTAATGCTTTCCGGCGAAATCAAGCGTCCGGTTACCGTTCGTGGTATGCGCGTATCGAAAGGCGCGCGCGCTGCGATTGAAGCCGCTGGCGGGAAAATTGAGGAATAAGTAGCAGATGGCTAAGCAACCAGGATTAGATTTTCAAAGTGCGAAAGGCGGTATCGGCGAGCTGAAGCGCAGACTGTTGTTTGTGGTTGGTGCTTTGATCGTGTTCCGCATCGGCTCTTTTATTCCGATCCCTGGTATTGACGCCACTGTGCTTGCCAAGTTACTCGAGCAGCAAAGAGGGACCATCATTGACATGTTTAACATGTTCTCTGGTGGCGCCCTCAGTCGTGCCTCTGTCTTTGCGCTGGGCATTATGCCGTACATCTCGGCCTCTATTATCGTACAGCTGTTGACTGTGGTTCATCCTAAGTTAGCAGAGTTGAAAAAAGAGGGCGAAACTGGTCGTCGCAAGATTAGCCAGTATACGCGTTACGGTACATTGGTTCTGGCCATATTCCAGTCTATCGGTATTGCTACCGGTTTACCGAATATGGGGATGCCGGGCTTGGTGATTAATCCAGGCTTTGCATTTTACTTTACTGCGGTTGTGAGTCTGGTTACGGGAACCATGTTCCTGATGTGGCTGGGTGAGCAGGTGACTGAACGGGGTATCGGTAACGGTATTTCGATCATCATTTTCGCCGGTATCGTAGCAGGGCTACCGCCTGCGATTGGGCAGACTATCGAGGATGCTCGGCAGGGTGAGCTACATGTTCTTCTGCTACTGTTGATTGCCGTTTTAGTATTCGCGGTAACGTTCTTTGTTGTGTTTGTTGAGCGTGGTCAGCGTCGTATTGTCGTTAACTACGCTAAGCGCCAGCAGGGGCGTCGCGTATATGCAGCTCAGAGCACTCACTTACCGTTGAAAGTGAATATGGCGGGTGTTATTCCTGCAATCTTTGCTTCAAGTATCATTCTGTTCCCGGCAACTATTGCTTCGTGGTTCGGTGGTGGTACCGGTTGGAACTGGTTGACAACAATTTCTATGAATTTGCAACCTGGACAACCGCTTTATGTGTTACTCTATGCGGCCGCAATCATATTCTTCTGTTTCTTCTATACGGCGTTGGTCTTCAACCCTCGTGAAACAGCGGATAACCTGAAGAAGTCCGGTGCGTTTGTACCAGGGATTCGTCCGGGAGAGCAAACGGCTAAATACATAGATAAAGTGATGACGCGTCTGACTTTCGTTGGCGCCATGTACATTACCTTTATCTGCCTGATCCCGGAGTTCATGCGTGATGCGATGAAAGTACCCTTTAACTTTGGTGGTACTTCACTATTGATTGTCGTCGTCGTTATCATGGACTTTATGGCTCAAGTGCAAACTCTGATGATGTCTAGTCAGTATGAGTCTGCATTGAAGAAAGCAAACCTGAAAGGCTACGGCCGTTAATTCGGGCTAGCTTGAGAAGTTACGGAGAGTTAAAATGAAAGTTCGTGCTTCCGTCAAGAAACTATGCCGCAACTGCAAAATCATTAAGCGCCACGGTATCGTGCGCGTGATTTGCGTTGAACCAAAGCATAAACAGCGTCAAGGCTGATTTTAGCTTTTGGTATTTTTTTCTTGCAAAGTATGGTTGAGCTGGCTAGATTAGCCAGCCAATCTTTTGTTTGTGTAACCGCGGCACTATTTGAGTATCCTGAAAACGGGCTTTTCAGAGTAGTGCTGCGATATTTAATTGTAGGAGTGCATAGTGGCCCGTATAGCAGGCATTAACATTCCTGATCATAAACATACCGTGATCGCATTAACTGCGATCTTCGGTATCGGTAAAACCCGCTCACAGGCTATCTGTAAAGCGGCTGGTTTTGCTGAACATGTTAAGATCAGTGAACTGTCTGAAGAGCAAATTGACATTCTGCGTGACGAAGTTGCCAAGTACACTGTCGAAGGTGACCTGCGTCGTGAAATTACCATGAGCATCAAGCGTCTGATGGACCTTGGCTGCTACCGTGGTATGCGTCATCGTCGTGGTCTCCCGGTTCGCGGTCAGCGTACCAAGACTAATGCCCGTACCCGCAAGGGTCCGCGCAAGCCGATCAAGAAATAATCGGGGTGATTGAATAATGGCAAAAGCACCTGTTCGTGCACGCAAGCGTGTAAGAAAGCAAGTTTCTGACGGTATGGCTCATATCCATGCATCTTTTAACAACACCATTGTAACCATTACCGATCGTCAGGGTAATGCACTGGGTTGGGCAACAGCTGGTGGTTCCGGCTTCCGTGGTTCTCGTAAATCCACTCCGTTCGCGGCTCAAGTAGCGGCTGAACGCTGCGCTGAAGCAGTGAAAGAGTACGGAATTAAGAATCTGGAAGTGATGGTCAAAGGACCAGGTCCAGGTCGTGAGTCAACTATCCGCGCTCTGAACGCGGCTGGTTTCCGCATCACTAATATTACTGATGTGACTCCGATCCCTCACAACGGTTGTCGTCCTCCTAAGAAACGCCGCGTATAACGCCTCGTTTCTAGGATTGTTGGAGAAAGAAAATGGCTAGATATTTGGGTCCTAAGCTCAAGCTGAGCCGTCGTGAGGGCACCGACTTATTCCTTAAGTCTGGTGTTCGTGCGATCGATACCAAGTGTAAAATTGAACAAGCTCCTGGTCAGCACGGTGCGCGTAAGCCACGTCTGTCTGACTATGGCGTCCAGTTACGTGAAAAGCAAAAAGTTCGTCGTATTTACGGCGTTCTGGAGCGTCAGTTCCGTAACTATTATAAAGAAGCAACTCGCCTTAAGGGCAACACCGGTGAAAACCTGTTGTGTCTGTTGGAAGGTCGTTTAGACAACGTTGTTTACCGCATGGGGTTCGGCGCTACGCGTGCTGAAGCACGTCAGCTGGTTAGCCACAAGGCCGTAATGGTTAATGGTCGCGTTGTTAACATCGCTTCTTTTCAGGTATCTCCGAATGACGTAGTCAGCGTACGTGAAAAAGCGAAAAAGCAATCTCGTATTAAGGCCGCTTTAGAGCTGTTTGAACAGCGCGAAAAGCCGACTTGGATCGAAGTTGATGCTGCAAAGATGGAAGGCGTTTTCAAACGTAATCCTGAGCGCGCCGATCTGTCTGCGGACATTAACGAACACCTGATCGTCGAACTTTACTCTAAGTAAAGTTTAGTACCAAAGAGAGGACACAATGCAGGGTTCTGTGACAGAGTTTCTAAAACCACGCCTGGTGGATATCGAGCAACTGAGTTCGACTCATGCCAAGGTGACCCTTGAGCCGTTAGAGCGTGGCTTTGGCCATACTTTAGGTAACGCACTGCGCCGCATTCTGCTGTCATCCATGCCGGGATGTGCGGTAACAGAGGTTGAGATTGATGGTGTACTTCATGAGTACAGCACCAAAGAGGGCGTTCAGGAAGATATCCTGGAAATCCTGCTCAATCTGAAAGGGTTAGCGGTAAAAGTTCATGGTAAAGATGAAGTTATTCTTAGCTTGAATAAGTCTGGCATTGGCCCTGTGACTGCAGCCGACATCACCCACGATGGTGATGTTGAAATCGTCAAACCTCAGCACCTGATCTGTCACCTGACTGATGAGAACGCATCTATTAGTATGCGTATCAAAGTTCAGCGCGGTCGTGGTTATGTGCCGGCTTCTGCCCGTATTCATACGGAAGAAGACGAGCGCCCAATCGGTCGTTTGCTGGTTGACGCCTGCTACAGCCCAGTAGAGCGTATTGCCTACAATGTTGAAGCAGCGCGTGTTGAACAGCGTACCGACTTGGATAAGCTGGTTATCGAGATGGAAACCAACGGCACGATCGATCCGGAAGAATCGATCCGTCGTGCGGCAACCATTCTGGCGGAACAACTTGAAGCTTTCGTTGACTTACGTGATGTACGTCAACCAGAAGTGAAAGAAGAGAAGCCAGAGTTCGATCCGATCCTGCTGCGCCCGGTTGACGATCTGGAACTGACTGTCCGCTCCGCTAACTGCCTCAAGGCAGAAGCTATCCACTACATCGGTGATCTGGTACAGCGTACCGAAGTTGAGCTGTTGAAAACGCCTAACTTGGGTAAAAAATCTCTTACTGAGATTAAAGACGTGCTGGCTTCCCGCGGTCTGTCTCTGGGCATGCGCCTGGAAAACTGGCCGCCAGCTAGTATTGCTGACGAGTAACCGGATCGCAGGTTAAGGTTTTACTGAGAAGGATAAGGTCATGCGCCATCGTAAGAGTGGACGTCAACTGAACCGCAACAGCAGTCATCGCCAAGCTATGTTTCGCAACATGGCAGGTTCTTTAGTTCGTCATGAGATCATCAAGACGACTCTGCCTAAGGCGAAAGAACTGCGTCGCGTGGTTGAACCACTGATTACACTTGCCAAGGCTGATAGCGTTGCTAACCGTCGTCTGGCATTCGCCCGTACTCGTGATAACGAAATCGTGGCAAAACTGTTTAATGAGCTTGGCCCGCGTTTTGCGAGCCGCGCCGGTGGTTACACTCGTATTCTGAAGTGTGGCTTCCGTGCTGGTGATAACGCTCCGATGGCTTACATCGAGCTGGTTGACCGCGCAGAAAAAGCTCCAGAAGAAGCAGCAGCAGAGTAATTTGTCGCTGTGTGAAAAAGCCGGGTTAATCCCGGCTTTTTTATGCCTGTCGTTTCAATTTTTGTTCCTCTATTTTTCCCCTCTCTTTCTACCGGTCTCTACACACGCTTGCATTACATGACGACTTGACCTTACGATGAGTAGTAGATGGAGTGAATCTCACCACTATTTGATAAGCAGGGGAAATGCTATGTACCGTATAGGGCAAATAGCCAAGCTGGCTGGCGTTACGCCTGACACCATTCGCTACTATGAAAAGCAGAACATGATGTCGCATGACGTTCGTTCTGAAGGCGGATACCGTTTGTATACTGAGCAGGACTTACAGCGGCTGAAGTTTATTCGCTACGCCAAACAGCTTGGTTTCACGCTAGAGTCGATCGCGGAACTGCTTTCCATTCGCGTGGAGCCTGAGCAGCATACCTGTCAGGAATCGAAGTCTATTGTTGAAGCGCGGCTGGGTGAAGTTGAACAGAGATTGGCTGAGCTTGAACGAATGAGAACGTCACTGAGGCGGCTAAGCGATGCCTGTTGTGGAAAGGCTCACAGCTCTGCCTACTGTTCAATTCTTGAGGCATTGGAGCAGGGAGCTACTAGCGAGATGCCCAGAATCGATCTAAGAAAGAAACAATAGCCAGCCCTGATTTTTTGGTCTATGATGCGCGCGTTTTATCATCAATGGACAAACTGAATGAGGTTTCTATGTCTAAATATCAGCACAAGAAGGGTAAGATCCAACACAACGCCCTTGAAGCTCTACTCCACGATCCTCTGTTTCATCAACGAGTAGAAAAAGCAGCCAAGGGAAAAGGCAGCTATCGACGCAGGGATAAGCACACCGCCAAGTCAGGCTGGGAGGCTGGAGATAAAATGAGGGAAATCGTCGTTTTATCTCCAGCCTTCTGCCTTTAAGCTTACAGATATTTTCCTACTCTTTCTTATCCTTTCCCGAGCTGTGATTTTTTAGGTTCGCCTTCCTGATAGTAGTGTAATGCAATCATTAGCTGGCAAAGCTCTTTGAGAACAAAGGGATCTAGAGAAGTAATTTCTTTTATTTGATGAAGACGATAGTTAAGCGTATTGCGATGGATCCCGAGATTTTGCGCAGTAGGGTTAATTTCCGCATTATTATCAATATATGCACAGAGCGTTTTTATAAGAGTTTGACCGCTGTTCTGTGCCAATAGCTTGTTTAAGTGATGGTGATAGTAGAGAGTGAAATGGCTACTCTTGGCTTCACTAAGCAGTCCGCAAAATGCTGACTGCTTCCCATCTATTACTCGTAGATCTGAATAGGTAGACTTGCTATGGGCAAGCATTTCTTTAAGCATAAAGATTGACTGACGAAATGAATGCGGTGCGCTTGATTCAACGCCTACGGCAATGGTGTAGTGACTGAGCTGAGTTTCAAGGAATGTGTTGATATTATCGACAATCAGACTTGCCCGTTTAGGCTCGGAGATAAGCAGCAGAATTTCATCATAGCTCAGCAGTACGACTCGTTGCGACTGTGAGATTTTGGAAAGCTCATTGAGGATATTATCTATTGTTTTACCCTGTAGGTTACCTCCGGTTTCAATGTTAATGAGCAGTGGAATCAGCGGTACATCCAGTGCGATATCCTGCTGCTCTAGCTGAGAGAGAATATCTTTCTCTCTCTCTGCGTCTGTTAACTCAATGTACTGTTTTATCAGAAGATCTCTAATTCGGTATTGCCAATTAATCTCCCGAATATCTAAAGACTGCTTAATCAGAAGCTCAGCCGCCAGAATGGCCAGTTCCGCATAGCGCCCGATAGCTACGGGATTACCGCTGATACCGATCACCATGACTACCCTGTCATCCACAATAATAGGGTGATTGATGCCGGGTTGAACGTTTTTATACTTCGCTGCCTGCTGGGACGTTTCAATCGTCATTCTCTGGCGGCTTTTTATGACTTCATAAGCTGCTTCGTGTCGTTCACCGATTCGGTGGCTTTCACCGGAGGCGATGATGATGCCCTGATGATCGATGACGTTCACGTTATGATGAATAATACCCATTGCGCGTTTAACGATGGTGTTTGCGAGCTCTGGTGAAATCAACATGCGTATGTCCTGTCAGTATTCATTATCCAATCATAGTGCGAAACGACGCTTTGGAAGCAGCTGAGTGTCATTATTGAGACATTAGTCTTGAACCTACACACAACGTGCGAATTAAAGACTCGGCGGCATCAGCTAACAGGGGCTCTGCATTTTGCATAGCGTCTTCCAGCGAAATAGGACGAGGGCAGATTGACCACATAGCGTCGATATGGTGTTGATGCAGGAGAGATGCACCTTCACCCAGAGATCCTGCGAGAGCGACCACTGGTTTGTTGTAAGCGGCAGCCAGCATTGCTACGCCTACAGGGGCTTTACCATAGCTGCTTTGTTCATCCAGCTTGCCTTCTCCTGTAATAACCAAGTCTGCTTCGCTGATAATTTTTTGAGCGTTCAGAAGTTCTAGCACTAGCTCTATACCCGGCCTTAGCGCTGCATTGGTGAACCAAAGAAGAGCGGCTCCCATTCCTCCTGCAGCTCCCGCCCCTGGTGTTTGATTAACGTCTTTTCCAAGAGCCTGTGTCAGAACGCGGTGATAGTTTTCCATTCCACGTTCTAAAGCCGCGAGCTGGGTTTCATCGGCACCTTTTTGTGGGCCATAAATCCGAGTGGCGCCATTGGCGCCCAAGAGCGGGTTATTCACGTCACAAGAGGCTTCAAAGCGAACGTTTGCAAGGGCCGGATGCAGCTGCGCGGTATCAATGTAGGCAATGTGTATCAGGTCGCTTCCGCTGGCCGGTGAAGGAATGAGCCGTTTTTCTTTGTCAAAAAAGCGCGCTCCCAGAGCCTGCGCAAAGCCAACGCCACCATCGTTTGTGGCACTGCCGCCTAGGCCAATGATGATATGGGTTTGCCCGGCATCCAGAGCGTGCTTTACGAGCTGCCCTAGTCCATATGAGCTAGCCTTGGCCGCATTACGCTGCGCTTTGGGGGTGAGCTCTAAGCCGCTGGCCTGAGCCATTTCAATAATGGCTCGGCTTTCACTTAGGCTAAAATATTCCGCACAAACCGTTTGACCATAAGGACCGGTGACGTTTACACGGTGCTTTATTTTTCCCGACAGAGAAGGGCTTTCATCCAGAATTTGCAGCAGCCCCTCCCCACCGTCGGCAATGGGAAGCTGATGGATGCTGATGTCTTTACGATAGCGATTAATACCGCTAGCGATGGCGCGACAGGCCTGCTGTGCGCTACAGCTGCCTTTAAATGAGTCAATGGCGATTACAATTTTCATCATGCTTCCTTATCGAGAGAAGGGAGGGGGATAAGGGGGCCAAAAGCCCCCAACATCCGCTATTGTTCACGTTCGAATAGCACTGAAATTCCCTGTCCTCCGCCGATACACATGGTTGCCAGGCCTGTATTAACTCCCCGACGCTCCATTTCATACATCAGCTTGACGGAAATAATGGCACCGCTGGCACCTACCGGGTGACCAAGCGCAATAGCGCCACCGTTGACGTTCACTTTGGCAGGATCGAGCTGCAAATCGTTGATGACGGCTAAAGACTGGGCAGCAAAGGCCTCATTAAGCTCAATCAAATCGATATCATGGACGGACATATTGAGCTTTTGCATCAGCTTTTTGGTCGCTGGTGCGGGGCCAAATCCCATGATCTCGGCTTCACAGCCTGCGACAGCCCATCCTTTTACGACCATGCGGATAGGTAGCCCGAGCGCTTCGGCTTTTGCTCGCGTTGTTATGACTAAAGCGCCTGCACCGTCGTTAATGCCAGACGATGTAGCGGCAGTGACGGTACCGTCTTTTTTGAAGGCCGGTTTAAGCTGAGCGTATTTTTCTCTCGGCGTATCACGAGGGTGCTCGTCTTCGTCGAATACTCTGACTGTTTTACCTTCACGCACCTCAATAGGCAGAATCTGAGACGTAAAGTGGCCCGCCTTAATTGCCGCCAGCGCTTTTTGCTGACTATTCCAGGCAAATTCGTCCATTTCTTCGCGCGTGATGTTAAAGCGCTCTGCAACGAACTCTGCTGTCATTCCGTTGTGATAGGGGCCTTCAGGCCAGGTTAAAATGGAAATGATGCCGTCTTGCAGATCTCCGTCACCCAGTCGATAGCCGTAGCGAGCCTTACGGATATAGTAGGGGAGCTGGGTCATATTTTCGGTACCGCAGGCGACGGTAATTTCAGCATTGCCGGTTTGCAGTTCCATCATACAGTCGACGATGGCCTGCAGGCCGGAACCGCACTGGCGGTTAACAGAATAGGCTGTAGTGCTGTTAGGCAGCCCCGCCCGCAGCTGACATACGCGGGCAATAAAGCCGCTTTCTGCGATTTGGCCTACGTTGCCGACCACAACTTCATCAATTTGTTCTGGTTTCAGGCCGGCTCTAAGAACGGCTTCGCGGATCGCTGCTGCACCCAGATCGTGCTGATGGACGTCTTTAAAGCTGCCGCCCATGGTGCCAATAGCGGTACGAACGCCGCTGACGACGACAATATCGTTTGGTTGTTTCATTTTTTTCTCCTTAAAGAACCATGCCGCCGCCAACGTTGATCACTTCCCCGTTGATGTAGCGGGCTTCATCAGATGCCAGAAAGGCGACGCAGTGGCCAACGTCTCTTGGGTCTCCGGCGTATCCTGCAGGGATTTTACTGACCATGATGTCCCAGACTTTCTCTGGTACGCCTTTTGTCATATCGGTTTCGATAAACCCTGGGCAAATGGCGTTAACGGTGACGCCTTTACGCGCCAGCTCGCGGCAGGCGGTTTTTGTCAGCCCTACGACGCCAGCCTTTGAGGCGGCATAGTTAGCCTGACCGATGTTGCCCAGCCAGCTGGCTGATGAAATGTTGATAATGCGGCCGTGGCCTCGCTCTCTCATGCGGATAGCGGCTTCCTGCATGCAGTGGAAAGTGCCTTTTAGGTTGACGTCCATCACTAAATCCCAGTTTTCTTCCGTCAGCTTGTGCAGCATGGCGTCACGGTTGATACCGGCGTTGTTGACCAAAATATCAACTGGGCCTAACACCTCTTCGGTCTCAATAAACAGGCGATTAACCTCTTCGCGATTGGCGATATTGCAGGGAATGAATACGGCACGATAGCCGGCTTTGATGAGCGCCTGAGCGGTTTTTTCTCCGCTCTCTTTATCAACGTCACAAATAGCGACGGCAGCGCCGCGTTCAGCCAAAACCTCAGCAATGCCTTTGCCCAGACCACGACTGGCACCGGTCACGATGGCGACTTTATTCTGTAATGACATAGGGGGTACTCCTTATTGATTGAATGTATTTATTGGTGAGATGCCTGAGCCAACGCTTGGACCAGTCCAAAGCTTTCTTCGTTGAACAGGGAGGAGTCCATCTGGCCGAGAGGCTCTGCGATGAGAGGCTGGAACTCCATCTGCTGTAGAACGTCTTTTTCAAGATCGATGCCGGGCGCAATTTCAATCAGCATCGGCCCCTGTGCCGTGAGTTCGAAGACGGCTCTTTCTGTCACCAGATGCATCTTTTGCCCTTTGGAGCGGGCAATTTCACCGTTATAGGAAATTTGGTTGATGTCCTTTACCAGCTTTTTCACGGAGCCTTCTCGCACAATGTTGACCTTTCCGTCGCGAAACTCGACTTCCAGTCCCTTCGCCGTGAAAGTGGAGCAAAACACAACGTGTCGGGCGTTTTGCGTAATGTCGATAAAGCCCCCAGCTCCGGTGCAAAGATCGCCCATTTTGGTGGCGTTGATATGGCCGCTAGCGTCCATTTCTCCCGCTCCCATATAGGTAATATCGACGCCTGCGCCGTTGTAATAGAGCATCTGTTCCTGGTGGCCGATCATAGCCGTCAGGTTTTTTCCAATGCCGAAATCAATACCGCCTGCCTGAACGCCGCCGTAGATCCCTGACTCAACGGTGATCGTGACGTCATTGGTTGCACCTTCCTCGTGGATGATGGTGCCGATAACATCGTTTGGGATCCCCGTTCCCAGATTGATAACGCACTCTGGATAGAGGAACTGGCAGGCTCGGCGGCCGATAGCTTTACGGATGCTTAAAGGCAGTCTGTCTACTTCGCCAGTAGGGCTGACGAGTTCTCCACAGTAGGCGGGGTCGTAATACCAAGACGAGGTTTGCCGATGGTCTTCTATAGGGTTATCACAGACGATAACGGCATCGATAAAGTTACCCGGCACGACGACTTGCTTAGGGTGAAGCGTTCCCTTCTGCGCTAAATTTTTTACCTGAGCGATAACTTTCCCACCAAACCGCTTGGCGGCCAGTACAGCCTGAATCACTTCAAGCTTCATGGCCTCTTCTTCACAGGTTAGATTGCCGTCCGTGTCGGCGGTTGTTCCGCGAATGATAACGGCGTCTAAAGGAATAGCGGGATAGAACAGGTACTCTTCATCGCGCATTGTGACGACTTCGACTAAGTGCGGAAGGGCACGGGTCTTGTCATTCATCTGCCCACCTTCCTGGCGGGGATCGATGAAGGTGCCTAGGCCAACCTTGGATAAATAGCCGGGCTGACCAGCGGCCATGGCAGCATAAAGGTGCACGATTTGTCCCTGAGGCAGGCAGAAAGCCTCAACGCTATTGGAGGCAATGCGCTCCATCCACTTGGGTGCCAGCCCCCAGTGGGAGCCAATAATACGTTTTACCATTCCGTGGTGGACAAAGTGTTGGTTACCACGGTCACGGTTTGATTGACCGGCTGAGTGAATATAGGTCAGATCGCAGGGAGAACCGGTTTCAAGAAAGCGTTTTTCAAGAGCCTTAAGAACGGACTCAGCGGCGCCGATAAGAGTCATGCCGATAGTACAGACGGTAGCACCATCTTTGATAAGTTCTGCGGCCTGCTGTGCCGTGATAACTTTGTTTTTCATAAAGCAAGAGTCCTGTTTATCCACGCTGTTCGGTGACGGAAGCGCTGCTGGAAGCGGGTGACGTACTGTCATTCGCCGGTTGACTTTCTTTAACACTGGGAGGCTGTTTCACAATGGCAGCACCAATGGTTGCGCAGGTGAGTAGAACAACGGCAAACCACAGCCCTGCGCTTGGCGAGCCGGTGGTATCTTCCAGTAGGCCAAAGACGTAAGGCCCAAAGAAACCGCCGGTGATCCCTAAGCAGGCGAGCAGCCCAAGGCCTCCTGCCAGCATGTTTCCGCTCATGAGCGTTGCCGGGTAGGTGAAGATGATTGACTGAACCACAAAGAACATGGAGGCGCCGATACAGAATCCGATAAGCCCAAGCACCGGTCCGCCCAATGCGCCGATAACAAAGCCAATGGCCATGGACATAAATCCGGAAACCAGCATGGCCTGAGAGCGTTTGGCAGTATTGGCGTATTTAGGTAAGAAGAATCCTCCCAGCGCTGCGGCAATCCAAGGAATGGCGGTTAATAGCCCCAAGGTAAAGGTACTCATCTCTCCATAACTGCGGATAATGCTTGGTAGGAAGTAGGTCAGGCTGTAAACGGCAATCTGGTGGGTAAAGTAAATTGCGACGATCAGCAAGAAGGTTTTATTGGTGAACGCAGTTTTAAAGGAGAACTTTTGGTCCTTGTCTACGCCGATGGGGCGCTCGGACTCTAGCGTTGTTTCAATATAGTTGACGTCTTCAGGCGTGAGCCATTTGGCGTCGCGAGGTCTGTCAGGTAAAACGGCGTAGACGTAAAATGCCAGCAGAATAGCGGGTACGCCTTCGACAATGAACATCCACTGCCACCCGTGCATTCCACCGACGCCGTCCAGCATAAGCAGCGCTCCACCCAGCGGTGCACCAACAATATTGGCAATACAGACGCCGAGCAGGAACATCCCCACAGCACGGGCTCTTTCTTCACGGCCGAACCAGTAGGTTAGATAAAGAATAATGCCCGGGTAGAGACCTGCCTCAGCTGCGCCCAGCAGCAGGCGCATAACGTAAAATGAGATAGGTCCGGTAACGAATGCCATACCGGCAGAGATGATGCCCCATGTGATCATGATGCGGGTGATCCAAAAGCGAGCACCGACGCGGGCCATAATCAGGTTACTGGGAATTTCCATCGTTGAATAGGTCAGGAAAAACAGACCTGCGCCAAGGCCGTAGGCGGTTGCGGAAAGTCCAAGATCTATGGACATGGACGCTCTGGCAATACCGATATTTGTGCGGTCAATAAAGCTGATGATGTAGACAATAATCAGCAGCGGCATTAAGTGCTTATACACTTTGGCATTCGTAATCGCAGCTTGCCCGAGTGAGGCAACTTTTGACTGTATGTTTGGCATGGTTGATATTCTCCCCTCAATATGAGGTTATTTATCGACGTAGAGTAGAGTTAGCCGTATGATTTTTAGGACGTGGTTACCCCGCGCTAAATAAAAACGTGCGCTGTTATATTTCCGGCTAATGTTAAAGGTAAGACGATTTTTCCTTTTTTATTAAAGAGTGTTAATCCTTTTTGTTAATGTTGATTGGCTCTTTTTCTCAGAGCGACTTTGTCCGTTTTTCCATTGGCATTTTTAGGAAGTTCGGATACAAATATAACCTTTGACGGTATTTTAAATTTGGCAATCCTTTCGGAAAGCCACTGGGTGATATTGTCACTGACCAGCGGCTGTTTCTTATCGGCAATAATAAAGGCGACGGCTTCTTCCCCGTAGATGTCGCTTAACTTAGGCACGATGGCAATGTCCTTAACGCCAGGGTAATTAGAAATAAGATTTTCTATCTCTATACAATAAATTTTCTCACCGCCGCGGTTAATCATGTCTTTGCTTCGGTCTTTAATGAATAAATAATTGTCTTTATCAAGCGCTGCAATATCGCCGGTATAAAACCAGTCGTTATCAAAATATTGACGATTTACTTTTTCATTATTCCAGTACTGTTTTATAACGCCCGGACCTTTTAACCACAGATGTCCAGTCTCTCCTGCTGAAAGCGGTTTATTATTATCATCCCTTATCTGGCATTCCATACCTGGAATAGGAACGCCAGAGCTGCCTATTTTGGGGCTTTGGCGGACATCCATAGGAAATATGCTGGCAGGGGACGTGGTTTCCGTCAGACCGTATATCGGGCGTATCTCGGTATGTGGAAATAGCGCAGAAAGTCTATCGATAATACCGACGTTTAAATGTCCGGCTCCACAGGCGATAGTCTTCAGGCTTTCATAGTTGTAGCTTTTCTCATGCCTTTCCGCTTCCTGAGTAATGAGGATAAACACGGTAGGTGAGCCGTGCAGAAAAGTAATTTTATGCTGTTCTACAGTTCGCAAAATCTCATCTGCGTTAAAGCGCTGGTGCAGGTGTATCGTTCCGCCGATATGAATAAACAGACAAAGCAGTGCTGAGAGACCGGTAATGTGGCAAATAGGAATGGGGAGAACGGTACTGTCGTTCTCATTAAGCGCCAGCGCCTGATGATAGGCATTGACGGCGTACAGGAAGTTACCGTGGGTTATTGCTGCTCCTTTGGGAGAACCCGTTGTGCCAGAGGTGTAGATGATTGCGGCGATATCGTCACTTTGCACAAGGCATGGGCGATGGCGGAACCCATCGGGCTGACTGTCGACGTTTCTTATCATAAACTGCCAGTTGGATAAGGAGACTCTCTGTGTTTCATCTATTTCCCCTGCGCCTAGCCAAGGCTGACTGTCGGCATCATAGAAAATAACTTTGGCATCAACGTTTTCTAGGAGTGTCAGGCTATCGTCTGATTTTAGCTTGGTGCTTAAGGGGACAACTATCGCACCCAAAGCCATCGCGGCGTAAAACAGGAAGCAGAACTCGGGGCGATTGCCAAGAGCAAGGACGATAACGTCACCTTTCTTTAGCCCGAAGCGTTCAGTAAGGCAAAACAGGCTCACCTGTACACTGTCTTGAAACTGTCGATAGCTATATCGGTGGCCTTCAAAAAATAGCGCAATACCGTCCGGGCGGCTTTCTACGCTCCGCTGCAGGCTTTGATATAAGTTCTGAATGACTGGTGATGACGTGCCCATGACCCTATCCTTACTGTTCAACTTCTGACCGTAAGAAGTATAGGAAATCGAGCTGGGTGAAAAACGCGGAAGGTTTCACATCTTGTCCTAACGGTTATGTAGACGCTATTGTCAAAAATGACAGTGTGAAACAGGCATCATGACGTCAGGTGTTGCGTGTCAGTCGTCATATTTTGTTATGAATAATTTATAATTTGGTTAAATTAAAAAATTGAGCGTTTTTTGAGCGTTTATTTTTGTGCAAATGAATAAATTGTTAGAGGCTGAGATTGGGGAGGGGAATATTGGGGGCTGTAAAAGGAAAGAGGCCCGACTCGTTCAGAAGAGTAGAGCCTCTCTAGTAAACGGTATGGCTATTGCTTGCTTTGCTGATTTTTCAGTATGTCGCGGATGTCTGTCAGCAGTTTTTCTTCAGCGGTAGGCTCTGGGGCAGCGGCGGCTTCTTTTGGCTGCTCACGGCGCAGCTTGTTCATCAGCTTGATGGCCATAAAAATGGCAAACGCCACAATGATAAAATCGAAAATGTTCTGAATGAACACACCGTAGTTCATGACGACGGCGGGTACGTCTCCGCTGGCCTCTCTCAGCACGAGAGAGAACTGTTTAAAGTCGACACCGCCAATTAATAGGCCAAGGGGCGGCATGATAATGTCAGAGACCAGAGACGAAACAATTTTGCCGAACGCCGCACCGATGATAACACCGACAGCAAGGTCGACAACGTTGCCGCGCATGGCAAATTCGCGAAACTCTTTAAGCAGACTCATAAATGATTACCTTTATCAAAACCAATGATCTAAGCATAACAAGGCATACGTAATTTGCCATCTTGTTGATGATAAATAACGTAGAAAGCGCACCGCTGAAATAGCGGTGCGGCGTGTAGCTACAGGAAAAAGGGACTGGGTTGAAACAGACGCTCGACGTCGGAAATGTACTTTTTATCCGCCAAAAACATCACGACGTGGTCGCCTTGTTCAATAACGGTGGTTCTGTCAGCAATAATGACATCGTCCCCTCTGACTAATGCGCCAATGGTTGTACCGGGCGGCAGTTTGATATTTTCTACCTGTCTGCCGACCACCTTAGAGGTGCTTTCATCACCGTGGGCAACGGCTTCAATGGCTTCGGCAACCCCGCGGCGCAGCGTAGAGACTCGAACAATATCGGCTTTGCGCACGTGACCAAGCAGCGCGGAGATAGTGGCCTGTTGGGGGGAAACGGCAATGTCGATAACGCTACCCTGAACCAGATCAATATAGGCGTGGCGCTGTATCAACACGATGACTTTTTTGGCTCCCAGACGCTTGGCCAGCATGGCTGACATAATGTTAGCTTCGTCATCATTAGTGAGGGCAATAAAGAGATCCATCTGTTCGATATGCTCTTCCGACAGCAGCTCTTGGTCGGAGGCGTCGCCACAGAACACGACGGTATCCTGAAGGATTTCCGCCAGCTCCGCTGCGCGTTCTGGATTACGCTCTATCAGTTTAACGCTGTAGTCTTTTTCCAGCTTTTTAGCCAGACCTGCACCCACGTTGCCTCCGCCGACGATCATCAGGCGCTTGTAGGGTTTCTCCAGTCGCTGAAGCTCGCTCATTACGGCGCGAATGTTCTCTGTCGCAGCGACGAAGAACACTTCGTCACCCGCTTCAATGATGGTTGAGGCCTGTGGTCGAATGGGGCGATCCTGACGAAAAATAGCGGCTACGCGCGTTTCAATATGGGGCATATGCTCGCGTAGAGACGAGAGTGCATTACCAACCAGAGGCCCACCATAGTAAGCGTTTACTCCGGCAATGCTGACTTTATCCTCGGCAAAGTTTACAACCTGAAGCGCCCCGGGGTATTCAATTAGCTTATAAACGTAGTCTGTAACCAGTTTTTCTGGCGAAATAATGTGATCGACTGGGACCACTTCCGGTTCGAACAGCTTTTCCTCTTCACGAAGGTATTCCGGCGAACGAATGCGGGCAATGCGATTGGGGGTGTTGAACAGCGAATAGGCAATCTGGCAGGCGACCATGTTGATTTCATCGGAGTTGGTTACCGCCACGAGCATATCTGCGTCATCGGCGCCCGCTTCTCGAAGCACTCGCGGATGACAGGCGTGACCCTGAACGACCCTGAGGTCGAACTTATCCTGAAGCTGGCGTAAGCGACCGATGTTATTGTCGACCAGCGTAATGTCGTTGTTTTCACCCACCAGGTTTTCAGCCAGCGTGCCGCCGACTTGACCCGCACCGAGAATGATAATTTTCATGATGCTCTCTTTCGGGCTTTAGCGCCCTTTACCCCAGTTTTCGTTTATGCCTTCGTCAGTTTAGCGTAGAAAAAGCCGTCCCCGCCCTCAAGTTCAGGCAGGTTTTGACGGTAGGTCGCTCCCGAGTCGTCAATGGCCACTGGTACTGCATCGGGATGACGCTTGATAAACTCTTCTATTTGTAGCCTGTTTTCCTCAGGAAGAATAGAGCAGGTGGCGTAAATCAGCGTGCCTCCCGGCTTGAGGCGAGGCCAAACGGCGTCGAGGATCTCTCGCTGTAACGCAGCAAGCTCGTTGATATCATCGCTGCGGCGCAGCCATTTGATATCTGGGTGGCGGCGAATAACGCCGGTAGCTGAACAAGGGGCATCCAACAGGATGCGATCGTAAAACTCTCCATCGCACCAGGATAAAGGATCTCTTCCGTCACCGAGTCGCACTTTGGCGCGTTGACCGAGGCGCGTCAGGTTTTCATTTATGCGTTTGAGACGATTCTCATCGATATCGACAGCCGTTACGGTTGCATCCGGTGCGGCTTCGAGTATATGTGTCGTTTTACCCCCCGGTGCTGCGCAAAGATCCAGAATATTTTCGCCGTTTTCTGGCGCGAGTAGAGGAATGCAGCCCTGAGCGGAGGCGTCCTGAACAGTCGCCCAGCCTTCGCTAAATCCGGGCAGTAAAGTCACCGGACACGGTGTGGTGAGACGCAGTGCATCGGTATAGTCGGCGTGAGGATGTGCGTCGATGCCTGCATGCTGGAGCAGTGCAAGATAGGCGTCGCGGCTGTGGTGTTGGCGATTGACCCGTAGCCACATAGGCGGCTTTTGATTATTGGCTTCGACAATCTGTTGCCACTGTTCCGGATAGGCATCCTGAATGCGCTGTAGCAGCCACGAAGGGTGTTGATATCGACTCTTTTCGTGCTGCTGTTGCTCGGTAAGCGCCTGCTGCTGGCGCTGGAATTCACGCATTACGCCGTTAATCAGGCCTTTCATCTGAGGGCGCTTTAACGCCAGAGCGCCGTTAACCGTCTCGGCAACCGCCGCGTGAGCGGGGATCCGTGTATACAGCAGTTGGTAAAGGCCAACGAGCAGCAGATAGTGCAGCGGTCTTTGTTTGCCTGTGAGCGGTTTGTCCATCAGTCGGTGAATATACCATTCCAGCTCAGGTAAAACGCGAAGCGTACCGAAACAAAGCTCCTGTATCAGAGAGCGATCTTTGTCTGACAGCGGCTTTTGCATTTCAGGCAGAACGTTGCTGAGGGACTGGCCCTTGTCCAGGACTTGCGCAATGGCGTTTGCTGCAATAGCGCGAAGGTTATATTTATTATTTTTCATTATTGGAGACGGTTCAGTTACGGTCATTGGGCGGTAGAACAAGAAAATGTAACTGCGCCGATCGTTAATATCGTCGGCGCACCTTTCAAACTAAGCTTCGTCCCGGAGTAAACCATTCACGGCGGGAGTTCAAAATGTCCTGTGCGGACATCGGCTTTTTCCCTGCGGGCTGCAGCTGAGTCATATTAAGAATACCTTCGGCTGTTGCAACCTGAATACCCGATCTGTCGGCAGAGATAATTGTCCCTGGCGCTTCTGTCGCTGCACCAAGAATGACTTCCGCAGCCCAAACTTTGACCGGCTGTTCATCAACGGTGAAATAGCTTATCGGCCACGGGTTAAACGCGCGGATGCATCGCTCCAACTGAGCGGCGCTGAGAGACCAGTCCAGCCGAGCTTCCTCTTTACTCAATTTCTCTGCGTAGTTTGCCTGAGCGTCATTCTGCTTTTCCGGCACTAGCGTGCCGCTAGCCATTTGCTCCAGAGTAGCCAGTAGCCCTTGTGGCCCAAGCTCTGCGAGTTTGTTATACAGCGACGCGCTGGTGTCTTCGGGAGAAATAGGGCAAGACAGTTTGTACAGCATGTCCCCTGTGTCGAGGCCTGCGTCCATCTGCATAATGGTAACGCCAGTTTCGGCGTCTCCAGCCCACAGCGCACGCTGAATAGGAGCCGCTCCACGCCAGCGAGGCAGCAGTGAGCCGTGAACGTTAATGCAGCCCAGACGCGGCATATCGAGCACGGCCTGAGGCAGGATAAGCCCATAGGCCACCACGACCATCACATCGGCTTTGAGATCGGCAACCAAACGCTGATTCTCTTCTGGACGCAGCGACGCGGGTTGAAAAACGGGAAGCTGGTGGTTAAGCGCCAGCTCTTTAACTGGGCTAGGCGTCAGCTTATTGCCTCGCCCTGCGGGGCGGTCTGGTTGAGTAAAAACACCTACAACCTGATGGCGAGACGAAAGCAGCGTGTCAAGATGGCGCGCTGCAAAATCGGGAGTACCAGCAAAAATGATTCGCAAAGGTTCAGACACGGCAGTTCCTATAAAATCGAGAGTGACCGGAGGGAAATTAACGCGCTGCGCGCGCTTCCTGCCGGGCGATTTTTTCCAATTTTTGCTGAATGCGCTGGCGCTTTAGGGGAGACAGATAGTCAACGAACAGCTTACCTTCCAGATGATCCATTTCGTGTTGAATGCAGATAGCTAAAAGGTCATGCGCTTCCAGTTCGTATGGCTCACCGTCGCGATTCAAAGCCCGAATTTTGATGTATTCAGCACGAGGTACAAAGCCGCGAGACTCAGGGACGGAAAGACAACCTTCTTCAATACCGGTTTCACCCGATTTCTCTATCACTTCAGGATTGATAATCACGTAATGTTCGTCCCGGTTTTCCGACACGTCGATAACGATAATTCTCTGGTGAATATCCACCTGCGTTGCCGCAAGGCCGATGCCTTCTTCGGCATACATTGTCTCCAGCATATCGTCAGTGATGCGCTGGATTTCGGGAGTGACTTCCTTAACGGGCTTTGCCTTGATGCGCAGTCGCTCATTAGGAAAATGTAATACAGGTAATACTGCCATATGTCGTTACATCACCGTTTACTAGAGAGATTCTTTGTCCCTATTCTAGTCGTTTCTACTGATGATTGACAGTATCACTCAACTATTGGAGTGATAGCCAAGGGGCGGAGGCAGGCTTGTGCGAGATGTTTCGCAATGCAGCGTATCGTTTTTTGTAAACAGAGAAAAAGTCAGCGTGATGTCTTCATATTTACTCATAAGGTTGTGTGCTGTTTTGCTCTTTGTCACTACTGTAGTGTTTTAAAGGGCGGAATAAAGATGAAACACGATGACGAAAGAAGAGTGGTGGCTGCGCCTCTTGATGATTTCAGGCCATAAATGGCCTCACCTTAAAGGGCTAACGACTACAGAAGGAATAAGCTTTAGTGAGCAAACGCTGTTAAGCCTTGGATTTAGCGCTGAGCAGTGTGTCAGCTTTAACTGCGTTAATCAGTTCGACCTGGCGAAGTCTCTCGACTGGCTGGGCGGGAATAACCGTCGTCTGATTGCATTTTGTGATGAAGACTATCCTCCGTTGCTGAGAGCGATATCGAGACCGCCTGTTGTTCTGTTTGTTGAAGGGAAGGCAGAAGTATTACCGCGTGCTCAAATTGCTATGGTGGGCAGTCGGCACTTTAGTCGCTACGGTGAGCGCTGGGCGAGCTATTTTGCCAGTGAGCTGGCAGGCAGTGGCTTTACTATCACCAGTGGACTGGCGTTGGGTATTGATGGCATTAGTCATCGCGGTGCGCTGTCGGCAGGAGGGGTAACAATTGCCGTTCTGGGCGGTGGAATTGGGAAGCTTCATCCTAAAAGCCACGCGGCGCTATCTGCACAGATCGTTGAGAGTGGCGGAGCGCTGGTATCAGAATTTTTGCCCTTTGAACCGCCGAAAGCGGAACATTTTCCCCGTAGGAACAGAATAGTCAGCGGGCTAAGCTTAGGGGTATTAGTTGTAGAGGCTCGGATAAAGAGCGGTTCCCTGATTACGGCCAAGTATGCTCTGGAGCAGGGTAGAGAGGTTTTCGCGCTTCCTGGTCCGCTGGACAACGAGAACTGTAGCGGAACTCACAGCCTGATTCAGCAAGGCGCCATGCTGGTGGCAACGCCTGCTGACGTTATTGAGAACCTGAACAGTTCTCTACGCTGGCTGCCGTTGCTACCTCCTGTTCCTGAGGTGAAAGTACAGAATGATCCCTTCCGACAAGAAGAACGGCCAGCATTGCTGAACCATATAGGTAAACATCCGCTTCCTGTCGACATTATCGCTCAAAGAGCGGGTTTATCTATCTCGGACGTTACTGTTCAGCTTGTCGAACTTGAACTCTTGGAGTGGGTTACTCAGGTTTCCGGCGGCTATGCACTCAATCGATAAATAAGCCGATAGGAAAATTTGGCTAATCGGGTAGACTGTCGACATCGGTGTATTGAATGCCAGTTGTCATTGACATAAGGCGCAATTAAGGGGGATTGATGAGCAAAGCGGCACTATTTACTGCTAAAAATGAAGAAGCCTGCCCTGAATGCGGTGCGCCTCTTGTCATACGCAGCGGAAAGCAGGGGCCCTTTCAGGGATGCTCGCGCTATCCTGAGTGTACGTTTATTCGCTCCCTTAAACCTCAAAGCGACGGGCATATTGTTAAAGTGCTGGAGGGGGAGGTGTGTCCACAGTGCGGTTCGTCACTGGTACTTCGTCAGGGGCGATATGGTATGTTTATTGGCTGTATGGCCTACCCGGACTGCGAATACATTGCCTCTATCAATCAGCCCGATGACACACAAATAACTTGTCCTCAGTGTAAAAAAGGCCATTTGCTGCAGCGAAAATCGCGCTATGGGAAGGTGTTTCACGCCTGTGATCAATACCCCGACTGTCAGTTTACGCTGAATCATACGCCGGTTGCGGGTGAGTGCCCGATTTGCAGCTATCCTTTACTTTTGGAAAAGCGTACAGCGAAGGGGCTTCGTCTGTTTTGCGCCAGTAAGCTATGTGGTAAAGAAGTTACAACAGAAAATGACTGATAATATAAATACGATAGTTGAGCTGCTAGGCCAGCAGCGAGTAGTCGCTTACCCAACCGAGGCAGTGTTTGGACTTGGTTGCGATCCGGATTCGGAGTCTGCAGTGTCGGAACTGCTTAGTATTAAGCAGCGATCCTGGGAGAAAGGATTGATATTGATTGCCGCAGATTATGAACAGCTAAAGCCTTACGTTGACGATACGGCGCTAACGCAGGCGCAGAGAGAAGCGGTATTTTCCCGCTGGCCGGGGCCCATTACTTGGGTCATGCCCGCTAGGCCAACAACGCCTAAGTGGCTGACGGGGCGGTTTGATACGCTAGCTGTAAGAGTGAGCGATCACTCACAGGTGCGTACGCTGTGTAATGCTTTTGGTAAGCCACTGGTTTCTACT
>NZ_LS483470.1:405000-422500 GCF_900478135.1 Leminorella richardii
GAAAGCTATTTAGGTAGCGCCTCGTGAACTCATCTTCGGGGGTAGAGCACTGTTTCGACTAGGGGGTCATCCCGACTTACCAACTCGATGCAAACTGCGAATACCGAAGAATGTTATCACGGGAGACACACGGCGGGTGCTAACGTCCGTCGTGAAGAGGGAAACAACCCAGACCGCCAGCTAAGGTCCCAAAGTCATGGTTAAGTGGGAAACGATGTGGGAAGGCACAGACAGCCAGGATGTTGGCTTAGAAGCAGCCATCATTTAAAGAAAGCGTAATAGCTCACTGGTCGAGTCGGCCTGCGCGGAAGATGTAACGGGGCTAAACCATGCACCGAAGCTGCGGCAGCGACACTTAGGTGTTGTTGGGTAGGGGAGCGTTCTGTAAGCCTGCGAAGGTAGACTGTGAGGTCTGCTGGAGGTATCAGAAGTGCGAATGCTGACATAAGTAACGATAAAGCGGGTGAAAAGCCCGCTCGCCGGAAGACCAAGGGTTCCTGTCCAACGTTAATCGGGGCAGGGTGAGTCGACCCCTAAGGCGAGGCCGAAAGGCGTAGTCGATGGGAAACGGGTTAATATTCCCGTACTTGGTGTTACTGCGAAGGGGGGACGAAGAAGGCTAGGCCGGCCGGGTGACGGTTATCCCGGTTTAAGCGTGTAGGTGGGCAGTCCTGGTAAATCCGGTCTGCTGTATAACACTGAGGCGTGATGACGAGTCTCTACGGAGATGAAGTGGTTGATGCCCTGCTTCCAGGAAAAGCCTCTAAGCATCAGGTAACACGAAATCGTACCCCAAACCGACACAGGTGGTCAGGTAGAGAATACTCAGGCGCTTGGGAGAACTCGGGTGAAGGAACTAGGCAAAATGGTGCCGTAACTTCGGGAGAAGGCACGCTGGCAATAGGTGAAGTGGCTTGCCCATGGAGCCGAAGCCAGTCGAAGATACCAGCTGGCTGCAACTGTTTATTAAAAACACAGCACTGTGCAAACACGAAAGTGGACGTATACGGTGTGACGCCTGCCCGGTGCTGGAAGGTTAATTGATGGGGTTAGCGCAAGCGAAGCTCTTGATCGAAGCCCCAGTAAACGGCGGCCGTAACTATAACGGTCCTAAGGTAGCGAAATTCCTTGTCGGGTAAGTTCCGACCTGCACGAATGGCGTAATGATGGCCAGGCTGTCTCCACCCGAGACCCAGTGAAATTGAACTCGCAGTGAAGATGCTGTGTACCCGCGGCAAGACGGAAAGACCCCGTGAACCTTTACTATAGCTTGACACGGAACATTGAACCTTGATGTGTAGGATAGGTGGGAGG
The DNA here is from genome assembly GCF_900478135.1 of Leminorella richardii. Taxonomy (NCBI): domain Bacteria; kingdom Pseudomonadati; phylum Pseudomonadota; class Gammaproteobacteria; order Enterobacterales; family Budviciaceae; genus Leminorella; species Leminorella richardii. Next base: position 406,315 of record NZ_LS483470.1, read on the forward strand.
CTTTGAAGCATGTACGCCAGTACGTGTGGAGCCAACCTTGAAATACCACCCTTTAATGTTTGATGTTCTAACTTAGCCCCGTTATCCGGGGTGAGGACAGTGTCTGGTGGGTAGTTTGACTGGGGCGGTCTCCTCCCAAAGAGTAACGGAGGAGCACGAAGGTTGGCTAATCCTGGTCGGACATCAGGAGGTTAGTGCAAAGGCATAAGCCAGCTTGACTGCGAGAGTGACGGCTCGAGCAGGTACGAAAGTAGGTCTTAGTGATCCGGTGGTTCTGTATGGAAGGGCCATCGCTCAACGGATAAAAGGTACTCCGGGGATAACAGGCTGATACCGCCCAAGAGTTCATATCGACGGCGGTGTTTGGCACCTCGATGTCGGCTCATCACATCCTGGGGCTGAAGTAGGTCCCAAGGGTACGGCTGTTCGCCGTTTAAAGTGGTACGCGAGCTGGGTTTAGAACGTCGTGAGACAGTTCGGTCCCTATCTGCCGTGGGCGCTGGAAGATTGAGGGGGGTTGCTCCTAGTACGAGAGGACCGGAGTGAACGCACCGCTGGTGTTCGGGTTGTGATGCCAATTGCATTGCCCGGTAGCTACGTGCGGAAAAGATAAGCGCTGAAAGCATCTAAGCGCGAAACTTGCCCCGAGATGAGTCTTCCCTGGGATTTTAAGTCCCCTAAAGGAACGTTAAAGACCATGACGTAGATAGGCTGGGTGTGTAAGTGCAGCGATGTATTGAGCTAACCAGTACTAATGAACCGTGAGGCTTAACCTTACAACGCCGAAGGCGTTTTGAGACGAGAGACAGTAGAATTATTGAGCTTGTTGAAGGATTGAAGTTCGTGGTTGTGCGAATATGTAAAGCATAAGTACAACGGCGAGCGTAACGAATATGCCTGGCGGCGATAGCGCGGTGGTCCCACCTGACCCCATGCCGAACTCAGAAGTGAAACGCCGTAGCGCCGATGGTAGTGTGGGGCTTCCCCATGCGAGAGTAGGGAACTGCCAGGCTCTTAATTTAGAAAGAAACAGAAGGCCACTCGGAAGAGTGGCCTTTTTGTGTTTATGGGGTTTATAACGGCGATTGCGGAGTGTTGTGATAAAAAGCTGTAGCGCCGAGGGTAGTGTGGGGTTTCCCCCTGCGTTGCAACGCAACGGCCCGAAGGGTGAACCTTGAAGAGGTTCATCAACTGCCAGGCTCTTAATTTAGAAAGAAACAGAAGGCCACTCGGAAGAGTGGCCTTTTTGTGTTTGTAGGGTTTATAGCAACGCTTGCTGGGTACTGCATTAACAAACCTCCCTCACCGTTTACCAACCAAGATCGCCACAGTAGATACGGCAACTCCACTATGAATATCTTCCCGAACCGAATTCTGCCTTCGCGCGTTACATTACTTTGCTATCACACCGTCTGAAGCAAAGTATTTGATGGGGTTATCGATCGAACTCTACTCATCAAACGCACTATCTTTAGTAGCATGTTCACTGATAGTGAACTGACTCTGCACTGCTCATTAAGATGAGATTGTCTGCATGACATGTAGAACAGATAAATTAGACACAAAAAAGCCCGCGATAGCGGGCTTTCGTCTTCGGTACGATTTACCTTAGTCTTTGCTTTCCAGCAGGCAGCGGTAGATTAGGCCACCAACGATGCCGCCGATAATAGGCACTAGCCAGAAAACCCACAGCTGTTCAAGTGCCCAGCCACCCTGGAAGATTGCTACACCGGTACTGCGCGCTGGGTTAACCGACGTATTGGTCACGGGAATGCTGATTAAGTGGATCAGCGTTAAGCCTAGGCCAATAGCGATCGGTGCGAATCCTGCAGGAGCACGCTTGTCGGTAGCTCCATGAATGATGATAAGGAAGAATGCGGTGAGTACCAGCTCGGCGATAATCGCAGCCTGCAGAGAGAATCCACCAGGAGAGTGTTCACCAAAGCCGTTGGAAGCGAATCCGCTTGCGGCGGCGTCAAACCCGGCTTTCCCGCTGGCAATAGAGTAAAGCACTGCCGCTGCAGCAATGGCGCCAATGGTTTGCACGATGATATAGGGAATAACGTCTTTTGCCGAGAAGCGCCCACCGACAAACAGACCTACAGTTACCGCTGGGTTAAAGTGCCCGCCGGAAATATGGCCTACCGCATAAGCCATCGTTAAAACGGTAAGACCAAACGCCAGCGCCACACCGGCAAAGCCAATGCCTAGCTCGGGAAATGCTGCAGCCAGTACGGCGCTGCCGCAACCACCAAACACCAACCAAAAAGTGCCGAAAAATTCAGCGGATAGCTTTTTAAACATGAGTTATTTTTCCTTAAAAAAGATAAAGAAGCCCAAAGCATTGCAATGCGCTCCGTCTAACTATAGTCCATTACGAACTGCGGGAAGGAGTGTAGCCTGAATAACTATGTTTGTTCAAACATGAGATATAGATCACATTAAGATGTCATCGTATAGCGTGGCAGATATTTTTAATTTAATTAAATGATTTATAAGAAGTTATCTGTTTTTGTGATGTCAAAATATCTGAAAATAAACTAACATGATTATTTCGATTTATTATTTGAAAATGATTTTTTGAAAAAAGATGTCATTAGGCTCGAATATGTTGGAAGAGCTCTTTTGTATAAAGGGTGTTTGTATCAATCGATTTATCAGGCAATGAGTTGTTATATTCAAGGAGAGAAAGCGTGAAGTGTCCCAAATGTCAAAACGTCGCTCTTAAAACCGATCTGTTAGACGGCTTTTTACCCGTTCAGCACTGTCCAAACTGCGGCGGAAACTGGCTAATGTTAGAAGACTATTTGCAGCATAAGCATAAAGTGCCAGAGGCTACGGAAGAACTTGAACATGCCGTCTTAGAGGCTGAAGAAACTGAGAAAGCTCTACTGTGCCCAATGACCGGAGCTTTGATGACAAAGTTTCGAATTGCTAAGGGAACTACACACCGCTTGGATCTCAGCGTCAGAGTTAACGGTATCTGGCTAGATAAAGGCGAATGGGAGCTGTTGAAAGCACACGGTCTAGCGGGCAAGATTAATACACTGTTTACCGATTTTTGGCAGCGACAGGTGCGTGAAGCACAGGCAGATGACAGGCTTGACGAAATGTATCGTGCTTTGCTGGGTGATGAGGACTATGAAAAGGCTAAAGCCCTGCGTGACTGGCTGAATCAGCATCCACACAGAGAAAGGATCCGGGCATTTTTATTAGCCGAAAGCTCTCCGTCACTTATCAAGCGCTGATTGAGCGTTATTGATCGTAGAGAGAAGACAGCCCGGCAGCCGAAACCGCCGGGCTTTAGGTTGTGGAATGTGTCAAAGGCCTTATAAGAGCCATCAACGAACGGCGGAACCTAGGGGGATTCGGTTCCGGAGAGGGGGCCACCCCCCTCACGCAGCTACAGTATGGCGCTTTGGCCGCTGTGGCGAGCGCTTATGTCTATATACGCGCGGCTTCTTCACGTTTTTCTCTGAAATATAATTACCTTTCAGAAATATTGTGAACCTCTTCCCAAATAGCTGTCCCAGTCTTTCCAAACTGGCTGAAGTCCCTTTTGTAGCAGCGCTGTGGCAACCTGCTGAGGCGAGCGATTGTCATGAGGGGAAAACTGCTCAAGCTCCGGCGCGTCGTTAGCGTATCCCCCCGGCTGCGTTTTTGAGCCCGCACTGACGCTGTTAATCGCCAGAGGAACAACGCTATCGCGAAAGTGAGGTGATTCCCGGGTCGATAGTGACAGCTCAACGTCGGGAGCAAATAGCCTGAAGGCGCTGATAAGCTGCACCAGCTGTGCGTCATTCAAGATGGCTTCAGGCTGAATGCCTCCCGTGCAGGGGCGCAGGCGGGGGAAAGAAATAGAGTAGCGGCTTTGCCAGAATCGCTTCTGTAAGTAGCTTAGGTGCTGCGCCAAAAAGTAGCTGTCCGTGCGCCATTCGGCACATAACCCAAGCAGTACGCCTAGGCCGATTTTATCGATCCCTGCGCTGCCAAGCCTTTCCGGTGTGGCCATGCGCCAGAAGAAGTCCTGCTTTTTTCCCCTCAGGTGGTTTTTTTGATAGGTGTTAGCGTGGTAGGTCTCCTGGTAGACCATGACTGCATCTAATCCGAGAGATTTGAGTTCGGCATAGTCTGATGTTGACAGCGGTTGAACCTCCATCATCAGCGAGCTGACCCGCTGGCGTATCAGCGGCAGGTTGCGTCGAAAATAGTCCATGCCAACCTTTCCCTGATGCTCGCCGGTCACCAGTAAAATATGCTGATAGCCCAGTTCGTTTAATGCCTGACACTCCTGCAGGATCTCTTCTTCTGACAGCGTCTTACGCTTTATGCGATTACTCATGGAGAAACCGCAGTAGGTGCAGTCGTTGGCGCAGAGGTTTGAGAGGTAAAGCGGTGCGTAGAATCCCACTGTGTTGCCAAATCTTTGACGAGTCAGGCGCTGGGCTTTTTGAGCCATAGGCTCCAGATAGGCGGTAGCGGCTGGTGAAATAAGCGCCATAAAGTCGTCTAGCGAACATCGTTTTGCTGCCAGTGCTTGCTCAACGTCGGCAGTCGTTTTCTCGTAAATAGAGCTCGTTGCTCGATCCCAATCAACGTTCTGCCAGAGTGAATGAAAGTCAGCGTTCATTGCACCTCCCGAACAGCAATGGGAGATTCTGTATGGAGAAAGGCGGTCAACGGGCTGGAGGCTTCAGCCGTGGCGTCTTGACGAACAGTGCCTAGGCCGCATCGGTAAGCTTGACGACCGCTTTCTACTGCGAGGCGAAAAGCATTGGCCATGCCGATTGGGTCGCGGGCAACGGCGATAGCGGTATTGACCAATACAGCGTCTGCCCCCATCTCCATCGCCTGAGCGGCGTGGCTTGGTGCGCCGATACCTGCATCAACAATAACCGGCACCATAGACTGCTCAATGATAATACGTAAAAAAGCCTGAGTTTGAAGTCCCATATTAGAACCGATGGGAGCTCCAAGCGGCATCACCGCTGCACAGCCGACTTCTTCCAGACGCTTGCATAAAACGGGATCGGCACCGCAGTAGGGAAGAACGACAAATCCCTCTTTCACTAGCTGCTCTGCCGCTTTCAGCGTTTCTACTGGATCTGGCAGCAGATAGCGAGTGTCTGGGTGTATCTCTAGCTTGAGCCAGCGCGTGCCTAGCGCCTCTTTTGCCAAGCGGGCGGCGAATACGGCTTCTTCAGCATTTTTGGCACCGGAAGTGTTGGGCAGCAGTCGAATACCTAGCTGGCTAAGCGGTGAAACCAGATCGTCGGCCTGTTGCCCTAAAGAGACTCGTTTCATTGCCATGGTTGCTAGCTGTGATCCTGAGGCCTCAATGGCAGTTGTCATTAGATTGGCGGAGGCGAATTTTCCTGTACCGACAAACAGGCGTGAAGTAAAAGTTGTCTCTGCGATAGTTAACATAGTTATCCTCCTGCAATAGCCTGAAAGATCAGCACGCTGTCTCCGTGATGTAACTGATGCGTCTGCCAGGCGGTTTTAGGCACGATGGTGTGATTAACGGCGACGGCAACGCCCTGAACCGGGTGATTCAGTCGCGTTAAAACGTCGAACAGTGAGACATCCTCTGTCAGTTCCAATGGAGAATCGTTAATGGTGATGTGCATGCAGCCCTCCACAGATGGAGCACTGTGGATCTCGTCTGAGCCGAAGGCTGGTCCACGCGTGCTGTTTACCGTTAAAAAGCCGCAGATGGCCGCTTAGCGCAGAGGGTAAACCGGCAAGCATTTTTACAGCCTCCAGCGCCTGTAGCGAGCCGATAGCGCCGACCATGGGGCCAAGAACTCCCGCTGTTCTGCAGTTGCGATGAGGTTCTTCCCTATCAGGGTAGAGACAGGCATAACACCCTTCGGTGAAAGGTGGCGTCAGAACTAACAGTTGGCCACTAAAGCCGACAGCGCTGCCGCTAATCAGCGGTAGTGAACGATTCACACAGGCGGCGTTAACCGCGTGGCGTGTTGCCATGTTGTCGCAGCAGTCAATGACTAAGTCCACACCGTTAAGCAGCTCTGGCAGCGTTTCCGGTACGATCCGCTGTGCCTCTATACGGTAGTTAATCGATGGATTAAGACCTTTGAGTCGTTTAACGGCCAGTTTCGCCTTAGGCTTTTTAACATCGCCAGTATCAAACAGGATCTGCCGTTGAAGGTTTGTCTGATGAAGGCTATCGTCGTCCGCCAGAATGAGCGTTCCTACCCCGGCGGCGGCAAGATACAGCGAAACCGGGGAGCCTAGCCCTCCTAATCCGACGATCAGCGCTGTTGAATGCTTCAGGCGGCGCTGGCCCTCTTCGCCGATTTCTTCCAGCAGCAGCTGGCGGCTGTAGCGTAAAAAATCGTCATCACTCAGCATGATAATGGCTCGGTGTTTTCGACTATCGACAGCAGCGTCTTTGTTGCCTGACGCCAGTCTGGAGCCTGAGTAATTGCGCTAACGACGGCAATGCTGCCGACCCCACAGTCTAAAACGTCTCTGGCTTTATCGATGCTGATTCCGCCAATGGCAACCGTTGGGTAGTCGGGAATTGATGCCACGTGCCGCTTTGAGTTCAACTAACCCCTGAGGAGCTGACGGCATCTCTTTGGTTTGCGTTGGAAATATATGGCCAAGGGCGATGTATGATGGGCGAACGGCGACGGCTCTAGCCAGCTCTTCGTCATCATGGGTTGATACACCCAAGCGCAGCCCAGCCTGATGAATGGCCTTTAGGTCTGCTGTCAGCAGGTCTTCCTGACCGAGATGAACCCCATAGGCTCCGTGCTTAACAGCCAGTCGCCAGTAGTCGTTAATGAAAAGCCGGGCGTTAAACTGTTTCCCTAACTCAATTGCTCGCTGAACGATCTCTTCGACTTCATTTTCCTGACAGTCTTTGATTCTGAGTTGAATAGTGGTTACCCCAGCTCCTAGCAGTTTTTCTATCCAATCCAGCGTATCGACGACGGGATAGAGGCCAAGTCGCTTTTCTGTTGGAGGGAAAGGTGCGGTTGGCAGGGGCGCTAAGTTTGTTAACAGTGGATTAGTCATGGCTGTTTTCCTCAGTGGCCGCGAGCGGAACGGCAGCATGTGCGGCAGGATGATAGAGTTCGTTCCCTCGATCGCGAAAACGTTGAGCCATTTCGCTCATGCCGCCGGAGGCGGTTTGCTCTTTCGCGAAGTCGCGGACTTCTTGCGATATTTTCATTGAACAAAACTTGGGGCCGCACATTGAGCAGAAGTGGGCGATTTTGCCGGATGCCTGCGGCAGCGTTTCGTCGTGATAGGCGCGCGCCGTTTCCGGATCCAGCGCAAGGTTGAACTGATCTTCCCAGCGGAACTCAAAGCGCGCTTTCGACATAGCATTATCGCGAATTTGAGCGCCGGGATGCCCTTTGGCCAGATCGGCGGCGTGGGCGGCGATGCGGTAGGCAATCAGCCCCTGTTTAACGTCTTCTTTGTTTGGTAGCCCCAGATGCTCCTTTGGCGTGACGTAGCACAGCATGGCACAGCCAAACCAGCCGATAAGCGCGGCGCCAATGCCGGAAGTAAAGTGGTCATAGCCGGGCGCAATGTCGGTGGTCAACGGGCCAAGGGTATAGAAGGGGGCTTCATGGCAGTGCTCCAGCTGCTCTGTCATGTTGCGATGGATCATCTGCATTGGAACGTGGCCGGGGCCTTCAATCATGACCTGAACGTCGTATTGCCAGGCGATTTTCGTCAGTTCACCCAGAGTGTGAAGCTCGGCAAACTGGGCTTCATCGTTGGCATCCTGTACGGAGCCAGGCCTCAGGCCGTCGCCTAAAGAGAGTGCGACGTCGTAACGGCTACAGATTTCGCAAATATCTCGGAAGCGCTCATACAGGAAGTTTTCTCTATGGTGGGAGAGGCACCACTTGGCCATAATTGCGCCGCCGCGGGACACTATACCCGTTAGGCGATTGGCCGTGAGTGGGATAAAGCGCAGCAGTAGACCCGCGTGGATAGTAAAGTAGTCGACACCCTGTTCTGCCTGTTCAATCAGCGTGTCTCTGAATACTTCCCAGTTCAGGTTTTCAGCAACGCCGTTAACCTTCTCCAGAGCCTGATAAATAGGTACTGTACCAATCGGCACGGGGCTATTACGGATAATCCACTCTCGGGTTTCATGAATATAGCGTCCGGTGGAGAGATCCATAACGGTATCTGCACCCCACCTCGTCGCCCAAACCAGCTTTTCGACCTCTTCCTCGATAGAAGACGTCAGCGATGAGTTACCAATGTTGGCGTTTACTTTTACCAGAAAGTTGCGACCGATAATCATCGGCTCTGCTTCGGGATGGTTAATATTGGCGGGAATAATCGCGCGCCCTGCGGCCACTTCCCCACGGACAAATTCCGGCGTAATGTTTTCCGGCAGACTGGCGCCGTAAGACTGCCCTGGATGTTGGCGAGTAAGCACTTCTGTACGCAGGCGCTCTCGGCCGACATTTTCTCTCAGAGCGATAAACTCCATTTCTGGCGTGATGATGCCCGCTCTTGCATAGTGAAGCTGAGTCACGCATCGGCCCTCTTTGGCGCGCCTTGGCGGCGGCAGGTGCGTGTAGCGCAGATGGTCTAGCCCCTCGTCGGCAAGGCGCTGTTGAGTAAAGTGTGAGGAAGCCTGTGTGAGCGGAGCGGTATCATTGCGTTCTTCAATCCAGCGCTGGCGCAGAGGAGAAAGACCCTGGCGGACGTCAATATCAGATGACGGATCGCCGTAAGGCCCTGAGGTATCGTAGACGGGAACCGGTTCATTATCTTCATACTGTGGAGCGTTTTGTGTACCGCCGATGAGCGTCGGGCTAAGGCGAATTTCCCGCAGCGGAACGCGAAGATCGTCGCGAGAACCTTGAACGTACACTCTGTGGGAATTGGGGAACGCGTGCCCCTGTAGTCGATCAATAAACTGCTGCGCCTGAGCGCGCTGGGTTCTTCTGTTAGACATAGCAAACTCCAAAATAGAACGTGGGGGTTGCTTGTCTGGAGTTCGGAGAGGGAGTAATGGATAGGGAAAATCTACACTGTGGCCTTGCCTACCCGAATTGAATTACTCTTGTTCCCTTCGCGGGTATTAGCCCGATCAGGTTCCGCGGATCCCGAATTAACGGTCTCAGCCCGCGCCGTATAAGGGCGCTGGGCACTCCGACAAGATTTACCGCCCTAGGGGCGATATAGCACAGTATAGGTAAGACGATAAAAACGGCAAAGGGTTTTTTACACGCTTTCCATTATGACTGTTCGGTAGAGCTGTGATGGCTTTCCCAGTTTTTGATGGCTTCGACGATCAGTTTGTCTTCTATCATAAACCGATTCGCCAGCAGCTCACCGACCGTTGAAAGATCTTTATCCAGCTGTAATATGGTGTCGTCGTTAATGCCTTTTTCAACATAACTGTCATAAAACGCCATGATTTTTTGAGTATTTTCTTCCAGTAACGGATAAACTCTTTGGCCAACGGCGAGATTGGGGCTTGCAGCTCCCTCTTCTTGAATAATGACTCTGTCGTAAATATGAAAATGGCAGGCGGACAGGTAGTCCACCAGATGATGACCGAAATCGATCAGCGCCTTTTCATCGAGAGGGATATTTTTCTCTTTGTTTGGTTTAATACCAACCAGCCGGTAATAGGTCACGAGCAGGCTTTTGCGCGACTCTAACCATTGATCGATCAGTTTATGGTTACCGCCCACGCGCTCAGTAAGAGTTTCAAGTCGGTTTAGCATAGGGTGTCCAGAGTCATTCAGTAGGTTGAAAAAGTTAAGATAATGTAAAAACCACTGTTAGATTGCCAGTAAATAAGAGGTTTAGCAAGATAGTCATGGAACAACAGTTACGCGGTGATGAGTCTGGCTGGTGGCTATTAAGCTATGCCGGTAAATTGTGGCTTCCCAAGGGAGAATTACCCTTCGGTTTAGCGCAGGATTTTCAACTTCAGGGTGAGAGAGCGTACCGTATTGGAGAGTGGCAAAGCCATCCAGTTTGGCTGATTCGTCAGTCGCGAGCTCGGGATATGGCGTCGGTAAGGCAACTGCTGAATGAGGACCGCGGCCTCTTCCAACTGGCTGGGCGTGCTGTGCAGCTGGAGGATTTCTATCGCGCTCACCGCTTCTGTGGCTACTGCGGCCACGGGATGACGATTAGCGATAGGGAATGGGCATGCCTGTGTCCGAACTGCCATCAGCGTTACTATCCACAAATCGCGCCCTGCGTTATTGTCGCTATCCGTAAAGAAGACAAAATATTGCTGGCTCAGCACAATCGGCATCGGGGCGGCATTTATACCGCGCTGGCCGGGTTTGTCGAAGTGGGCGAGACGCTGGAGCAGGCCGTTGCCCGCGAAGTTCATGAAGAGAGTAATTTGTCTATCAAGAACCTGCGCTATATTTCTTCGCAGCCCTGGCCGTTCCCTCACTCGCTGATGGTGGCCTATTTAGCCGATTACGATAGCGGTGAGTTAAAGATTGATAAGTCTGAGTTGCTTGATGCCAACTGGTTTGACTTCGACAGGCTCCCCATGCTGCCCCCTCCGGGAACGGTAGCCCGACGGTTGATTGAAGATACAGTGGCTTTGTGTCGAGCGGAAAGAGAGCAGGGGTAGCCGAGGCGTCGCTCGCTATAGGAAGCAATACCTGCATGTTACAATGCGCGCAATTATCGAGGATAAAAATAATGAATGAATTAAAAAACGATCGCTATCTGCGCGCTCTGTTGCGCCAGCCCGTTGACGTAACGCCTGTCTGGATGATGCGACAGGCTGGTCGCTATTTACCAGAATATAAGGCAACTCGCGCTGAGGCTGGGGATTTTATGGCTCTCTGTAAAAACGCCGAGTTGGCCTGTGAAGTAACCCTACAGCCTCTGCGTCGCTATGAGCTGGATGCCGCGATCCTGTTCTCCGATATTCTTACCGTGCCGGATGCGATGGGTATAGGGCTCTACTTTGAGACGGGGGAAGGCCCGCGCTTCGAGCGCCCGGTAACCTGCCGCGCGGACGTAGAAAAACTGCCGGTTCCTGACCCTGAGCAGGAACTGGGGTATGTGATGAATGCCGTACGCACTATTCGCCGCAATTTGAAAGGCGAAGTCCCCCTTATCGGTTTTTCCGGTAGCCCATGGACGCTGGCAACCTATATGGTAGAAGGGGGCAGCAGCAAGGCATTCACTAAGATTAAGAAGATGATGTATGCCGAGCCGGAAACCCTGCACTTGCTGTTGGACAAGCTGGCCGACAGCGTGATCCTGTATCTGAACGCCCAGATCCGCGCCGGCGCTCAGTCAGTCATGATTTTCGATACCTGGGGCGGGGTACTGACAGGGCGCGACTATCGCGAATTCTCTCTGGCCTATATGCATAAAATCGTTGACGGCCTGATTCGGGAAAACGAAGGCAGACGTGTACCAGTAACTTTGTTTACCAAGGGCGGCGGTCAGTGGCTGGAGGCGATGGCGGATACCGGATGTGATGCTCTGGGGCTGGACTGGACGACGGATATCGCCGACGCGCGCCGCCGGGTTGGTTCCCGTGTGGCTTTGCAGGGGAATATGGATCCTTCCATGCTGTATGCTTCGCCTGCGCGTATTGAGAAAGAAGTATCGGACATTCTGGCCGGGTTTGGTCAGGGTACCGGACATGTGTTCAATCTGGGGCACGGCATACATCAAGACGTGCCGCCTGAACATCCGAAAACCTTTGTTGATGCGGTGCATCGTTTGTCTCGGCCATACCATGATTGATACTGCGGCGCTGAGGGCTGAGCAGATAGAAAAAGCCAAAGCGGTGATCAAACAGGACAATCAGGGTTTTGACGAACCTAAATGGATTGCCGGAGCCGATGTGGGCTTCGAGCAAGACGGTAAGATAACGAGGGCGGCAATCGCCGTCCTCAGTTATCCCTCTTTGGAGCTGGTGGAGTATCGCGTCGCTAGAGTGCCCACTTCGCTTCCCTATATTCCCGGCCTGCTTTCCTTTCGTGAATATCCAGCGCTGATGGCCGCTTGGTCACAGTTAACCACTGTTCCTCAACTGGTGTTGGTCGACGGTCAGGGTATTGCCCACCCTCGTCGTCTCGGTGTAGCTAGCCACTTTGGCCTGCTGATAGACGTGCCGACAATAGGCGTTGCTAAAAGCCGGCTGTGTGGGAAATACGATGAGTCTGGCCTGCAGGATGGTGCTGCGGTACCGCTGGTGGATAAAGACGAGCAGATTGGCTGGGTTTGGAACAGTAAGGCTCGCTGTAAGCCGCTCTATGTTTCTGTCGGCCACCGCGTTAGTCAGGAAAGCGCACTGCTTTGGGTCGAACGCTGTATGCGCGGCTATCGGCTTCCTGAACCTACTCGCTGGGCGGACGCGATTGCGTCACGGCGCCCGGCTTTTGTGCGCTGGCTTGCCGCGCATCCGGAAAAGAACGTCGATGAAGGTTGAGAATACCCGTCGACTCACTGCTTTTAATTTTAATGAGACGTTTTCATGCTGCGTAATCCCATTCATTTAAGGCTGGAAAAACTGGCCAGCTGGCAACATTATACTTTTATGGCCTGCCTGTGCGAACGCATGTTCCCAAACTATCAGGCTTTCTGCCTTGAAACCGGGTTTGCCGAGCCGCAGATTTATCGGCGCATTTTGGATTTGGTCTGGGAAACGCTAGTGGTTAAAGACGCCAAAGTGAACTTTGACAGCCAGCTTGAGAAGCTGGAAGAGGCGATCCCCGATGCAGACAATTTTGATATTTACGGCGTTCACCCAGCAATTGACGCCTGTGTTGCATTGAGTGAAGTGCTTCATGCGCACCTGAGTGGAGAGACGCAGGAACATGCTGTCGCCGTTAGCGAGTCTTCTATCCGTACCGTCGCTATGTTGGAAATGACACAGGCGGGGAGAGAAATGACCGATGATGAACTGAAAGTTCTGCCGTCGATAGAGAACGAATGGGACGTACAGTGGGAAATTTATCGTCTGTTGGCTGACTGTGAAGAACGCGATTTGGAGTTGATCAAAGGGCTCAGAGCAGACCTGAAAGAGGCCGCTGTGAGCAATATTGGCATAAATTTAGCCTAAACAGTGATAAAACGTGACTTAAAGCCTAAATAATAGCTTGTCAAGGCTTCACAGCAGTGCCCGATTGGTCTACATTTGTGTTGCCTTTAAAAAGTGGCTATCGATAACGTCTGGGCTGGGGTTAACAGAGACTTTCTTTACCCATCCGTCTTCGGTACATTGCATGCAATAAAATACATTGTAAGGATAATTTATGAACAAGACTCAACTGATTGACGTAATTGCAGACAAGGCTGGTCTTACCAAAACTCAGGCCAAAGCGGCACTGGAATCAACCTTAGGCGCAATTACTGAGTCTCTGAAAGACGGTGACCCAGTACAACTGGTTGGTTTTGGTACATTCAAAGTAAATCACCGCAATGCCCGTACTGGCCGTAACCCTCAGACTGGCAAAGAAATCAAAATTGCGGCGGCTAACGTTCCAGCATTCGTTTCAGGCAAAGCACTGAAAGACGCTGTTAAGAAGTAATAGCCACGATCGTGATATATAGTAAGGGGCTATGAGCCCCTTTTCTTTTTCTATTTTTATGATGATAAAACGCGCCTTTATCACCTTATCTCTTCTATTGACGCTAGCTGGCTGTGGTTCAATGGAGCGAGAACCCACTCTGGAAGCCTCCGGATACATTGCCGACGCTGGCGTAGTCCGCCTGTGGAGCAAAGTTGATGGTGAAGGTATTCCTATGCGACTGCTGAGCGTGTATACCCCGTTCTCCGGCGAGACAGTCGCGACCCATTATGAATTTATTGACGGCAAGCTGGGCCTGGTTAAGCGCGAAGTACAAAACGATGCTCTGCTTCCTCGAACAGAGCTTCGGCTGGATACTAAAGGCAATCCCAGCTTTATGCAGAGGCGCTTAGCCGATCGCAATGAGTCACTCTCAGACGATGATATTCTGAGCATCAAATATGAAGCCCAGCAGTTTCTGGAAACTAGCCGTTCGCTCTCTGCGGGAAGGGTGAAGCTTTATCAGGGCTATATCAATAATGGGCGTATCGTTTCCTGCGAGGGGGATGTTGAAAATCCCCGGTTTTTACCCAGCCAGCGACAGTGGCTGGACAAGCGTATTCACAACGGAGGCTTTATTAGCCTAGCCTGGCTCTCGTCTTTTCAAGGCGTGCAGCTTTTGCTGGTCGCGAATGAAAACTTCTGCCAGTGGGAACCAAGACTGGAGAATTTCTAGCTTTTGGTTCATTAAATAAAAAAGCCGCCGAGATAGAGATCAACGGCGGCTTTTTTGTGGGCAGTAGGGATTATTGACTGTTCTGCTCCCTATCAACGGCGCGATAGCCGATGTCTTTACGGTAGGTGCAACCATTCCAGTGAATTTTCTCTGCTAGCTGGTAAGCTCTTTGTTGAGCTTGAGCAACGTTTTCTCCCAGAGCCGTAGCGCAAAGCACGCGCCCGCCGTGGGTCACTACGTGGCATTCCTGTAGCTGCGTTCCGGCATGAAACACCTTTTCACCTTCGGTTTCATTGACGGGTAACCCGCTAATGATATCGTTGCTCCGGTAGTCTCCCGGATAGCCTTCGGCAGCAAGCACAATGCCCAGTGCGGCACGGTGATCCCATTCAGAGGTTTTTCCCTTTAGGTTTCCTTCAGCACCGGACAGACACAGCTCAACAAAATCGGACTTCATACGCAGCATAATTGGTTGAGTTTCCGGATCGCCGAAGCGGCAGTTGAACTCAATGACCTTGGGGTTACCCGCGTCATCGATCATCAGTCCTGCATATAAAAAGCCCGTGTAGGGATTGTCTTCGGCAGCCATACCGCGAACAGTCGGGTAGATAACTTCATCCATAATGCGCTGGTGGACGTCATCAGTTACCACTGGAGCGGGTGAGTAGGCGCCCATTCCGCCGGTATTAGGGCCTTGATCGCCATCGTAGGCGCGCTTGTGATCCTGACTGGTTGCCATAGGAACAACGTTTTCACCGTCAACCATGACGATAAAGCTGGCTTCTTCCCCGGACAGAAACTCTTCGACCACAATGCGATGGCCGGCATCACCAAAGGCGTTACCTTCAAGCATGTCTTTTGCTGCTGCTTCGGCCTCTTCGAGCGTCATTGCTACAACTACGCCTTTTCCTGCAGCGAGCCCGTCGGCTTTAATAACGATCGGCGCACCCTGAGAGCGGATATAGTCTAGCGCTAGGTCAAGATCGGTGAAGTTTTGGTAGGCGGCGCTGGGGATCGCGTGACGTGCCAGAAAATCCTTCGTGAAAGCTTTTGACCCCTCTAGCTGAGCGGCAGACTGTGTAGGGCCAAAAATTGTCAAACCGGCCTTTCTAAAGGCGTCGACAACGCCTTTAACTAACGGCGCTTCAGGGCCGACAATAGTAAGCCCAATATTTTCCTGCTGTGCAAAGTTAAGCAGCCCATCAATATCCGTCGCGGAGATAGCGACGTTGGTGAGGTTTGGCTCAAGCTGAGTGCCGGCGTTGCCGGGGGCAACAAAGACGCTATCGGCCAGCGGTGACTGAGACGCTTTCCACGCCAGAGCGTGTTCTCTCCCCCCGTTGCCAATAATTAAAATGTTCATTGTGTCTGCTCCAAGGCTTCAGAAGAGTGAATTAATGACGGAAGTGGCGCATGTCGGTGAAGAGCATGGCGATACCGTGTTCATTAGCGGCAGCGATGACTTCATCGTCACGAATAGATCCACCGGGCTGGATGACGCAGGTAATTCCGGCAGCGGCAGCAGCATCAATACCATCGCGGAACGGGAAGAACGCGTCGGACGCCATAGCAGAGCCTTTCACTTCAAGCCCTTCATCGGCAGCCTTAATGCCAGCAATCTTCGCCGAGTAGACGCGGCTCATTTGCCCGGCACCAATGCCAATGGTCATATTGTTTTTGGCATAGACGATGGCATTAGACTTCACGAATTTCGCGACTTTCCAGCAGAACAGCGCGTCGGCAAGCTCTTGCTCTGTAGGCTGACGTGTCGTGACGACCTTCAGGTTTGCCTGTTCAACCATACCGAGGTCACGATCCTGAACCAGCAGGCCGCCGTTAACGCGCTTAAAGTCCAAACCGGGAACGCGAGACTGCCATTCACCGCAGACCAGAACGCGGACGTTTTGCTTTTCAGCCGTAACCTTCAGTG
>NZ_LS483470.1:2612500-2872500 GCF_900478135.1 Leminorella richardii
CAGCGGTACCGCCTCGGCGTTCTCAATGAGAATCGCCCTGTCTGCCCCCAATGCCAGCGCGCTGCGCAGAGTTTCTTGAGCGGTTTTATCACCAATAGACACCGCAACGACTTCACTCGCCAGTCCGGCCTCTTTCAGGCGAACCGCCTCCTCCAGTGCAATTTCATCGAAGGGATTGATGGCCATTTTGACGTTCGCCAGCTCAACGCCGGAGCCGTCGGCCTTGACGCGTATTTTAACGTTATGATCGATAACTCTTTTTATGCCAACTAGAATTCTCATTGAACGCTCCTTCACGTTTAGTGCTTGCACAGAGAGCCAAGGGCACTGGCTGTCCGCTCAGTTAACGGTGTTCCGGCAGAATCAGCTTAGCGGCAATCGACGGTCGCCAAATCTTGGTCGCCGCGTAATACACCGCGCCCGTCACCAGCAGGCCGACAATCCAGGAAATATCAGTACCGCCCAGACTCTCTACCAGAGGGCCGGTATAAAAGTGAGTGGCGATAAAAGGCAGCTGAATAACCACTCCCAGCAGATAGGTGAAAATGCCGACCAGATTCCAGCGGCCGTATCGCCCGTTGGGATCGGACAGCGCCGGCAGGTCATAGCGGCCTTTAGTCACTAGGTAGTAATCCACCAGATTAATGGCGCTCCATGGGGTAAAAAACGCCAGCAGGAACAGTAAAAAGGCAGTGAACAGTTTCAGAAAGGCATGCTGCCCCAGCAGAGCCAGCAGCGTGGAGAACCCCACCATGGCGATGATAAAAAACAGCCTCAGCCGGGGGGTAATCTGATGCTTACCGCTAAAGCCGCTGACGATGGTCGCCAGCGACATAAAGCTGCCGTAGGCGTTAAGGGCGGTGATGGTCACTTTGCCAAAGAAAATGCCAAAGTAGAGCAGCGCCGCAATCAGCCCAGTGCTGCCGAGGCTAACGATATACGACACTTCATGCCCGGCAAACTGGTCTCCGGCAATGGCGGCAGCAAACACCCCCAGCACCATCGAAGCCTGAGTGCCAATCACTGTTCCCAAGCCTACCGCCAGAAACGCCTTTCCCGTTGGCGTCTTGCTGGGCAAATAGCGAGAGTAGTCCGCTACATAAGGGCCAAAGGCAATCTGCCAAGAGGCGGACAGAGAAACCGCCAGCAGAAAGTTGGTTATTGTAAAGTGACGATTAGCCAACAGCGCCTGAATATCGTATCCGTACAGTATTTTGAAAAAGAGATAGAAGAAGATGACGATACCCACCACGCTGGCGACTTTCCCCAACAGATGGATAACGCGATAGCCGCAGACCGTGATGCCGATAATCACTACGCCAAAAATCATCACCCCCAGCTTGTCGTTAACGTTGGCCAACTGGGCAATTGCCTGCCCCGCCAGCACGGTTCCCCCTGCGGAAAACCCTACGTACATGGTGCACACCAAAATAATCGGCAGCACCGCGCCGTAAACGCCAAACTGCACGCGGCTTGAAATCATCTGCGGCAGGCCGAGCTTCGGCCCCTGCGCGGCGTGCAGCGCCATCACGCTGCCCCCCAGCACCTGACCGATAAACAGGCCGATGAGCGACCAGAAAACGTCACCGCCGAGCACCACCGCCAGCGCACCGGTCACGATGGCGGTAATTTGCAGGTTAGCCCCAAACCACAGGGTAAACTGGCTGAACAGGCTGCCGTGCCGCTCGGACTCGGGAATATAGTCAACGGATCGCGACTCAATCAGTGGCGCGCTCTGGGACGAATAGGCTGTCTCTTGCTGCGGGTTATCAACAATAGCCATGATGCGTGCTTCCTCTCGTTATCGAACGGATTCGGGAATGTTGCCTTTTCTCGTGCCTCTCCGGACACTGTAGTTCTTCGAGCACTCTTCCCTGCGGCCCATCTGGCTATGGCGCAACCCCGGCTGCGCCTATCGGGTATTCAACAAACTGCGAGAAATAATGATTTTCTGAACTTCAGAGGTACCCTCAAAGATGCGCAGAATGCGCGCATCGCGCACGTAGCGCTCTAGCGGCAAATCCCGAATGTAGCCATAGCCGCCGTGCAGCTGCAGCGCAGCATCGGTAATAAATCCGGCGCACTCGGCGGCAAACAGCTTGGCGGTGGCGGAGTCGAGGCTAAAGCGCTCACCGCTGTCGCGTTTTTCAGCGGCCTGCCAGGTCAGCATGCGCGCCGCCTGTAGCTGAGTGTGCATGTCTGCCAGCCGCCACTGGGTGCCCTGATAGGCGCCAAGAGGCTTAGGACCAATCTGCCTGTCCTGTATCCACTGTAGGCTGCTTTCCATCGCCGCTCGGGCAATACCGAGGGACATCGCAGCCACCTCTACCCGACCGCGGTCCAATACTTCCATCGCCGTTGCAAACCCCTGCCCCTCTTTTCCCAACAGCGCTGAATCAGGCAGACGACAGTCGAGGGCAAGCTCATAAATAGTGCTGCCGCGCAGGCCCATGGTTTTTTCCGGGCTGGAAAAAGCGATCCCTTCGGTGCCTTTTGGGATCAGAAACGCGCTGATGCCGTTGTGGCCTGCGGAAGGATCCGTTTTGGCGTACAGCACAATAAAGTCCGCTTCGCGAGCGTTGGTGATGTAGTGCTTATTGCCCTGAATGTGCCAGCCGTCCTCTTCCCGCTTGGCGACGGTGCGCATGTCAGCGGGGTTAGAACCCGCTGCCGGTTCCGTTAACGCAAACGCTCCCAGCAGTTCACCGCTGGCGGCACGAGGCAGCCAGTGACTCTTTTGCTCTTCAGTACCGCCAATCAAAATCGAGTCTGTCGCTAAAAAGTGAGCCGTCAGCGCCGATGCCGTTGAGGCACAGGCCGCGGCAATAGCCTCAACCGCCTGACTCATCGCTACGCTGCCGACGCCAAAGCCGCCGTAGGCTTCCGGCAGGTTAATGCCCATACAGCCCATTTCTCCCAGCGCCGTCAGGCTTTCCTGACAGAAGGTTTCGCTCTCGTCGTAGCGCTGAGCCTGGGCTTTCAGAACGTCTCGAGAAACGTTTTCGATGGCATCAACAATGGCGCGCTCTGTTTCATTGATTTCAAAGCTCATGGGTAGCTCCTGTTAAAGAAGGATGGGCTGAAAAGCCGTACTCGTCGTTAGCCTCCCCCAGCGTCGGCGCTCGGGTGACGGCGTGCGGCTTATAGCCGTTAAAAAATACCGGCTGAACCACTAGGGGGTTGCCCCTGTCGTCAGGCTGTACTAGCAGTTGGCGAACCTGGGCGTGTTCGCTCTGCGTCACCTGAGCCAGATTGTGAATAGGAGAAGCGGGTACGCCCGCATCCAGCAGCAGATCGCACAGCGCGTCGACGCTAAATGTCGATGTCCAGCGTTCGATGTACTGCCTTAACTGCTTTTCGTTCTGCGTCCGGCTGCCGTCGTCGATAAAGCGGGCATCGCTCGCCAGCTCAGGCTGCTCCATGCACTCGCACAGGCGCTGGAACAGGCGCTGGCTAGCGACGGCAATCACTACCTGACCGTCAGCGGCGCGGTAAGTGTCAAACGGCGTTGAAACCGGATGGCGGTTACCGATAAGCCCCGGCGCCTGACCGTGAGCAAACAGATTCGACAGGCCAGTGACCTGCATACTCACCAGCACGTCCAGCATGGCGACGTCGATATACTGTGCGTCAGGATGGTGGTGCTCTCGGGCAAACAGCGCGCTGCTCACCGCCCAGGCGGCATAAACGCCCGCACACACGTCTCCCAGCGACTCACCGCTGCGCGTCGGGCCAGTTTCCGGGAAGCCGGTGACGCTCATCAAACCGGACATCGCCTGTGCGACAATGTCGTAAGCCGGGCGCGTCGACAGCGGGCTGTGCTGACCAAAGCCAGAAATACTGACGTAAATCAGCCGCGAGTTGTGCTGCCGGAGAGTATCGAAATCAATGCCCAGTCGCTGAGTCACGCTGGGGCGAAAGTTTTCTACCACCACGTCGGCTTCAGCAACGAGGCGATACAGGTGCTGGCGGTGTTCCGGGCGCTTAAAGTCCAGCTCGATGCTCCGTTTGCCGCGATTAATAAGCCCGTAATAGACGCTCTCACCGTCAAAAAACGGCCCTAGGTGCCGACTGTCGTCGCCGTGCTCTGGCGCTTCGATCTTAATCACCTCGGCGCCCAGATCGGCCAGCATCGCTGTACAGTAAGGCCCTGCCAGCACTCGGCTTAAGTCGAGAACCCGTATGCCGCTCAGCGGGCGATAGCCTTCGGTTTGCTGTGTTTCTTTATTCATTTTGCTCAATGCTCCGCAGAGTAAAGCCGAACGGTGTATGTACCTGAAGCTCAACCGCCTTTCTATAGAGCCGAAAAGGCGGCTGTCTCACTGGTAGAATTGCTGCTATTTCTCCATCGGCAGGTGTAACCCCTGCTCTTTGGCGCACTGGCGGGCAATTTCATAGCCCGCGTCAGCGTGGCGCATCACGCCGGTTGCCGGATCGTTGTGCAGCACACGGGCAATGCGCTCGTCGGCCTCGTCAGATCCGTCACAGACAATCACCATGCCGGAGTGCTGAGAGAAGCCCATACCGACACCGCCGCCGTGGTGCAGTGACACCCAGGTCGCACCGCTAGCGGTATTGAGCAGTGCGTTAAGCAGCGGCCAGTCGGACACCGCGTCAGAGCCGTCTTTCATTGACTCTGTTTCGCGGTTCGGGCTGGCGACGGAGCCAGAGTCCAGATGGTCGCGACCGATAACGATCGGCGCAGACAGCGTGCCGTTGCGCACCATTTCGTTGAAAGCCAGCCCAAGACGAGCGCGCTGCCCCAGCCCTACCCAGCAGATACGTGCAGGCAGGCCTTGGAAGCTGATACGCTCCTGCGCCATATCCAGCCAGCGGTGCAGGTGCTCATCGTCTGGGAGCAGCTCTTTCACCTTGGCATCGGTTTTATAGATATCTTCCGGATCGCCAGACAGCGCAACCCAGCGGAACGGGCCAACGCCGCGGCAGAAAAGTGGACGAATGTAGGCAGGAACAAAGCCCGGGAAGTCAAAGGCGTTCTTAACGCCCATTTCCAGAGCCATCTGGCGAATGTTATTGCCGTAGTCAAAAGTGGGAACGCCCTGTTCCAGGAAAGCCAGCATGGCTTTGACGTGTTCAGCCATAGACTGCTTGGCGGCCTGAACGACCACAGCAGGCTCCGTTTTCGCTCTGGTCACGTATTCCTGCCAGCTCCAGCCTTTGGGCAAATAGCCGTTGAGCGGATCGTGGGCGCTGGTTTGGTCAGTGACTAGATCGGGACGCACGCCGCGCTTAACCAGCTCGGGCAGCACATCGGCCGCGTTAGCGCACAGGGCAATCGAAATGGCTTTTCCTTCTGCGGTGTACTGCTTCAAGCGCGCCAGCGCGTCGTCAAGATCGCGCGCCTGTTCGTCGACATAGCGCGTCTTCAGACGGAAGTCGATGCGGCTCTGCTGGCACTCCACGTTCAGAGAACAGGCTCCGGCAAGGGTTGCCGCCAGCGGCTGAGCCCCACCCATCCCCCCCAAACCCGCTGTCAAAATCCAGCGACCGCGCAGGCTGCCGTTGTAGTGCTGGCGAGCCGCTTCAACGAAGGTTTCATAGGTACCCTGCACAATCCCCTGACTGCCGATATAGATCCAGCTGCCCGCAGTCATCTGGCCGTACATCGCCAGCCCTTTGGCATCCAGCTCGTTGAAATATTCCCAGTTTGCCCAGTGAGGCACTAGGTTGGAGTTTGCAATCAGAACCCGAGGCGCATTGCGATGGGTGTTAAACACGCCCACCGGCTTGCCTGACTGTACCAGCAGGGTTTCGTCCTCGTTCAGGTCTTTTAGCGTTTCAACGATCTTGTCGTAGCATTCCCAGTTGCGCGCCGCCCGGCCAATACCGCCGTAAACCACCAGCTCGTGCGGGTTTTCGGCCACTTCCGGATCGAGGTTATTCATCAGCATCCGTAAAGGCGCTTCGGTCAGCCAGCTTTTGGCCGTAAGTGTATTCCCCTGAGGTGCGCGCACGTCGACGCGGCGAAGACGATTTTCAGCAGTCATAACGGTGTCCTTTAGGTTTCGGATAAAAAGGTTTCGGATAGCTATGTTTCAGATAAAAGTCAGCGACGGCTGCCTATAGCCGATCGGTTAATTTGAAACATTTACGCAACATAAATAACCAATGATTAATATATACTTGTATATACAAGCTAGCTCAATAAAATTTTTATGCTGCAAGAGTGGGAAGAAAACCTGCCGGACACGATAAGCGTAGTTGAAATTAGATTAGAAATTACAATTAATTAAAATTAACTTTAGAATGGAAAAATGCTTTCAGCTGTGACTGTTTTCTTAAAAAATAGGGCAAAAAAATTGGTTAATTTTGCGGCGCACATCACAAAAAATTAAACAATTAATTAACATAAATGAGACGCTAGGCGACCTTATTCCGAGACCGAAGCTCAACTATGGCCCAGTAGCCTTCGGCATAAAGGCTGAAAGAAGAGAAAGAAGCACCGTTTTGCAGCAGCGCGCAGTCATAGCGCCCTAAAGAAAGCGAAGGAGAGTCGGATAAATCAATGTCTAGCCTGTCCCCAGCGGAAAAAATCAGCAACACGTCGGCATAGCAGTCCAGCGTTTGAGGTTCAGCAGCACCCGCGCGCCAGCTCAGCTGCGCCTCGTACTCTTCCGACCGATAGATAAGGTTAAAGTCTAACAGGGGGCCGTCAATCAGCTGACTGTCTACTTGGCTATCACCGGAAAACGCCACCGATTCAAACTGCCGTAAAGAAACAGGTGGCGCATCGTCAATGTGCAGCCGCATTCCCCCACCGCTCAGCACAGAGAGCAGACGATGATAGCCGGAGTAAGTTGAAAATGCGCCCGACTGGCTAACAGTCGCCATCGAGAGCCGCCACTGGAAATCATTGCCATCTTCAGGATAGCGCACAATTTCACGGGTGGTTCCTGCGCCGTTTTTCCAACGCATTTCCCGGTAGTCGCCGTAGCGCAATATCTGCCATTGATTCATGACATAAAGTGCCCTTTCAGGCGGTGGCGTGAACCGGGATAGAGCAGGCGCGCATAGCTGACGTTATGCTGCTTTGACCAGGTTCGGCGGCAAATCAGCAGGCAGGGTTCGTGAGGTGCCAGCCGCAGCCACTTGCTCTGCTGAGTTGAGGCGGAAACCGCTTCGACAATATGTTCCCCTTCTGTCAGCGGAGCCAGCCGGTTAAGGTAGATATTCGGCGTGATCAGAGTGAAGTCCTGCTGTAAATATTCAGGAGCGATAGCCGGATTCACGTAGCGATCTTCAATCTGGATTGGCACATCGTTTTCATAGTGAATGATGGTGGAGTGAAAAATCGTACTGCCGAGAGACATGTTTAGCGCCGCCGACTGCTCTCGGTCGGCGATGCACTCTTCAAGCAGCATCACGTCGCTGCGGTGCTGATGGTGTCTGGCGAGGATCTCGTCGGCAATATTCTGAATTTCCAACAGT
The DNA here is from genome assembly GCF_900478135.1 of Leminorella richardii. Lineage (NCBI taxonomy): Bacteria > Pseudomonadati > Pseudomonadota > Gammaproteobacteria > Enterobacterales > Budviciaceae > Leminorella > Leminorella richardii. The sequence continues at coordinate 2,619,950 of NZ_LS483470.1, forward strand.
GAAGACTGCCTTTTAGGTTCGGCAACAAAGGTTCCTACGCCCTGCATTCTCACCAGCAGCCCTTCGGCGGTCAGTTCGCGCAGCGCGCGGTTGATCGTCATACGGCTAAAGCCGAGCTGCTGAACCAGCTCTGTTTCCGAGGGTACGCGGTCGTTCGGACGCCACTCGCCGCAGAGGATTTTATCCGCCACCATCGCCTTGACGCGTGCGTAGATCGGAAGCGGGCCGAGCTGCTTTAATGCGAGTTTTCGTTCTGGTGGTGTCATCGCCAGAGTTCCTGTTTCGGTTGTCATGCAGTCGCGGTAGCGAAACCTGCTTTACCCCAATTCTAGTGACAGTTGCTCAGTATGTATAGCCAGCCTCATTGAGCAAACAGCATCAAACTATCTCGATGCAGACGAACCTAAAGCCTTATGCTGCCAGTCGTGTAGCAGCTGCCAGATAATTCTCCCCGCCACCCGGGCACCAAGCTGCTGGGTATCAAACTGAGGGTTGTACTCCACCAGATCGACTGCCCGCAGCCTGTCGTGTCGACAAACGCCTTTTAGCAACGGCAGCAGGTTTTCTATCGGCAGGCCGTAGGCCGCCGGTGCCGACACGCCGGGCATCTGCCAGCCGGGCAACACGTCGAGATCGAGCGTCAGATAGATCGCGTCGCAGCGTTCAATAAAAGCGTCAATCTGGTGAGCCACTTCCGCTAGCCGAGAGGTATGGCAGTCGCTGTCCCAGACAACTTCAACCCCTAGACGCTGGGCTTCTGACACCAGGGCTTGGGTATTGGCGGCAAGGCTTGCGCCCACGCACAGATAGTGAAAAGGCCTGTTCTGCTGCTGACAGTAGTCAGCTAGCTGCCTAAACGGAGTGCCGGACGTCGCACGGCTGCTGGCGCGTAAGTCCAGATGGGCGTCAAAGTTGATAATGCCAACCCGACTCTCGGGATAAGCCTGATAGATGCCCATGCCGTGAGCAAACGCCGTTTCGTGCCCGCCGCCGAGCACCAATGTACATCGCCCCCTTTGCTGGCAGGCCTGAACTTTGCTGCTTAATGCCTGCTGAGCCTGCTCTAACTGGTCGTCTTCTACGTAAAGCGTGCCTATGTCAATCAGGTCGTCATGCCCTCGGTGGCTGGCCAAGTTAGCCAGCGCCCGGCGCAGCGCATCCGGTGCGGCAGCGGCTCCCGCGCGTCCCTGATTGCGCCGAACCCCTTCGTCGCAGGCAAAGCCCAGCATCACTACCGACTGTGAAATGGCATCGAGCCGATCGTAATGGCCCTGTGCGACGGTTTGAAACACTCTCAGAGCGTTATCTGCTTCCGCCAGATCGTTACGCCCCTGCCAGACCTCAGGATCGGTCACTGCCCAACGGCTCATGGTTGCCCTCCGGTCAATGTGGCACTGTCGTGGCTCACTTCACCGCGAAATACCCGCTGAGACACAAGATTTCGCCCTAACTCATAGACGATATCCACGGGCTGTTCCGCCTCCCAGACGATAAAGTCTGCGTAAAATCCGGCGGCAAGCTGCCCGTGGGTATTCTGTCGATTCAGCGCTTGAGCGGCGTGGCGCGTTACGCCAGCCCACGCCTCTTCCACGGTCAGGCCGAACTGTACGCAGGCCATATTCATCGCTAGGCGCAGGGAGGCAAATGGGCTAGTGCCGGGATTAAAGTCGCTGGCAACCGCCATCGGTACTCGATAGCGACGCAGTAAATCAACCGGAGGAACGCGCTTTTCCTTCAAAAAATAGAACGCCCCCGGCAGCAGAACCGCCACGGTGCTTTGCTGACTCAGCGCGGCGATGCCCGCTTCATCGAGATACTCAATGTGATCCACTGACAGGCCGCCGTGTCGAGCCACCAGCTCGCTGCCGCCAATATTAGACATCTGCTCCACGTGGCCGCGAACGGGGATCTGTAAACGTGCGGCAGCGTTAAACAGCCGCTCGCTCTGCGCCAGCGAAAAACCCACGCTCTCACAGAAAACGTCAACGGATTCGAACAGCCCTTTCTCCCACAGCTGCGGCATGATGGTTTGGCAAATCAGGTCGATATAGGTATCGGGATTATCGCGGTATTCCGGCGGGGTGGTGTGGGCAGAGAGCAGCGTCGGGCTAATGTCTACCGGATATCGCTCGCCAAGCCGTTGAGCCACCCGCAGCTGCTTTTCTTCACTGGCGAGATCCAAACCGTAGCCTGACTTGATTTCCAGCGTCGTGACGCCCTCGCTTATCAGTGCCTTCAATCGCTGCTCGCTGATAGCCAACAGCTGCTGCTCGCTTTCAAGGCGCGTCGCCCGAACCGTGGCGTTAATGCCTCCTCCCTGCTGACTCAGCTCGGCGTAAGAAACGCCGTTTAGCCGCTGTTCCCACTCGTTCGCCCGGTTGCCGCCGAATACCAGATGCGTGTGACAATCTATAAGCCCCGGCGTAATCAGTCTGCCGGCAACATCGATCGCCGTTAGCCCTTTATCATCGACAGCACCGCGAGGCACCACAGCCTGGATCTTCTCTCCTCTGACGATCAGATCGTAGCCATCCAATATCCCATAAGGGTTTTTGCCATTTTCAACCATCGTTGCCAGACGCGCGTTACGCCAGATAACGTCTGAAGCCTCTCGCTCAGCTGCCATATTTTTTCTCCCACACAGGTTGTATATACAATTAGCTCACCGTTGTGGATCCTGTCAATATTATTGATACGGGCGATGAGAGAGGAGCGAGTAAGCAAACGAGAGTCAAGAAGTGTCTTCAGAGGCAGGATGCACGTCAATCAAAGCGCCCGATGATGACCACCGGGCGCCGCAGGATCAAAAGACTATTTGCGCCAAAAAGTAGCCGACCACCAGCGACGAAGCCGTAGTGACAAATCCCGGCAGCATATAGCTGTGGTTGACAACGTATTTACCAATCTTCGTTGTTCCCGTGCGATCAAAGGCAATACAGCCAATGATTGACGCCCCGGCGGGAATCAAAAAGTATCCGCTCACTGCGGGAAACATGGCGACTAAAATCGCTGGGGAGATGCCAATCGACAGCCCCAGCGGCATCAGCGCCGTGACCGTTGCTCCTTGGCTAAACAGCACCGCAGAGATCAGGAAAAGCACCAGCGCAAACAGGAACGGCATTTGCTGCAAAAGCTCAGAGAACACTTCGAAGAATACCGGCGTGTAGGCTTGAAAAAACGATCCCGTTAGCCAGCTAATGCCAAAAACGGATATCACCCCTGTCATGCCCGATGAAAATACCAAGCCGGACACCGCCTTGCCGGGCTTTGCTTTACCAAACAGCATGATAAAGCAGGCTGTCGCCAGCATAACCATCTGGATCATGTGCGGAATAGACAGCCGCGAAACCTTGCCGTTAACCTCCCACTGCGGCAGCAGCTGATTTCGATCCGACCTCTTTTATCGTTTAAACGTGGTGGAAATCAAGCTGCCGCCGCTGAGGGAGCGCCAGGAAGATATCCCGCTTATGCTGGAAAAATTCATCGCTATTCAGGCGCAGAAAAATGCGCTGCCTATCAAGAAAGTCCATCCAGAACTGTTAGCCTTTTTACAGTCCTACTGCTGGCCGGGAAATATCCGTGAGCTGATGAACGTCGTCGAGTGTCTGATGATTTCCAGCGAGCATCCGAACTGGCTGACTCTTGACGACCTGCCGACGCATATCACAACAGCCTGTACTTCGGGCAGTTTTACGGCCGCTCCGGCAGATCTCAATCTTAAGCAAGCCGTTGAACATTTGGAGAGGTCGTTTATTCTTGACGCACTGCGCCGCACGGGCAATAACCGCGTGAAGGCAGCAGCGCTGCTGAACATTCCGCGCGTAACGCTGTATAAAAAAATTCACGACTACAGTCTGGAATAGGTAAGCACCGCGTTCGGGCTATTCCACCAGCGAGATGTTGACATCCATATACTTTGAGAAGTCGTGTGCCAGCTGAATCGGCGAGTCGCTGTCCATTTTTTTCATCATGTTATGACGATGAATTTCTACCGTGCGCAAAGCCAGACAGAGACGGTCGGCGATAACCTTATTGGGGTGGCCTTCCAGCACCAGCGTTAGAATCTGCTTCTCCCGCTCGGTCAGCTGATTCCAGGCGCTTTTCAGTCGACTATGCTGCTCAAACCAGGTGAATTTCTCCTGACTGTTTAGCAGCGCCTGCCGGATAACCCTGAGCAGTTCATCAACGTCAACGGGCTTTTCCATCAGGTCAAACGCGCCGTTTTTAAAAATTTTGCTGGCCGTTGGTACATCAGCATGGCCGGTCAAAAAAATAACGCTGAGCACGTTATCCTGCCGCAGTAGCTGCTCCTGCAGCTCTACCCCCGTCATGCCCGGCATGCAGATATCCAACAGAACGCAGCCGGACTGAGTCACGTCAACCTGCTGCAAAAAATCATCCGCTGACGAGAAGCTGACTAGCGTAATGCCCACCGCCTCAAGCAGCCAGGTCAGTGAGTCGCGAATAGCGGGATCGTCATCAACCAAATAGACATTCGTTAAAGTCATACCCTATCCTCGCGTTTTAGCGGCAGCGTAAAGCAGATACAGGCGCCAATCGGCTGTTCCTCAGCCCAAATGCGCCCGCGGTGGGCTTCAATAATGCGTTTGCAAATCACCATGCCTAAACCAAGGCCGTCGTCTTTGCTGGTGACAAAGGGCACAAACAGCCGCCCTCTTTGCGTGTCCGTCAGGCCAATTCCGCTATCGCGAATTTTTAACGTCACATCATCAGAAGATGGAATCAGCTCAAAGGTCAATTGAGGCTGGTCAGCGGCAGGCGCCCGGAGCCGAATGGCCTCCAGTCCGTTGCGAATAAGATTAACCAAAACCTGCTGAATCAGGATCTCGTCGGCAATAACAGTGACCTTCGGTGATTCAGGCACTGTCACCTTAATGCCCGCGCGCTTGAGATCGCTGGAGAACAGCGCCAGCGCGTTGGTAATAATGTGGTTTAAACAAATCTCGTCCTGCTTTTCCGGGTGCCGTTTAATAAAGAACCTGACGTGCTGAATCACCTTTTTGGCATTGGCCGTTTGCTGGATAGCCAGCTCGAGAGCGTTATCCAGCGCGGCGATGTCCAACGGCTGCTGCTGTAGCCGCATTCTGCATCCAACAACGTAGTTGTTAATCGCCATCAGCGGCTGATTCAGTTCATGAGCCATGCCCGCGGCCATTTCCCCTGACAGTAAAATCCGCTGCGCTGAATAGAACTGTTCCTGCTGCGTGCGGATCCACTCGGCAGAGGCCTGATTCAGCTCCATCATCTGCTGTAGCTTACGCGTTCGGGTTTTCACCAAGTAGTTCACCCGCAGGTGATAGCCCACCAGCAGTAGCCCATATCCCAGAGCGATAAACAGCCATCCACGATACTTCTGCCACAGCACGCTCAGCTGAACGCCGTCGTCAGACAGGCCTATGTCCTGCATTAGCTCAACGACGTTTTTATCGTTAATAGGCACTGTCCATCCTCGATACTCCCCCTGAACGGTAGCGGGATCGCCGGGCTTGATAGACAGCAGCGCCTGAGCAATTTCTCTGGCCAGCTGTTCATGAACGTGCTGCATACGGGACAGCGTCCAGTGCGGGTAAAGCGGGGTTGAGCTTTGGCAGGGAAGCACTGACTGCGAGTAGGGTTTCACCACGTTAAACTGGTCGGCATTAAATCGCCCAGCCTTAATGGACTGTTCCAAAACGCACGTCGGCAGGATCGCAATGTCCGCTTCCCCTGCCGCCAGCTGCTGTAGTACGTTTTCCTGCGGCAGCCCGACAAAGCGCAGATGAGGGAAGTCTCTTGTGGGATCCAGCCCCTCATTCAGCCATTCTCGCTTAGCGATCTGAAAGCCGCCAAACGCCTGAGGCGTGGTGGCAATAATATTTTTGTCTTTTATCTCTTCCCAGCGGGACATTACCGGCGTATCTCTTCGGGCGATAACCGTAGAACCAATGGCGTAGCGGGGCTCTCCGTAGAGAGGATTCAAGCTCAGCATTCTCACTGCGTCATAGTCGTGCTGATACTGTAAAAACTTAACGCCGTTAGTAATGGCAAAATCAATAGTGCCGCTGGCAACTAGCTGGTCGATACTTTTAATATCGCCGGTAATTAAAATAAACTGGTATTGAGGAAAGCGCTGATTTAAATAATCAATCGTAGGCTGCCAGCGATAGACGCCTTTATTCGTTTCATCAAACGACAGTACACCCACGCGTATACTGTGCCGTTGAGGAAAGGTTTCTGCCTTCAGAGTAGGAGTCATAAACAAAATAATAAACAGCAATATGCCTATTACGCCTTTCAATCTGTTTAGCTGACGCACCGTGTCTCCCACTCCTACCCGCTTATTTTACCCGTTTATCCTGCCCCTACATTAGGCTCTATGGCCCACACAATATTGATATACATCAAGCGGCAGGAGGATGTGCGGTAAACCACTATAGAGGCCAAAAAGCCATTATTGCAATGTGTTGCAAGTCATCATAAATATAAAAAGGTATTCACATGGAAAACAATAAATCCAGACGTCAGTTTATCCGCCTGGGGCTGACCTCCGCCGCTGTTGCCCCTCTGGCTGCCGTTATTCCTTTTACCGCTCAGGCAGAAGACTCCCCGCTCAATATTCTCTGGGATGAAGAAATGGACGTGCTGGTACTCGGTACCGGCATGGCGGGTTTCACTGCCGCCATCAAAGCAGCGGAGACCACCCCCGGACTCAAAATCGTTCTGGCGGACAAAATGTCCCGACTGGGCGGCTCATCATTAATTTCCGGACTCAACATGGCTGTCGTCGGCTCGCCGTGGCAAAAAGAGGCGGGTGTTTTAGATGACTCGTGGGAACTGCTTTTAAAAGATATTGAAAAGGAGTCCAGAGGGTACAGCCATATCGAATTAACAAAAACCATCGCTCAGAATACCCTGTCACTGTTCAACTTCCTGTGTGACCACGGCGTGGAGTTTGACAAAACCATCGGCAACGGCACGGGCATAAAATCCCTTGGCGGCCACTCTCGCGCCCGCTGCGTCTGGCCGGTTCACGGCGGCAGCGGAATTGTAAAAAGCCTGCAAAAATACATTCAGGAAAAGCTGCCCAACATTGACATCCGCAAGCAGGTGCTGCTGGAAGAGATTATTCGCAACCCGGCCGGGCGCGTGATCGGCGTTCGGGTAAGGGAAAACTACGTCTTTAACCGCGAGGTCAAAGACTTCGGCCTGAATGACAGTCCAGAATTTAACAGCACTGGCAATACCCGCTACTACAAGGTTAAGCGCGGTCTGGTCATCGCCACGGGCGGCTACAATCAGGATCGCAAATTTCGCGGCGATGAAGTCGGCGCCCTGTACAACTCCGTTTCAACCGCCAACCCCGGCGCAACGGCCGGTGCGCTGAAAGCCATGATCAAAGCGGGCTTTAAACCGATTCATATGACGCTCTTTCGCTTTGCCTTCCCTATTCCTACCGAAGACATTCTCTGGGGTATTTTGGTGAATCCGCGAACCTGTCAGCGCTTTGTGGACGAATACAACAATAACGACCGTCAAGGGCTGGGGCTGAAGATCCTGTCTGAACGCATGAAGATAGACGGCGAGCAGATTATCCTGATTTACGACCAGACCGGCGTGGACAACTATCACGACAAGCAGCGCTTGACGCTCTCTCTTGAAGGCAAAAACGGCACCGAAGGCACCATGTGGAAATTTGACACACTGGAAGCGCTGGCGGCCAACTTCAATATGGATATAGCTGAATTAAACAAAACCATCGCCGAATACAACCAAAACATGGAGAACGACAAAGACCAGTTCGGCAAACCCAAAGAACTCATGAAAACCTCAACGTCTATTGGTAAAGCGCCCTACTACGCTATGTGGCTCAACCCTCGCTACAACTACAGTCAGGGCGGCGCCATGATCAATACCGAAGCTCGCCCTCTCGATATTGTCACACAGCAACCGATCCCCGGCGCATTCGTGTGTGGCGAAGCCTCGGCAGGAAGCTATGGATATATTCGCTTAACCGCCTGCGGCAGCCTTGACTGCGGCGTTTTCGGCATGATTGCCGGAGAAAACGCCGGAAAAGAAACGCCTTGGGAATAAGTGAGATATCAATATGAAAACATTATCTTTTGTACTGGCTTTGCTATACGCCCTCTTCTCCCCTTCGGCGCTGTCCGAACCGGTGAAAGAGGCTGCTGCCCCACAGCAAAGCGCCGTCAGCCATGCGCAAACAACGCATCCGCTCAAGGCACATCATCAGAAGCTGAACCTGCCCTGTTCTGCCTGCCACAAAGAGCAGGAGGTCTCCGAGTATAAACCGTTAGCCACCAAGGACTGCCTGACTTGTCACGGTAGTGCAGAAAAAGTGGCGAAGCGCACTGGGTTTATGGACGTCAACCAAACCAACCCTCACCGCTCTCTGCACGACGGGCTGGACTTAGACTGCTATGAATGCCACGCCGAGCACAAGCCGTCGAGCAATCTGTGCGAGACCTGCCACGACAACACGCGCGACTGGTTTGGACCTACGCCATAAGAAAGGAAAAGCAATATGAGTAGAATACGTTTTATTTTCTTACTTGCCTGCGTAACCGCTCTGATGGGATTGGGTATCAGCCTGCTCGGCGCCGAGGTAGTCAAGAAAACGGGTGATGAAGCCTTTTGCGGCAGCTGCCATGATATGCAGCCGATGGTCAAAACCTTTCAGCAGGATACCCACGGCGGCAACAACGCGCACGGCTTCACCGCCGAGTGTGTGGACTGCCACCTTCCCCACAACAGCACGCTGGGATATCTGGTTTCAAAAGGCAGCCAGGGCGCTAACGATGTGTTTAAAACGGTCTTTACCGATACGTCAAAGATAGACTGGCTCGCCCACCGTAAACAGAGAGAAGAGTTCGTTTATGATTCCGGCTGCCTGAAGTGCCACAGCAAGCTGTTAGACAAAACAGCGGCCAGCAATCCCAAGTCGCTGGAAATGCACCAGCACTACAAAGAGATGCAGAAAAGCGAAACGCCGCTTAAGTGTGCTTCCTGCCACGTCACCGTGGGTCACAACGGCGCGCTGCGAGGGGAGTTAAACCAAACGCATCCTGAATATAAGTTCTTAGAAGAGCGGCTTGGCGCTAAAAAAGAGTAGCAATTGCTTTGCTATCCCCGCCCCCGCCAGAGAGAAAGTCTGGCGGGGCTTTTATTTCAGCCCTAAAAAGCGGGAAGAAAATAAGGGTATCTGCTAACGTACTATTATCTTAAAATGTGTGACTAGCGCTAACAAACAGCGCTAGTCTTTTGTTTCTTTTAACAGAATACAACCGCAGCTCACTCGAGGGTCGTCCAGCGGGAGCTCCGCCACCGCCGCGCTGAGCGCACTATGTCTTAAAAAACCATATAGGTGATATCACGTGTCACTCGAGCTGATTCTGTTCTTACTCGCAGGCGCCGCCGCTGGCGGCTTTATCAACGGCTTGGCCGGTTTCGGCACTGCGCTACTGTCATTGGGGATCTGGCTACAGGTGCTGCCGCCCTGGCAGGCCGTCGCCATTGTGGCGGCGATGTCCGTCGCCAGCGGAGTTCAGTGCCTGTGGCTGGTTCGCCGCGACTTGGTTCAGGGAGCAAGACGACTGCCGCGATTTCTGTTACCCGCGCTGATTGGTCTGCCTCTCGGCACCCTCGCGTTAAGCAGCATAAGCGCTACCGTCTTAAAACTCACCATTGCCGGATTTATGCTGCTTTACGGCGTGTTTTTCACCTTTCGTAAATCGCTCCCTCAGCTAGACCGCCCCAAACCGGTGATTGATGCGCTAATCGGATTTTCCGGTGGTGTGCTTGGCGGCGCGGCGTCCCTTTCCGGCGTCCTGCCTACTATGTGGTGCGCCATGCAGCCGTGGACAAAGAATGAAACCAGCGCTGTTCTTCGCCCCTATAACGTCCTGATTTTAGGCATTGCTGTTGCCCTCTTTGCCTGGAATGGCTACTACACGGGAGAAACCCTGCTCCTCATGGCTATTGCGCTTCCCGCCACGCTGATCTTTTCACAAATAGGCATGGCGGTCTTTCGGCGGCTCACCGATAACCAGTTTCGTCGGCTGCTGGTTTGGCTTCTATTTGCCTCAGGGCTATTGCTTACCCTGCGTGAGCTGGCTTAATAACAGCAGAGTTCCGAATAAGTTGAAATAGAAGGGATAAATTGAATCTCATCGAACATCAATAACAATCAATAACAATCAATAAAAAAGTAACTTCAATTATAATAAGCCATATAATAACGGTGTGATATCTTATTTATTAGAAAAATAAAGGAGTTGCTGATAGAATAAGCGTTGCTTTTTTACACCATTAAAAAGGACTTTATTTTGAAGAACTACACGCTCTCAAACCGCTTTTTACTTCTTGCCAGTCTAGGACTGGCCGCATCGTTTAGCGCTAACGCGCTCACAACGCTCGGGGATGCAGACTTTCCCTCTGCGGGCAAAAACTCCTCCGCGGACGCATTGAATATCGTAGCCAATAGCCCAGTCATTAATATCACCTCTGGTGCAGGACTAGACTCTACGACGAATCATATTGATATTAATGCCGCGAGCACTCTGACGATAAAGTCAACCGCTACCGGAAACTATAACTCGTCAACAGGTATACGCGTTGGAGCAGGCGGATTGACATCCAATAGTGATATAAACCTTGATATTAAAGACGGTCGCGGAATTTATATTATTAACAGCGGCCTTGCTCAATTTAATAAAAAAGTGGATATCCGCAATACCAGCACCTCCGCCAACAGCTTTATCGGCATTATGGCCTACACCACTAGCAGTAACGGCGGTTCAGCCACTTTTGCCGACGAAGTCAGCATTACCTCAACGGGAAATGACAGCTACGGGATCGTCGCTCAAATAGGCAATAACCCGGCCGAACTTGGCGCCGATCTGACTTTTAACGGGAAAGTAACGGTAGACATGCAGGGAACCGCCTCAACGGGCGTGAATATACAGCAGCTTTCAGGAGCCAACCCTAGCGCCGGCAGCTTTATCCTGTTTAATAACGGACTCGACGTAGCCACCAGCAACGGCACTGCCGTTTCAGCAGAGCAGGAAGGCGGCATCATTACCATTAACGGCGACAGCAGCATCGTCTCCCGCAATACCAGCGGTGGCGCCTATAACGCCATTGAAGCGGTGATGGGTACGGTAAAGGTAGACGGAAAATCCACTATTGAAGGCAACATTGAGGCTATCAACACAGGCGTTGTCGACCTTAACCTTCACGCGGGCTCTAACGTTACCAGCATGATGGATAACTATAGCGTCAACGTAACGTCTCTGCCTGCGGGTTATACTCCGGGGAAAATCAACGTTGCCATGCAGACCGGCGCAGTCTGGAATATGAGCAACGATTCGTATGTCGACGTGCTGAACGGCAGCGGCACCGTGAAGTATCAAACTACCGCCGCCCCTTACGGCACGCTGTCGGTTCAGGATCTGAGCGGTTCAACAACCTTCGTGATGCGCACTGACATCGTCGGCGACGGCGCGGGCAACAATCAGGGTGACCTGCTGCGCGTGACCGGCACCTCTGCCGGTAATCATATTCTAAACGTTCTCAACAACGGCTCTGCGCAAACCAACGGTACCGAAGTGCTGACCGTGGTTGAAACCAGCGACGGTGCTGCACAATTCGCCATGACCAGCAAAGTGGAACTCGGCGGCTACCTGTACGATGTGCGCCAGAACGGCAACGACTGGGAGCTGTACGGTGCGCCTAAGCCTGTTACTCCGCCGAATCCGGGCAACCCCGATCCCGGCACGCCTAACCCAGGCCCTGAAATTACCACCACCGCCGACGCGGGCGCCAACTTCCTGAACATTGGTTACCTGATGAACTACGCAGAAAACCAAACCCTGCTTCAGCGCATGGGCGACCTGCGCCAGAACGGCGAGCGTGGTGACATGTGGCTGCGCGGCTTTGCCGGTAAGTTTGACTCCTTCTCCAGCGGCAAGCTCAGCAGCTTTGACATGAGCTACAGCGGTATGCAAATCGGTGCCGACAAGCGCATTTCTGCGGATATGCCGCTGTTTATCGGTGCTTTCCTGGGTCAAACCCACGCGAGCCCGGACTACCGCTCTGGCGACGGTACGGCGAAGTCCAGCAATGCCGGTATCTACGGTACCTATATGGCTGACAGCGGCTTCTATCTGGATGCGGTGGCCAAGTACTCCCGCGTGAAGAACAGCTTCAACGTCAAGGACAGCCAAAACGCGACCGTCGACGGCAGCGGCAGCTCTAGCGGCCTGAGCTTCTCGCTGGAATCCGGTCAGAAGTTCTCTTTCGGCACCGCCGGTCAGGGATTCTATCTTGAACCACAGGCGCAGTTTACCTATGGTCATCAGGATTCGACTTCCCTCACCGCGTCCAACGGCCTGAAAGTTGACCTAGACAGCTACCGCTCCATGACCGGCCGCGCCTCTGCGCTGTTCGGCTACGAAATGTCCGCTGGTGACAATAAGGTCAATGTCTACCTGAAAACCGGCATGGTCAGAGAGTTTGACGGCGACGTCGACTATCGCCTGAACGGTTCGAAGGAAAAGCACACCTTCAAGGGCAACTGGTGGAACAACGGCGTTGGCGTCAGCGCCCAGTTGAGCAAGCAACACGTGCTGTACCTCGATCTGGACAGCTCAACCGGCAGCAAGTTTGACCAGCGTCAGGTGAACGGCGGCTACCGCTTCTCGTTCTGATAGCTTATGGCCCGCAGGTTAAACCCTGCGGGTTCTGTCATAAAAAAATCCCTTTCATGATGAAAGGGATTTTTTATTACACGCTCTTAAAAGCCACCAAGCGATGATGAGTCGCCTGTTTGCCTAACCTTACTTAACCTTACTCCTGCCAGTTTCTTTCCAGAATTGCCGCCAGATCGGCAGCCGTTTCTAAATCCAGCCACTGAGCTGCGGGAACCTCTTTTTTCAACAGGCGCTCCACTTCCATCATCATGCTGGCGAAGGTGACGCTATCCAGGCCCGGCTTAAGCTGTTCCAGAGTGCTATCCGCCTCAATGCGATCGACAGGAACCGACAGGCAGTTGGACAGAATCGTTTTGCTTTGCTGTAAATAGTCCATCTCAGAGCGACTCCTCATCGTTATGGATAACCGTAAATTGATTGGCCAAATAGGCGCTTTTCGCCTGAGCGCGAGCCATCTTGCCGGAAGAGGTCAGCGGCAGGCGTTCGGCAATGAAAATAATTTCTGCATCAATCCCTGTTGCCCGCGCTATCGCACTCTTCATCGACTGCACCAGATGACGTAGAGCCGACAGATCCTGAGCCACTGTCGACGGAATAGAAACCAGTGCCGCCAGTCGCTCCTGCTGAGCGTCGTTCAGGCCGATAGCCGCCACGCTGCCCGCGGCTAACTGTGGGGCAGCCTGCTGTAGCATCCACTCCACGTCCTGAGCCCACAGGTTTCGGCCGCGAACGATAATCACGTCCTTTTCTCGGCCGCTGATATACAAAAGCCCCTGCGACATATAGCCGAGATCGCCGGTATACATAAAATCGTCCCGATCGAAAATGATGCTCTCACTGTCATCAATATAGCCCGTCACTACGCTGGGGCCTTTCACCCAGATTTGACCAACCATACGCTCGGGAAGGCGTTCGCCCCCTTCCGCTTCGGTAATCTTAATGTCAAAACCGGGCAGCACTCTGCCGCAGGAAACAATCGCTTTCTCCGGCGCGTCGTCTGGGGTATCTACCGCAGCGGGTGTGTCCAGATCCGATGCTGTTACTGCTAGCGTGGTCTCTGTCAGACCATAGCACGGCAGGAACGCCTTTTCCTGAAATCCAGACGGTGCGAAACAGGCAGAAAACATCGCCAGCATCTCAGCGCTTATAGCGTCGCCGCCAATACCGGCCACGCGCAGTGAAGAGAGGTCAAGACTGGGTTTGTCCTGACTTTCAGCATAGGCCTTCATCGCCAGCTGATAGCCAAAGGCAGGGGAAAAGGTAATGGCGGTTTTATGCTGACTCATCAGTTTCAGCCAGATCAGCGGATTTTGCACAAAGTGTTCCGCGCTCAAGCAGTCTACCGAGCGCTGACCGTATACCGAAGCCAATATAAAGCCCACCAGCCCCATATTGTGATGAAACGGTAGCCAGTTAAACGAGCGGTCTTCGTGCCGCAGCTTCATACCGTATTTCAACACGGCATGAATATTGGTTTCCAGATGCCGCTGATTGAGCAGCACCCCCTTCGGGTGTGTCGTTGAACCCGAGGAAAACTGGATATAGGCCGGATCTTCCGGGCTCAAAGGAGAGAGTTCCGACTCTAGCGGCTGGTGAAGGGAGGATGCCCGGGCCAGTATGTTTTCACTCACAATCAGAGGCCGAGAGAGGCGCGAGCCAATCGCGTCGGCAATATTGCGAGAGCACAGCACCCCTTTTGCGTCAGCGCTATCGAGCAGCAGATTAAGCTTCTCCGTGTAGGCCACCATGCCGCCGGGGTTCAGGCTAAACGCTACTGGACAAGGGATCAACCCCGCATACTGACAGGCAAAGAACAGGATCAAAAATTCCGGCGTGGTTTCTGCTATCAGTGCCAGCCGATCGTAGCGAGGAAAGCCCTGTTGTTTTAAGTACAGCGCAGCCCGCATGGATTCCAGCTTCAACCGCCTATAGTCAAGCACCGCCGTTAACTGGCCGGATGCATTGAAAAAGTTAAACCCCGCCTCGCCGCTGGCCGCATAGGACAACGCCTCGGTGGTGGTGTGAAAATCGCCGTGACGGATAGGAATACTGTTTAACGTCGGTGTCATGGTCAGCGCGTTTGGCATAGCCCTAGATCCCCTTATTCAGACCGAAAAGAGGAAAAAATCAGGATATCGACCCGCTCACCACTTGGCGCAAGGCACTCATCTTTCAGGGTAGCTTCCAGCACAAAGCGGGGATTCTTCACAAAGCAGAAAAGCATGCGTCGATTTTTCGCCAGGATCCGCGCCACCATTTTGTACAGATCGCGATAGAGATAAAAGTGATCCAACAGGGCGTCAATTGTCGCCCACAGTACCGCTTTCCCCGAATAGCCCGGCTCACCCACGCCTGCGGTAATATTGCCAACTTTGTGATTCAGATTAACGTCGATGGTATAAAAGCCCACCAGACGGTTACCGTTTTGCTTGTCAAAGATGCCGATAAAGTAGTTGTGTTTGTTATCAAAGCGAGCGACATACTCTGCCATTTGCTGAGGAGAAAGGTTGAGAGGCGGCAGGTTGAGCCCCTCCATCATTTCAGGGCTGTTCATCCATGTCAGAAAGGAAGCCGACACGTCGCTCGGCGTTAGGCTTCGTAATAGAAATCCGTTGGTTTCAATAAAAATCGGCACACCTGCCAGATTGGATGCCTGCTGAGTCATAGGATTTTCCCATTTTATTCATCGCTATAATGCAAAATATCCGCGACGTTAAATTTAACGTCGCGGATAGGCTTTGCAACACGTTTACAGACTATCAGAAACGCCAGTTAAAGTAGACCTTCCCGCCGTGATCCTGCGTGTTGTTACCGATATTGCCGTTGTACATCACGCCGATATCCACAGACGATGTCGCTCGGATTTCGGTGCCCACTTCCAGCACTGCTACGTCTCTGCTGATAGAGGTACCGATAACCTCAAAGCGGTTTGCGCCGATAAGGTTCATCTTTGCCGTTGGCGTCACGTCGTTATAGGCATGGCGCCAGCCCAGATTGCCCCAAACGTTCACGCTTTGGCCGTTGTCCAACGCATAGTCCTGAGAAGCGCGCAGACCCAGTGTGGTAAAGAACATGTCCATACTCTCGGCTGCGCCGTGCAGTCTGGCTTTACCACCGCGCTCAGTAAAACCGTCAGTTTCCACGTGCACGTAGGCCGCGCCAACGTACGGCTCAAGCTTAAGGCCGTTCTCCATCTCAAACAGATAGCGCCCTTCGGTAAACACCTGCGCTGTAGAACCGTTATAGTCAGCTTTTGGATTATCCTTCAGCTTCTGCAGTTGAACATGTCGCTCAGTAGAAATATCGTGCCACGTATAGCCTACGCCAGTATGCAGATTGAAGTTACCCCACTGACCTTTAGTATAGGCGCTGGCGTGATAGTCGTAGCGATCCGCTGAAGAGTTGCGGTCAGACACGCGAATATTTGCCTTGCCGTATCCCCCCGCGATCCCCAGCGTCCACGTCTCGTTCAGAGACTTGTCTACACCCAGAATAACGCCCGCAATGTCCCGCTTCATCTGTGCCGCATTCTCGCTGCTGTCGAACGTGCCCCAAGAGGTATAAATATGCCCCCAGGCACCGTTTCCAACAGCAGGATCCCGCAGGCGGTTGTTAACCGCTTCGCGCAGGAAGCGGCTGTCTTCCAGCATGGCCGCTTTTGCTGAGGCGTGGATCTCACCGGACAGCTGATTCAGCGCGTCTTTGGCTGACTCTTTGTCCGGCTGGGAGATAATCTCGTCGGTAACGTCGTTATCGTCCTCTTCGTCGATGCCGCCGCCTACGTTACACTCGTTGGTGGTCATGCCGTCCATGCAGATGTCCTGATCGTTACGAGTCACGACCAGATAGGCGTTATTCGCATCGTACTCGTAGCCCATATCAACGTAGGGTCGAGCCGTCAGCGCGCCAAACTCACCGCTAACGCCCCCCGTCGCGCTGAGGATATGCCAGCGGCTTTCGGGAACGTAAAGCAGGGTATCGCCTCCCGCTACGGCAAGCACGTTCGCACCGCCCAGCGTGGCCATGCCGTCCACTTGAATCAGGTCTGAGTGGTAATTGTTAACCGTCTCACCCTCGGCGTTAACGGAGGTATAGTCCAAATCCGTCGTCAGGTTGGCGACGTAAATCGCCCCCGGAGCCATGGTCAGGTCGCCAGCTACGGTCAGCACCTGTGGGTCGACGGTATTAAACGCACCGGGAGAGATAGCGCCGCCGCGATTGACGGTAGTCGCTCCAACAGTGCCTACACCGGCCAATGTGCCGCTACCAGAGACGGTAACGGTACCGCCCAGCACGTTATTTACTTCCAGCGTGCCGCCGCTAATCAGAGTTTTCCCGGTAAAGGCGCTGCGGTCAGTGTCAAAAACGGTAACGCCGCTAACCTGTTTGATAGTGCCCTGCCCCGGCGCGCTGCTGATAACGTCAAGGTCAAAGCGGTACTGGCCGCTGCTGTCAGTGTGGTTAAACACCAGATTGCCATCACCTGCACCCATGATGATACTGTTAGCCTCAACGACGCCCGCTGCCTGCGGTGCTGCATTTTCCGCACCGCCGATGTTCAGCGTGCCAACGCCGTCAGCCTGATTGCCGAGAAGCAGGTCGCCCAGCTGAGTGCTGTCGAAAACGGGGTCGTGATATGACGCGTTGGTATCGGGATCGTATTGATAACCATAGTTTATCCAGCCAATGGACACCCGACCACCGTTAGCCAGCGTCAAACTGCCTGTACCGCTTTCACCGATGGACAGGTTCCCCACTCGGTTATAGTAGTCGCCAGACGTTGAAGAGCTGCCCGAGACGATCCATTCACTGCCCTCGCCGGATACCGTGACAGAGCCGCTTCCGCCGTTAACGCCTACGTAGGCGCCTGTCGCGTTAAGATCGCCAGATGCCCCCATCGTTGCCAACCGCCCACCGTCACTCACCAGCACGCTGCCGATACTGCCTACACCCTGCCCAACGCTCAGCCCCTGCCCAAAGTAAACGCGGCTTGGATTTATCGCCCCGTCTCTGGTCATTGAACCAGAGATAGTCAGCGCGCCGCTCCCCCTGATTCAAGCCGATAGCGGCTGAAGGTCCAGTGTAAGTATCCCCCCCCCATTGAAGGCGAGATAACCACTTTACCGCCGGACAGTACGTTCATTGAACCTTGGCTGTTGGTTCCGTTGCCTAAAGAAAAGGCAAAGTCGGTAGGATTTGCCCATGCGCCTTTATCGATAGACATGTTACTACCGTCGACACTGAGACTTCCTTTACCGCCGTCAACGCCCACCTGAAGCCTATCGGCCTGAACGGCGTAATAGGACATATACTGTTCAGTCACAGCTTTCCCGGTGCCAAACAGAGACACAGAGCCTTGGCTGTTGAGGCCTGAACCTATCGTCAACGACATAAAGTCAATATTGGAAGAAGCGCCGCTGCTGGCGTCGCCATGACGGTATTCTAGCGCTCCCGACGCGCCTTCACTGCCAATGACAGCATTGCCACCCAGATAGGCATAGTTTGGATAACCCGTTCCCGTATCCGTGTGGGTGAGCTGTAGCCGGGCATCGTTACCCGCTCCGCGGCCGATATACATCGAACCATCCCCATACTCAAAGTTCGGATAGGTATTGTTAAGATCGAAGTTAACGAACTGACCGCCGCTATCGAGCAGGTAGATATCACCAGCGCTGAGCGAAGGAGGGCTGAGAGTATCCCAGTTATTGACGTCTAAAAACTGGTTATTACCGGTAGAGTTGGTCCAGTAAGAATCCGCAGACACAGAAAAAGATGCCAGTGCAGGAAGCATGGCAACCAAAAGCAGATTCTTTCTAAAAGAGTTTTTTTGAAACTTTCCGTGTTTTTTCAAAGCGGTTCACCTTTATCCCTGGCAGACATAATAACCTACATGAACTATTCTACATTAGAGACACGCTTTAAGTACAGTAATAATAAAACTTTACAATCATTTCAATTGTTACAATCACAAGAAAAAATGTAATTTATTGATAATAAACGCATTAATCAACAATTTATTGATAAAATTAAAGGTGTTGCTGAAATTAAAAAAACAGTATCAAGAAGTAATTTTCACTAACTATTTTATCAACAACCACATCAAAAAATAAAATATTTTTCTTAATAGCATGCTAACTAAATAGATGTAGTCATCAATAACCCTAAGATATTTATCTGAATTTATTTGTTGTTCCATTCAATAAAAAAAAGCCTGCGTAATGACTCACGCAGGCTTTGCTCTAGAAACAGGCTGATTATTAGATCAACGCCCCTTCCACACCGGCTCACGCTTCTCAGCAAACGCCGCTGGGCCTTCCAGAGCATCTTCTGAATGCAAAACTGACGGGTAGTTTTTCAGCTTGCCGCTGCGGATATGGCGATAGCCCTCTTCCACTGACAGTTCGCTGGTTTCACGGAAAATTTCCTTGATGGCAGCAATCGCCAGCGGTGCACTCTGGCACAGCTGGTTAGCCAGCTCGCGGGCTTCATCCATCAGCCGCTCGCTTTCAACTACGCGGTTCACAATCCCCCAGCGCAGCGCTTCTTCTGCGTCCATTCTGCGGCCAGTCATCATCATTTCATTGGCAATGGTTGGGGGAATCAGCTTGGGTAAACGCAGCATTCCGCCGCTGTCAGGAACGATCCCCAGCTTGCTTTCCGGCACGGCAAAGCTGGCGTTGCTGGAGCAGATAATCATGTCTGCCGCCAGCGCCAGCTCAAAGCCTCCGCCAAAGGCATAACCGTTTACAGCGGCAATCACCGGCTTGTCCAAATCAAACAGTTCCGTCAGGCCGGCAAACCCGCCGGCGCCGAAGTCAGCGTCGGGAGCTTCCCCTTCCGCCGCCGCCTTAAGATCCCAACCCGCAGAGAAAAATCGCTCGCCAGCGCCGGTAATAATAGCAACGCGCAGAGTTGGGTCATCGCGAAATGCGATAAAGGCTTCACCCATTTCAAAGCTGGTTTTTGCATCAATGGCGTTTGCCTTAGGGCGGTCTAACACAATTTCCAGAATCCCACCGCAGCGGGTGACGTGTAATGATTCGCTCATATTCATACTCCATATAAAAACAGATAAAAAGAATAAGACAGTGCCGCCAAGTGAAAGCAGGGTGCAGAAGGCCGCCGCACCGTTCATATTGCGGTGCGGAAAAGCACATTCAGCAGTTTCTCTCTCCGACTCAGTGCAGCCCTTTTTTGATCACTTTTCCGGAACAGCTTCTCGGTAAACTCTTTCTGATTTCTAAAAACGAAGGCACTTTAAACTTGGCCATGCGGCTTTCACAAAAGGCAAAAAATTCCTCTTCACTCATGGTTTCCCCTTCGTTCAGAACAATAAACGCCTTAATGGCTTCATCCCTGATGGAATCCTTTAGGCCAATCACCGCCACGTCCATCACTTTCGGGTGGGTAGAAATTATGTTTTCCAGCTCCACGCAGGAGATGTTTTCACCGCTGCGCTTGATCATGTTGCAGCTGCGCTCAACGAAGTAGAAAAAGCCTTCATCGTCCACATAGCCATAGTCGCCGGTGTGCAGCCAACCATCAGCATCCAGAGCTTTGGCGGTCTCCGCTGGCATGTTGTAGTACTCTTTAAACAGCGTCTTCCCCGGCACGCCCTTAAGGCAAATTTCGCCGGTCTCTCCCGCTGGCAGCACATTGCCCTTTTGATCTCTGATTTGCGCGGCGTATCCCATTCCAACGCGCCCGATCGACGGCCAGCGGCGCTTGTCACCGGGCCTATCACCGATAGCGCCGACGATAGTTTCCGTCATGCCGTAAGAGGTCAGCAGCCTGACGCCAAAGCGCCGTATAAACGCGTCCTTTTCCTGCTCGGAAAGATTGAGGTAGAACAGCACATCGCGCAGGCAGTGCTGCCTTTCCCACGGCATTTTGGGCTGCATCATCAGGGTTTTAATCATCAGCGGAATACATTCAGTCACCGTGGCGCGGTATTTACACACCTGCGACCAAAACGCCCGGGCGCTGAACTTCTCCAGCAAAACAAAGGTTGCTCCAGCGGAGAAAGCCGCCATGGCGGCGGTGCACTGGCAGTCGATATGAAACGCCGGCATTGGCGTCATATACACGTCGTCCTGACGTAGCGCGCACTGCCAAGAGGTGTAGTAGCCGGCAAACCGCAGATTGTAGTGAGTGATCACTACCCCTTTGGGGCTTGAGGTGGTACCTGAGGTAAACAGAATTTC
This sequence comes from Leminorella richardii, assembly GCF_900478135.1. Classification (NCBI taxonomy): domain Bacteria; kingdom Pseudomonadati; phylum Pseudomonadota; class Gammaproteobacteria; order Enterobacterales; family Budviciaceae; genus Leminorella; species Leminorella richardii. The sequence goes on from NZ_LS483470.1 coordinate 2,640,882, forward strand.
TGCCGTGTCCTCCACGCTTAGCGCTACTTTTTGAACTAAATGGGCAGGCTGCTCACGCTTTAGACTGTGGAAATCCAGCGCGTTGACAGCATCAGCGACACCGTCGATGAGAATCACCTGCCGCAGAGGTGAATCGTTCTCCTGCCGAATGTCTTCATAGATAGCGACAAACTCGCTGGACGTCACAACGATGGACGCGTGGCACATGCGAACGATGTATTCACTTTCTGCCTTAAGCAGGTTAGCGTTCACCGGCACCATAACAGCACCGATTTTAGCCAGACCAAACCAGCAAAAAATGAACTCCGCACAGTTATTCAGATGCAGCGCGACCCGATCGCCCTTAGCCACCCCTAGCCCATAGAAAAGGTTCGCCGTGCGGTTAATCTCTTCGTTAAGCTCACGGTAGCTGTACTCCGACGCCAGCCCCTGCAGGTTCTCTACAATCAGCGCCGTTTTGTCGCCGTGCAGCTCGGCCAGGTCGTCCCACATCTGACGTAAATTCTGCCCACCAATTATATCCATTGCGTATCCGCTCTTCGCACCGTTGCTGTGCTGATGAAAGCCGAGCAGCGGCGGTAAACCGCTGCCCGGTTATCACTGCAACCGCTGTTATTTTCCAAGCTTGGCTAACCCTTTAGCCGCCAGCGCCTCAATTTGTGTGTCACTGTAACCAATGTTTGTCAAAATAGCAGCTGTATCCATACCAAGCGTTGGCATACCGCGCCAAATTTGACCAGGGTTATTCTTAAACTTAGGCATCACGTTAGGCCCTTTGCAGTCGCGCCCGTCCATGGTTTTCCAAGTGGTGATTGACTCACGCGCAACGTACTGCGGGTTGCCTTCCAGTTCCGGGATCGTCAGCACTTTAGTAGAAGCGACCTTCAGCTCAGCAAAGCGCGCCAGCACTTCGGCGATAGATTTCCCGGCTAGATACTCGTCCAGCTTGTCTTCCACCAGCTGCCCGAACGGACACTCAATGCGGTGGATCAGCTGCGTGCTGTCGGGAATTTCCGGCGTTCCCCACAGGTGCTCAATGCCCATATCTTTAAAGGTTTCGCGGATCTGGTTAACGCCCACTAATTCCATAACGATGTAGCCGTCTTTGCACTTGTACAGGCCACAGCCGGTATAGTAGGGATCTTTACCCTTAGTCATGCGCGGGCAAACTTCGCCACCGTTGAAATAGTCCATCATGAAGTACTGCCCCATACGCAGCATGACTTCATACATGGCGACGTCTATGCTTTCGCCAACCCCCGTCTCTTTCACCTTATGCAGCGCGGCAAGCGTGGCTGTGGTTACCGTCATTCCTGAAAAATAATCGGCGGTATAAGGGAATGCGGGCATCGGCTGATCTTTGTCGCCGTTCTGGATCAGGTAGCCACTGAAGGCCTGCGCAATGGTGTTGTAGGCCGCCAGATTGGTGTATTCCTCTGTGCCGTACTGGCCAAAACCGGAGAGGTGAGCAATCACCAGCTTTTTATTGTGCTGCCAAAGAAGCTCGTCAGTAATGCCGCGACGGGCAAAAGCTGGCCCTTTACTGGCCTCAATGAAGATATCCGTCGTTTCCATCAGTTTTAAAAAGGCTTCCCGCCCTTCGTCTTTAAAGATGTTCAACGACAGCGCGTGCAGGTTACGCCGTGAAAGTTGTGGATAGTTGGGCTGAACACGGATTGTATCGCCGTAGGCGACGTTCTCAATCCAGATAACCTCAGCGCCCCACTCGGCAAACATCTGTCCGGCAAACGGACCTGCGATTTCAATACCGGAAAAAACCACCCTGAGCCCGGAGAGCGGGCCAAACTTGGGCATGGATAGCCGTTCTGACATACGCATTACCTTCTTTCTAAAAATCATTATTCAGGGCGCCGCTGGCGAGGCTGGCTGGCGCCCTACCTTGCCTAACCGTTAGCGATACTTCTTCAGCTCTGCACGGCCCAGCGTCAGAATCTGCATTTCGTCAGAACCACCGGAAACGCGGTCAACGCGCAGGTCGCGCCAGAAGCGAGTAATGCGGTGGTCACCGGCGATACCGACGCCGCCCAGTACCTGCATGGCCGTGTCCACAACTTCAAACGCCGCGTTGGCGCAGAAGTACTTACACATAGCGGCGTCGCCGGAGGTCATCAGGCCGTTGTCGCTCTTCCACGCTGCTTCAAACAGCATGTTCTTCATGGAGTTCAGCTTGATGGCCATATGGGCGAACTTCTCTTGGATCAGCTGGAAGCGGCCAATGGCTTCGCCAAACTGCACGCGCTGGTTGGCATAGCGAGCGGCGTCTTCATAAGCGCAGTAGGCAGTGCCGTAGTTGGTCAACGCCACTAGGAAACGCTCGTGGTCAAACTCTTCTTTCACGCGGTTAAAGCCGTTGCCTTCACGGCCGAACATGTCTTTCTCTTCCAGCTCGACGTTGTCAAATACCACTTCACAGCAGCTGTCCATGCGCAGACCCAGCTTTTCCAGCTTGGACACTTTGATGCCTGGCTTGCTCATATCGACAAACCACTCGGAGTAAATCGGCTTGTCCGGCGAGGCGCTGTCGCGAGCCATCACCACCAGATAGGGGGTATAGGCGCTGCTGGTGATAAAGCACTTGCTGCCAGTGAGATAGACTTTGCCGTTCTTACGGGTGTAGTTGGTCTGCAGGCTGCCGACGTCGGAACCCGCTCCGGGCTCAGTGATCGCCGAGTTCCACATCTGCTTACCGGTGCCCTGAAACGCCATGATCTTGTCGATCTGCTCTTGCGTACCTTCACGCAAGACGGTATTAAAGCCGCCCGGCAGTTGATACAGCACGTAGGTCGGCGCGCCCAGTCGGCCAAGTTCCGCCCAAACGGCAGCCACGGTGACGAAACCGGCGTCAAGGCCGCCGTGCTCTTCCGGCAGCAGCAGGCTGTCGATGCCCATATCAGCCAGCGCTTTAACAAAGCGCTCAGGGTATTCACTGTTGCGATCGCACTCGGCGAAGTAGGCTTCCCAGTTTTCCTGCGCCATCAGGTCGCGAATACCGGCAACAAACAGCTCCTGTTCATCACTTAATCTAAAATCCATACTTTTAACCTCTTTAAATGTTCAAATTCACAGTAAAAACAATCAGTCTTTCCAATTCTTCTTGGCATCCTTGATAAAGGAGAGCGTGACCATAATGTTGACGAAGAAAAGCGGACAACCGCCGGCGATAATCGCGGTCTGGATCGGCTTAAGCCCACCCAGCGCCAGCAGAACAATGCCGATCACCCCAACCAAAACGGACCAGCCAATGCGCACCAGCAGCGGTGGCTCTTCACCATCGCGCACCGCGCGGCAGGTAGACATCGCCAAGGTATAGGAACAGGCGTTAATGAGAGTGACCGTGGCGATAAAGCACAGGATAAAGAAGCCCCAGATCGTTGCAGTACGCATCGGCAAGGCGGCCCAAGTTTCAATGATGGCGCGCGCAACGCCGTACTGTTCGATAAGGTTCGGAATATTGATGACGTTTTTATCCATCAGCAGCAGCGTGTTACTGCCGAGGATCGTCCACAACAGCCACGTACCGGCGGTCAGGCCTGCGACCATTCCCAGGCACAGCTCACGTACGGTGCGTCCTTTAGAAATTCGGGCGAGGAAGATACTCATCTGGATGGCGTAAATTACCCACCATGCCCAGTAAAAGACGGTCCAACCCTGCGGGAACCCGCTTTTGCCGATGGGGTCGGTATAAAACAGCATGCGCGGTAAATAGGTCAGCAGCGTACCCACCGAGTCGGTGAAGTAGTTGACCATAAAGCTGGCGCCGCCCACGATGCACACCCAGCCCAGCATCAGGAAGCTTAGATAGCTCCGCACATCACTGGCGATCTTCACACCCTTCTGCAAACCACAGGCTACGCAGATAGCATTAAGAATGATCCAACAGGTAATGATGATGGCGTCCAGCTGTAGGGTATGCGGTATGCCAAACAGGAATTGAATACACTCCGTAACCAGCGGTGTTGCTAGACCAAGGCTAGTACCCATGGCGAAAATCAGCGCAACAAGATAAAAGTTGTCAATAATGGTGCCAAACAGGCCATTGACGTGCTTTTTACCCACCAGAGGCTCTAGCGTAGAGCTGGGGCGGATAACTTCCATTTTGCGCACAAAGAAAAAGTAGGCAAACGCAACAGACAGGAAGCTGTATGTTGCCCACGGCAGTGGCCCCCAGTGCAGCAGGCTGTAGGCCAGCCCCATCTCTTTCGCGGCAAGCGAATTGGGCTCCAGTGCAAACGGCGGGCTAGAGACGTAGTAGTAAATCTCAATCGATCCCCAAAACAGCACTGCTGCGGATGTACATGATGCGAACATCATGAAAATCCAGCTGGCGGTACTAAACTCCGGCGCTTCATCACCCAAACGCTTTCTGGCATAGGGGCCGAAGATAAGCCAAAACCAGCCGAAGAACATCACGACCATGTACCATTCAAACGCCCATCCCCAAACGCTCGTCACGTAGCTGAAGACCGCGTTAATCACTTCATTGGCTGCATCCAGATCGCGGACAGTCAACCAACAAAGTATTCCAACGATAATAAGCGGAGGAAAAAAGACCTTTGGCTCTATCCCGCTTTTTTTCTGTTTACCTGCTTCTGTTTCACTCTTCATTGATGTCTCAGCCTCATGGAAATACTTTCCTCGCAATGACAACCTGAGGGTATAGTTTTTAAACAAGCGCCTTTTGCCTCACCTTATATAGATAGGCACACTCCAACGCCGATAGGACTTTTTATAAAAACAAAATATAGAAGTAATAAAGTGCCACATTTTAGATTGAGATTATCAATTCCAAATATATCCCTTAACGTGGAGACAACGCGGCTGATTAATACGGAACTTATAATGGAATTTAAGACCGTAATAATCCGTGATCTTAATCAAGTTATCCTTCCTGTCGATGTGGGCTTTCACCGCTACCTCGTGAGAATTTAGTCAAAAAACCGTCAATTAATTAAAATATATCAATAAGTTAAATTGATACCTCATTATGAGTAAGACGTCTAGTTTGCCGAGTGACTCTTTCAATATTGGTGATCTAGGTATTACTTTGACAGGGGGAATCATGGTATTTCTATTGCCGTCAAAATGATTCCCTAAAGAGGATGTGGATAAGTAGAAATTATTAATCTGATGACCCGTCGAATAGTTTTATTTATGAACGACTATCCCGAACTTTATAAACGGTTTTGAATAAAACCGTCATTTTGATTTGTTCTCATTGTGTACTTACTTCCTTATTTGGGAGTTGTTTCACAATATTGAAAATTATATTGCCTATCGGAGAAGTGATGAAAATTATTGCATGCTATAAGCTCATCCCCGAGGAGCAGGATATTACCGTTAACGGTGATGGCTCTCTGAACCTCAGTAAGGCGGATGCCAAAATCAGCCAGTTTGACCTTAACGCGATTGAAGCAGCCAGTGCCTTAAAACAGCAGAATGACGATGTCCATATTGTCGCCATGAGCGTGGGTGGCGAAGCGCTAGCAAATCCTAAAGGCCGCAAAGACGTACTGTCTCGCGGTCCGGATGAACTGATTGTGGTATCTGACGCAGGGCTGGAAAACCTCCTTCCTCATCAAACCGCAACCGTGCTGGCGGCAGCAGCGCAAAAAACCGGTTTTGATCTCATCCTGTGCGGCGACGGCTCAGCGGATCTGTATGCACAGCAGGTTGGGCTGCTGCTCGGTGAAGCGTTGAACGTAGCGGCCATTAACGGCGTTAGCCGCATCATCGGCCTCTCCGACGGTCAGGTGCAGGTAGAGCGCACGCTGGAAGACGAAGTCGAAACCCTGACGCTCAAGCTGCCGGCGGTCATTTCCGTCTCCACCGATATTAACGATCCGCAAATCCCTTCCATGAAGGCGATTCTCGGCGCGGCCAAAAAGCCCGTTCAGGCTTGGAAGCCGGCTGATTTAGGCCTCGGTGGCGTGGCCTCTTACACGGCAATGCTTAGCGTGCAGGCTCCACAGCAGAAAGCGCGCGGCCGGGTGATTATCGAAGGGGACGGCGAAGAGCAAATCGCCGAGTTTGCAGAACATCTGCGTAAAGTTATCGGCTAATGGAGGTCATCATGAGTAAGTTTTCAACCGTTTGGGTATTTAGCGACGACGCCTCCCGCCTGCCAGAAATGATGGGCGGCGCTCTGGCGCTGGGCGAAAGCATTCAGGCTGTCACCGTCAGCGACGCGCAGTCCACGCAGGCTTTTCGCCTGGGTGCCTGTGCTGCCCACCAGCTGGGAGCAATTCCAAGCGATCGCATTATTGAGGACTACGCGGATACGCTAGTGCGCGCTATTAAAGAGCACAGCCCTTCCGCATTGGTGATATTGCCCGCAACGCGTCGCGGAAAAGCGCTGGCAGCTCGCCTCGGCGCTCGTCTGCAAGCAGGCGTTATCAACGATGCCGCAGAGCTTGTCTGCGAAGAAGGCCATCCGGTCGCCACCCATATGGTGTACGGCGGTTTAGCCTTCGGTAAAGAGCAAATCACTACTGCCTATGCGGTCGTCACCCTAAGCAGCGGCGTTTTTGCCCCAGCTGAAGAAAATGCCTCTCTTAGCGGCAGCGCAAGCTCGCTAACGTTCGTTGAGCCAGCCAACCCTATCGTTTGCGTTTCTCGCAGCGCCAAACAGGGTGAAAGCGTCGACTTAGGCAAAGCCCGTCTGGTGGTCAGCATCGGCCGCGGCATTGGCAACAAAGAGAACATCGCTATTGCAGAAGCCTTCAGCAGCGCGATTGGAGCGGAGCTTGGCTGCTCCCGTCCGGTAGCGGAAAACGAAAAGTGGATGGAGCGGGAACGCTATGTCGGCATCTCCGGCATCATGCTTAAGCCAGAGCTGTATCTTGCCCTTGGCATTTCTGGACAGATCCAGCACATGGTCGGCGCCAACGGTGCGCAAACCATTATGGCTATCAACAAGGATAAGAACGCGCCCATCTTCCAGTACGCAGACTATGGCATTGTCGGCGATCTGTTGAAGATTGTGCCCGCCCTGACCGACGCATTAAAACGTTAACGACACGGCGGAGCCCGCACCGGCTCCGCCCTTCTCGCTGGAGACACTATGTCTGAAGATGTATTTGACACCATTATCGTCGGCGCAGGGCTAGCGGGCGCGACGGCCGCTCTGGTGCTAGCGCGCGAAGGCGCCAACGTTTTGGTGATAGAGCGCGGTAACTATGCAGGGGCAAAAAACGTGACCGGCGGTCGGCTGTACGGCCACAGCCTGGAGCGACTTATTCCTGGATTTGCCGAGCAGGCACCGATTGAGCGACGCATCACTCGAGAAAAAATCTCGTTTCTGACGGACGACAGCGCCGTTACCCTCGACTATCACAATAGCCGTGACGCAATGCCGCCACAGGACTCTTACTCTGTGCTTCGCGCTAAGTTCGACCCTTGGCTAATGGAGCAGGCAGAAGCGGCTGGCGCTCAGTTTGTTCCCGGTATTCGAGTCGACAAGCTGATTCAGCGCGACGGCAAAGTCGTTGGCGTAGAGGCAGACGGAGACGTGCTGGAAGCCAATACCGTCATTCTGGCTGAAGGGGTCAACGCCATACTGGCTGAGCAGATCGGCATGGCGCAGCCGGTGTCATCGGCATCTGTCGCCGTCGGCGTGAAGGAACTGATTGAACTGCCCCGCGAGCTGCTGGAAGCCCGCTTTGGTCTGGAAGGCAACGAAGGCGCGGCCTGGCTGTTTGCCGGCACGCCGTCTGACGGCCAAATGGGGGGCGGCTTTCTGTATACCAATGGAGAAACCCTGTCCCTCGGCGTCGTATACGGCCTACACCATATCGAACATGCCAAAAAATCTGTTCCCCAACTGTTGGAAGACTTTAAACATCACCCTGCCGTTCGGCCGCTTATCGCTGGCGGAAAGACCATTGAATATGCCGCGCACGTGGTGCCAGAAGCGGGTATCAACATGCAGCCCAGGCTGGTTGGCGACGGCGTGCTGATCGCCGGTGACGCTGCGGGCATGTGTTTGAACCTCGGATTTACCATACGCGGAATGGATTTGGCTATTGCCTCTGGAGAAGCTGCTGCTCGGGCTGTGTTAGAAGCAAAAGAGAAGAACGACTTCAGCGCTCAGGGTCTGGGCGGTTATCTACAGCAGCTTGAAAACCTGTCGGTCATGAAGGATCTGCGCCACTACCGCAAAGTCCCCGCCATGATGGACAACCCGCGCATGTTTACCCTCTATCCACAAATGGTGGCGGGCATTATGGCGGATCTGTTTACCGTTGACGGTCAGCCTCCACAGCCTATGCGTAAAAAAATTATGCGCCGCTGCAAAGAGGTGGGCTACATGAACCTGCTTAAAGACGGCATAAAAGGAGCGACCGCGCTATGAGTGAGCCAGTCAACGTTGACGTCAAGCTGGGCGTTAACAAGTTTCACGTGGACGAAGGCCATCCGCACATCGTGATTCGCGAACATCCGGATATGGCGGCGTTTCGTCTGTTGACGCTGGCCTGCCCTGCCGGTCTGTATAAACAGTTAGAGGATGGCGGCATCCGTTTTGACTACGCCGGCTGCCTGGAATGCGGCACCTGTCGCATTCTGTGCCGCAGCTCGGTGCTGGAAGAGTGGGTTTACCCACGCGGTACCTTCGGCGTGGAGTATCGATACGGCTAATGCTGCAGCGGCAGAGTCGGTTGTTTCCGCCTCTGCCCTGTTTAACGTCGCTTTCAGGAGACATTCATACCGATAGCGCCACGACTTGAAGGGTAACGAGTACAACAACGAGAGCCCTCCGGTTACCCGTTATGACGGGGAGGTGCCGCAAGATGGCCTACTACTTATGCAACAGAATAAACGATTTGACGATATCAGTTTTTCGCCGGTTCACCGCAAGATAATGCTTTGGGGCAGCGGTGGCCCCTTTCTTGACGGCTACGTTTTAGTCATTATCGGCATTGCCCTGGAGCAGTTAAAACCCGCTCTGCAGCTAGACGCCAACTGGATTGGCCTCGTTGGCGCAGCCACGCTGGTTGGGCTATTTATCGGGACGTCTCTGTTCGGCTACGTAGCGGACCTTGTCGGCCGACGCTTAATGTTCCTGATAGACATTGTCGCCATTGGCGTTATCTCCGCTGCGACGATGTTTGTCTCTTCTCCGCTGGAGCTTGTGCTGCTGCGGTTTCTTATCGGCATCGTTATCGGCGCCGACTACCCTATTGCCACCTCGATGATCGCCGAATTCTCCAGCACCAGCCAGCGGGCGTTTACCATGGGCTTTATTGCCGCCATGTGGTATATCGGTGCAACGGCGGCGGACTTGGTCGGCTATCTTCTCTACGACGTGGAAAACGGCTGGCGCTGGATGCTCGGCAGCGCGGTGATCCCCTGCGTTATTATTCTGCTTGGGCGATTTGACCTGCCGGAATCTCCTCGATGGCTGCTCCGCAAAGGGCGAGTTAAAGAGTGTCAGGAATTGATGATCAAACTGTTCGGGCAGCCGGTCACGTTTGAAGAAGAGGACGTTCAGGAAACCCGATACAGCCAGATCTTTACGCGCCGCCACTTCACTTCCATCCTGTTTGTTGCGGTTATCTGGACCTGTCAGGTGATCCCCATGTTCGCGATCTACACTTTCGGCCCTCAGATTATCGCACTCTTAGGGCTGAATGAAGGCAAAGAGGCTGTGCTGGGCAACGTTGTTATCAGCGTATTTTTTATGATTGGCTGCCTGCCCGCCATGTACTGGCTGAACAGCGTAGGTCGACGGCCTCTGCTTATCGGCAGCTTTGCCATGATGACAATGGCGCTGGCCGTTTTAGGCTTTGTTCCAGAACCGGGCATCTTTCTTATCGTCAGCGCTTTTGCGCTATACGCTTTCTTTTCCGGTGGCCCCGGTATTCTACAGTGGCTCTATCCTAACGAGCTGTTTCCCACCGCGATCCGAGCTTCAGCGGTGGGAGCAGCTATGTCTCTAAGTCGGATAGGCACTGTTGTGTCGACCTACGCTTTACCGCTGTTTATGCAGCAGAACGGTATTTCCGCAACAATGCTGGTTGGCGCAGGAATTTCTCTGTTCGGATTGATCGTTTCCATTATCCTTGCACCAGAAACCCGTGGACTAACGCTAGAACAAACCAGCAAAATCAAGCTGTGTTAAACATCGGTTTTAAGCGGGCGTCGTTGACGCCCGCTTTATATATTTAGAGATGCTGACAGAAATATTCAGCGCCGTCGCGAAGTGCACGATCCGCAGCGTCCATCATTCTTGAATAGTGTAAAAAGGCGTGAAGCGTACCCGATGCGATCTGATAGCGGCACGGCTGACCGTGAGTCTGTAAGGTCTGATACAGGGCTCGACTGTCGTCAATCAGCGGATCGAATTCCGAACCAAGAATAAAGCAGGGCGGCACGTCACGCGTTAAATCGTTATTAAACAGGCAGTAATAAGGAGATTCACGATCCCGCTCGTTGGCTAAGTAGGCGTCTTCGTACTCCTGAAGATCCTTTGCTGTCAGCCCGTCCCAGGATCCGCCGTACAGTCGGCGAGTGGCGGAATCCCTCAGGCCAAACAATCCATAGTAGAGTAAAACGGCAGTGACGTTTCCGCAGTCGATCTTATGGTCGCGCAACCATAGCGCAGTTGCCATCGCTAACATCGCACCGGCTGAATCACCGGCAAAGCCGATCCGCTGAGGATCCAGATTAAAATCAGCGGCTCTCTGGTGGAAAAACTGGCAGGCGGAAACAGTTTCTTCGATCGCCTGGGGAAATTTCGCCTCGGGCGAGAGCGTATAGTCAATGCCGATAACCGCGCAGCCGGTATAGTGAGCCAGTAGCCGCATAATACGATCGTGGGTATCGAGGCTGCCGAGAATATATCCACCGCCGTGTAAATAAAACAGCGTCGCCCTACTATCCTGCTTCGGATAATAAATTCTTGTCGCCATTACTCCATAATCAGTTTCAACATTAACCTGTTCTGTTTTTAACATTACCGGCCCCTGTTCATTCCAATACTTTCGCTCTTCACAATAGCGTTGACGAAGAGTTTCATATCGTTCATCGAGAGATGATGGCTGCGGATTTTCTAATTGAAACTGCAAGACACTACGCATTTCCTCTGAAACCATTTCAAGAACGTTGACTTTATTTTCCTGCTTCATTTTTCCCTCCTGATGTGTGTCTTGTTATTTTACCCTGCTCTAAATCTCGAACTGAGATCTCTGACATAAAAATCTAATATCATGAAAAAAAAGGAAATATAAAAATATCCATGAATTAATCTTATTTTTAAACTGAAAAAATAAGCAATCTGAATACCATCAAGCACAGAGGTAAAATAAAAAAATCCATGGTGAAATAATGTCAAAAAATTATTTTTAATCACGCTATTGATACGTAATCAGAACAATGTATTAACATAAAAATGAAATACCTTTTTTTATAAAAAAATAGCATAAAATTCATGGTGATTAGTGATGCAATTAGGTATATTCAAAGACATCCGTAGCGCATGCGATAAAATAAAGCTGGCCGTGTTGTTTCACCCTATCTTGACGCAAAAACACACAAATACAGCAACGCTCGGTTAATTAAGTTAACGACCTGATTAAAATAGGTGAGAATATGTATAGAGAGTGTGTTCAAGAGCCTTTATATCTTTCCGTCGCCCGCTGGATTATGCAGCAAAAACGATGGGTTAGCGCCACTGAGATTGCGGAGCACTTCGAGCTAACCACCTGTAAAGCCATCAATACGGTTTCCTATATCCTTTCCGAAGTGGATGAAATCGTTTGTAAAACCAAAAGCGTTCCCAATCAGCTTGCCGGTAGAGGCTGCCAGTGCCAACGGCTTATTCAGGTTGATAAAATTGATGAGCTGATCTCAAGCCGCATTAAAAATGCCGTCAACGCCGAAAGCGACGCAGAAGATCGTTTGGAACAGGTTGGTCGCGTTCCCCCTTCAGAACTGAACCGGGAACAAAAGTGGCAGTGGATGCTGTCGAAAGGGCAAAGAAAGTAGCGCGAAAGCGCATTCCCTTACTTGTCTAATACTTGGCTAATATTCAGCGCTATAGGCATCTTACAACTTGCCTATAGCGCCAATGAGCCTGTTTTAAAGGTAAACGGCTTTAAAAGGCGACTCGATGCTGATTTCAGGCTGATATCAGCGACGCCAAATCTTTAGACTGTCCGCTTTGAATCAGTCGCTCAATAAAACGCTTCCACACTCGCTCCATCTTTTTCTGGTAGAAAAATCCGTTAAATGTCGCCAGCGGAATTAGCGCGCTTTCACCGATATTATCCACAATAATCAAACGCTTTTCTCCCGATGCATTCTTACGCAGCAGGATATTCTGGGGTTTGATGGTCATTGTCACAATGCGGTTGCGAAACAGATAGGCCTTCAGGTCTTCCAGCAGGGGAATGAGCTTAGGCGCAATCTCCTCACTGCTTGCACTCTCAAGGTAGTCAGAAAGGGCTTTTGACGGCGATCCGTCTCCATCACAAATAAAATCAAAGATGTGCCCAACGCCCATATCGGTATCAATCGAGCCCAGATACTTGGGCAGCCCGCTCCAATCAATGCCGCGAGCCTGAAGGTGCTGATAGTATGCGAGCTCCCGCTTGACCTCTTTCTCCCCACCGCTTTCTTTATTAAACAGTATTTTTATACACTGAGCCGGGTTATTGGGGTGAACAAAACACATCCTATGGCGGCCAGTGCCTATAGGCTGTGTAGCTGAAAGCTTCATCTATCTAAACGCTCCCTCTATAAACAACGTCAAAAAATATAAACTTGGCGGCCAAACTACCGCACGCCGAGTATAACAACGCCTATAGCGCTCGCCAATCCTATATTTTTAAAACGCTTTAAAGGTGATGAGATGACACACAATTCTACTTACCTTACCTTTAGCCGACTTACTAGCTGAAGAGATCGGCTACGCTGCAAAGCAGGCCATTACCGCTCTAGCGTTTTCCCCCTCTTTGGAACGTGTATAAAGCGATCATTCCTCTTGATTTGATACAGTGGGCTAGCCGTTAACCGAAGCTTTATCTTGTTTCAGAGTATCGTCTTCCAAATGCACTAAATTCGCACTTAGCTTGCTGCGTAAGTTCCGTGCCTTAGGCAACCTAAAGGTGTGTAAAAAATATATTTCTCAATATTAAATTTATGCGCATCGCAGAATTAACATTCTGCTTGCCACAATCCGATAAAAAAACAAAACACCTCAGCCAGTTACAAAAAATAGTATTAATTTTATTCGAATATGGCTTTCACATGTTCTTTCAAAACACCTTAAAAAAGAAAAATAAAATAAAATCAAAGAAATAAATAACACCTCTCTTCATAAAACCGCTCATATCATAAGTGGAATTGAGTTTACCCTTCTGTGACAATATTATACTATTGACCCGATTTAACGCGTTTGAATCTATTCAATGACGTTATGTTGCTTTTCCAACATAAAAAACAACAAAACGAGCGTGAATAACTTCCCCACTGATAAGGACATTGAGTAATGAAAAAAAGGATCCTCGCTAGTCTATTAGTATTAGGCACCGCCGCCCTTTCTGGCTGTGACGATAGCAAATCTGAGTCTTCACCGGCTTCCGTACCGACTGCGCCAACTTCTTCCTCATCTTCATCGTCGCCAGCCTCTGCACCAGAAGCGCAAACGCCCGCTGAACCCAAGATGGACGATCAGGAAAAAGCCTATCTGACGTCAAAGAAAACCTCTCTTTATATTAAGGCCACTAACGCCTTTGGCAGCGGCCCTCTGGACGGCACATCAAGCTGGCCGGAAAAAGAGAAAAAGGTCAAAGCGGGTATTGAGAAAAAAGACTACCGCGTCGTGGAGTCTTTCCTGTATTTCAGCTCTCGCGGTCACGTTCGCCTCAAGGAAAACCTGCAGCTGGCTCTGAAAGAAGACAAAATCACGCTGGACGCTCTGGATGAAAAAGCCGAGAAGCTCATTGCCGAGCTGGACAAGCTCATCCCTGTCTGGGAAAAGCTGGAACAGTACAACAAAACGAAAAAGTTTGAAGACGACAATGGCGCACAGGGTAAGGAAATGATGGAAATCTTCACCCCTGCTTACAACAGCGTGAAAGCCCTGTATGCCGACTTTGGCAAAGACGTCTCCGCTGCGGCGAGTGAAATGAAGAAACAGCGCATGGAGCGCTACAAACAGGAAGGTCGCCTGTTAGAGCTATATAGCGAAGAGTCCATCGAGCTGGCTCGCGGTATCTTACACCAGTTCAAATCCACTAAAGACTTCAAGAATAAAGAGAAAGTAGACGCTGCCAACGCACTGCTGGCTCAGCTAGAAGAAAAACTGGAAGCCCAAATCGCCGAATATAAAAAAGCGGAAGAAGAAGGCAAAAACCCTAGCAGCTACTATAAAACGATTAACGACCAGCTTATCAACTTCATCGGCGACTACCGCAAAGCGCGTAAATCACCGAATACCTGGGTTGAATACATGTACAACGACTTCAACCGCGCAGTGGATGCTAATAACAACATTCGCTAAATAAAAAGTCTGGATTGGATCGTAAAAACGCACGGCCTGAGCCGTGCGTTTTTTATGTTTTTTTACTTAAACTGGCCGATCCAGCTTCTCTGCTGCCTTCTCCAGCAAAGTGTCCAGGCTGGAAGGCAGCAGGCGATTTTTAACCGGGCGGCTCTCTTCGAGCAGCTTCGAGCCGATCTTTCTGTCCATGGTATAAACGCTAACTTTGCCTTCTCGATGCGAATAGATCAGCAGGCCGTCAATGCCTGTGCCGTCATAATCTACAAAGCGGTTAAGCACTGTTTGCATACGTCGCTTTGCCGCGTCGTCACCGTTGACGGCAGCGCGCAGTTCGCTAATTTCCAGCCCAACGGGCAGGGTGTACAGATAAATCACGCCGATATAGTCATTGTCTTTAGCACCGTTGCATAAGAAACAGTCCTCTTTTTGCACTTCTGACAGCCGCTCCATCTTTCGAAGCTCTATGGCCAGCGCCTGCCCGTCCTGATAGGGGGCTTCGGAAATATCGACGAACGCTAAACGATAAGGGCCAGGAGCGCCCGCCTGAACTGACAGAGAAAAAACGCTCATGGCCGCCATAGCGACCAGCGCAAACCATTTTCCAAACCGGGACATATCCATCTCCATATCAAAATTTTTTATTGTACTTTCAGCCTCTACTCTAGCTAAAAGCGAATCCCCAGCAGTTCAAGAGCTTCGCGCGGCATGGAAAAGCGACTGGTCTTTTGCGGGTCGACCACTTGGCACACTTGAAGATCGCCAATAATGCTCATCAGGCTAATGGCATCAGGGGGATTAAGCCCCCCGCGCTCTACCAGCAAACGAGACATGTTCTTCGTGGCGCGCGCTGCCGCATCGTCTAACTGAATCTCTGAAGCCAGAGTATAAACACGCGTGCTGTCGACCACCATCGGCAGCGGATAGGGCCTCCCCTTGACCACTTCAACCGACAGCAGCACTTCTCCCGCCACCTCCAAGCCACAGCCAGAAACCTCACCGTCCCCCATGCCTGCATGGAGATCCCCCAGCGCCAGTAGCGCTCCGGGAACGTTGACCGGCAACCACAGTGTCGCTCCCTCTCGGATAACTTTGCTGTCCATATTTCCACCGTGATCTCCCGGCGTACCGCAGGAAACTGCCTCACCTTCCGGCGCGACGCCAATAACGCCAATCATCGGCGATACCGGTGCGCGAATACCGCCGGGCAGCAGTGCAACACCGTCCACCAGCGCCACACTGTGCACCTGCGATTCCGTTAGCTCATCCCCAAGTACGCCAAGCTGCGGCAGCGTTACCATAACCGCCTGTGAAGAGGTTATGGTAATGCGCTTGATGGTGACTTTTAGGCTGTCCCCCGGCTCGGCTCCTTCAATCCAAACCGGGCCTGTCGCCGGATTAATTCTCTGCCAGTCGAGGCTGCTGAACGGTGTTTCAGTGGACGTTATCTGATCCTCGAAACAGTCGCAGGTTTGAAACAGCAGCTCTGTACCGGCAGGCACGCGGCACGCTGGGGCATTATCGGCAGACATGGCATAAACAAGCTGAGTGCGGGGAATAACAGTCATCAGAGGCTCCGGTGCTTTTCTTATTCTTTAGGTTAAGCGGACATAGCGCTAAAATAGCGACGTTCTTCGTCTTCGACAATAAAAGGATTTTTCATGTTTGGCTTTGGCAAAAAACATACAACCATCAGGGTTGAATTTGTGAAACAGGGCGAAAGCGCTCCCTTTATGCGCTCGGATGTCCCAATCGATAGCCTGCCCGATACGTTTGAAATAGACACCACGCTACACATCAAAGAGGAAGAGTGGCAAGTGGTGAGTGCCCTTCCGCCGCAAAAAAGTGAATTTCGCAAGACAGGAAAAGTGACCATTGAGCTGGCGCAATATGAGACAACAATGGTCGATCCCAGCCAAATCCTGTTTAGCCTGCCAACGATTAATGACGCCGTGCCGGAGCAGGAAAGCGCGCCGTCTTTAGAAAATATGCTGGTTCGCCATGAGGATGACTGGCGACAAACTGAATTTGTCTCACAAACTCAGCAAGACGCTATTTCGCTAGAATTTAACGACATTGTGAATATCTATCACCACCAGCGCCAAGAAGCAGGGTTTACTCAACTCCACCTGCGTAAGCGAATTTCACAGCCGTTGAATGACGATACGCTGACACTCGCTGCGCTTCATCAGTCGTTTAGTGTCGAACACATTTACGCCGGAGTGGCTTTCAGCAGAGTCGCCGCGGTCATTACTCATGGGTTTGCACTCCGCCTCACCTCGGGTTTTACTTTATGGGGTCAGACTGACCAGCTGGGCCATATTGTCGCTTTGAACCTCCAGCAAGAACCTGACGCTAAGGCTGATATGATAAGTGCCGAAATGGACCGCTTTCTCGCTGACTATCGGCTGCTGCTGGTTGACTGGGTGCGCGTATTTAGCTGCGGGCAAGAAGGCGCATCTTTTTCTCAATTCGATGACTAGTCGCCTGCTCAAAGCGTGCCTGCTCTGGCACGCTTTGGTTTCTCCCTATTTATTAATAATGATATGGAATAAAAACGCCCTTACATCATGTCAGACTAAACTTTGAACAACGCTTTTCCCCGCCCTATACTGAACAAATTAGCAATGAAAAATGAAAAATGCGTACAGCGTTTTATCATCACTCTCTTGACGGTCGCGGAACGTACCGCCATTCACCAGCGGACTGGCTAACCCGATCGGCATTCCTTTGGGTTTTTCTCTCTATCTTGTAACTAACAGCATTCATGCATGCAGCGCCAGGCCTAACGGTCTCTTCAGCCTTACCTCTTTCTGAGGCGGGCTGCGCTACAACAAAGTGACGGAGAAACTATGAGCTCATCCTCTATTGAAGATATCGGCATTCAAACCAGTTCCTGGTATCGGATGGCCGATGAGCTGCTACAAAAGGCAGATATTCGAATTAATGGCTTACGGCCGTTTGATATTCAGGTTCATCATCCACAGTTTTTTAAGCGAGTACTGCGGCAGGGGTCTATGGGGCTGGGGGAAAGCTATATGGACGGCTGGTGGGACTGCTCGCGGCTGGATATATTTTTCCACCGTATTCTGCGCGCCGGGTTGGAAAGCTGCATCCCTAAACGCTTCAGCGACCTAATGCGCCTTGCCGGAGCGCGGATTTTTAATCTACAGTCGACAAAGCGCGCTTGGATGGTCGGCAGGCGGCATTACGATCTCGGCAACGATCTATTCAACGAAATCCTCGATCCCTATATGCAGTACTCCTG
The DNA here is from genome assembly GCF_900478135.1 of Leminorella richardii. NCBI lineage: Bacteria > Pseudomonadati > Pseudomonadota > Gammaproteobacteria > Enterobacterales > Budviciaceae > Leminorella > Leminorella richardii. The sequence continues at coordinate 2,658,668 of NZ_LS483470.1, forward strand.
CGGCTACTGGAAAAACGCCAGCACGCTGGAGCAGGCTCAGCAGGACAAGCTGAAGATGATCTGTGAGAAGCTCCAACTGCGACCGGGGCTGACACTGCTGGATATTGGCTGCGGCTGGGGCGGGCTAGCCGCCTATGCAGCCAAGCATTACGGCGTCAGCGTGCACGGCGTCACCATTTCGGCACAGCAGCAAAAGCTGGCGCAGGCGCGCTGCTGCGATCTGGACGTCAATATTATCCTACAGGACTATCGTGATCTGCATAACCGCTACGACCGCATCGTTTCTGTCGGCATGTTTGAACACGTTGGCCCTAAAAATTATGACACTTACTTTAAGGTGACCGCGCGCAACCTTAAGCCAAACGGGCTGTTTTTACTGCACACTATCGGTTCCAAAAAGACGAAGGCTAACGTCGATCCGTGGATCAACAGGTATATCTTTCCTAACGGCTGCCTGCCCTCCGTCGCTAACCTGTCCCACGCCTGTGAGCGCCACTTTGTGATTGAAGACCTGCACAACTTCGGTGCCGACTACGATCCCACACTGATGGCTTGGTATCAACGCTTTATCCAAAACTGGGATCGGCTAGCCGGGCGCTACGATGAGCGCTTCAAGAGGATGTTCAGCTACTATTTAAACGCCTGCGCGGGCGCTTTTAGGGCGAGAGACATTCAGCTTTGGCAGGTCTTACTGAGCCCAAACGGCGTGGAGGGAGGACTGAGAGTGCCCCGCTAGACGGCTAACAAAAAAAGCGCCCCGCCTCGGGCTTCGAGGCGGGGCGCTTACTGTCGTTTATCGAACTGATGCTTTACACCAGACGCTCGATCAGGCTGTCGGTTTCTCCGGTCAGGAAGTGAATCGGAGCAACTTCAATGACCGTATAGGCGCCCGCAGAGATCTTCATGGTTGCCCGCGCGGCGGACACCAGAAACTGCGACGTCAGCGCCGGGTTATTGATTCTCATTGAGTACTCAAACAGCTGATTCTGGGTCGCGCCGGAAACGCCTTTGTGGGTCATGTGCACACCGTGCCCCATGTCTTTCAGGCTGTCTACGCAGTCGACCTGCTTCACGTGAGTCTCATCGGAGGCAAAGTAGTCATCGGCTTTCAGAGTGCGGGCTACCGTCTCAAAATCAGCCCCCCTCTCTAGCTCAACGTACACTAGGCGACGGTGAATACCAGTGCCTAGCGGCACCGTAATCGACAGGGCGTCTTTCACGCCGGCAATAGACTTCGCCGCGACCGAGTGCCCCATGCTCATGCCTGGGCCAAAATTGGTATAGGTGATGCCCTTGGGCGCCATCGCCAGCATCAGCGCGCGAATAATAGAGTCAGACCCCGGATCCCATCCGGCAGCAATGATTGAAACTGCACCATTGGCCTTAGCGGCCGGATCCAGTGAGTGCTTAAGGTCGACAATCTTGGAGTGAACGTCAAAGCTGTCAACCGTGTTGATACCCTTAGCCAGAATGTCTAGCGCCACGTCTTTCACGGCGCGCGTCGGGGAGCACAGAATAGCCACGTCGACGTTATCCAGCTTATCGATAGAGTCCACTACAGGGTAAGGCGCCAGCTCTGCCGGTTTGTCTCCCACACTGCGGCGCACTACGCCTGCAATCTCAAAGTCGTCAGCCGCATTCAGGGCTTCGATCGCATATTTTCCGATGTTGCCGTAGCCGACAACCGCTGCTCTGATTTTCTTAACCACGCTGTTTTCCTATTCATCATTATATTTTTGTTCATCGTGAAGTTGGCCCTGCCCCATCTCTGGACTAAAAGCGCCACAACACGCCTTAGCATAACACCGGAAAAAAGCGATCCCCCAGCCCTTTTTTATAAAATTTCCGCCAAAGCCAATGGGTTACTTAAAACCGATATATTCCCAAACCAAAAATAAATAAAAAGCGCGTTTATCATTGGAGGCAGCTTATCAAACGGTGATACAATACGCGTCGGATTTTTCCCCTCGCCTTAGGCAGTGCTCTTTTGTTGCGCCATTACGTTAAAGTCATTAGGTAAGTCATTAAGGTTTTTTTACATGCATCATAACGATGTTACTGAGCGATCGCTGTTTTCGCTGAGCTGGCCGATTTTTATCGATCTCCTGCTGCACTTTTCAACTTTGCTGATCAATACCTATATGGTCAGCCAGGTTTCCAAGTCCTATCTGGCCGCTATGGGGCCGGGTAACCTGGTGTTCGATCTGTGCATTACTATCTTCAGCTTTATCAGTGTGGGCTGTAGCGTTGTTATCGCTCAGTATCTGGGAGCTCGCCAGCCGGAAGTCGCCAAGAAGGCTATTCACGTTTCCATCGCCTTTAACTTTGTTATCGGCCTGTTTTGTGCGGCCATTCTGTTCTTTTTCGGCTATCGGGCGCTGGAAATTATGAACATGCCGCCGCACCTGATGAAGGACGGCTTTAGCTATCTGCATATTCTCGGCATCTGCCTGATCCCTGAAGCGGTTTCTCTGATTCTGGCCGCCTGCCTGCGGGTGTACGGCAAGTCGAAAGTAGCGATGTACGTGACGCTTATCGTTAACGTTATCACCGTCATCGGCAATATCTTTGTGCTCTATGTGTTTGACGCCGGGCTGGTGGGCGTCGCGTGGTCAACGGTGTTCGGTCGAGTTATCTGTATCATCCTGCTGGCCTGCCTGCTTAACTACGGCCTGCGCATTCGCCTAGAGTTCCGCCTGTTTTTCCACTGGTCGATGGATCTGCTGAGGAAAATTCTCTATATCGGCCTGCCCGCGGCTGGCGAAAACCTGCTGTGGATAGTGCACTACATGACGGCCAACGCGTTTATCGGCCTGATGGGGGAAACCGCGCTGGCGGCTCAGACGCTCTATTTCCAGATAGCGCTGTTCGTCATGATGTTCGGCATTGCCATTAGCATCGGCAACGAAATCTTCGTCGGCCATCTGGTCGGCGCCAAGCGTTTTGAAGACGCCTATCGGCGCACGTTCAAAAGCCTGAAGTTTGGCATCGGTGCAACCATCGTCGTCGTGGTGGTTTTTTGGATATTTGATAAAAACATCATGGGGCTGCTGGCAAAAGATCAGGACATGATCAACATGCTGCTGCCGCTGTTTATTCTATCGGTCTTTCTTGAGCCGGGAAGAACTTTCAATATCGTTATGGTCAACGCTCTGCGCGCCTCAGGCGATGCATGGTTCCCGGTCAAAACCGCGCTGTTTTTTATGTGGTGTGTGTCGATTCCTATCGGCTACTTCCTCGGAATCAAAATGGGGATGGGGATTATGGGGATTTGGATCGGCTTTATGTGCGACGAGTGGCTGCGCGGCTTAGCCAACACCTGGCGCTGGAAGTCCCGCAAGTGGCAGGCAAAGCGTTTAGACATCTAACTAATGGCTGGCTTTAGCTTTCTAAGGCGCCTCTTACGGCGCCTTTTTTCGTCCTCTCGCTCCCTTTCCGTTAGGCAAGCGTAAAAAAAGCGTAAAACGCACCCCAGTGCATTGAACAATTTCCCTAACCTGCAATGATGAGGGTACGCCACCTGATAAGGAGTATAAGGAAATGCTAAGGAAAACACTTAAGAAAACCCTATTTATCGCTATCCTGGCCATCTCATTTTGTGCATCTGCCGCTACTGAAGCGCGCGATCGCCATAGTAATAACCGCCACGGGCACTATCAAAAACACAATAATGATAGATCCTATAAGTATAAGAACAATCGTGGCTACAGCCACAAAAATTACAATAAGCGCTACTATGGCTACCGCTATATTCTGGGCAATGGCTATAAGTATCGCTACGATAATCACGGCTATCGCCATGGCTATAAGTCGTATTCTCGCCCGTATTACAACAGCTCTCGCTACAATCACCGACCGAGCCATTCTCGTCCAGGCCACGGCCGCCCCGCTCATTTGCGCTAAGTGAAACGTGCACTTTCCCGCGGAGTCGTTCATAATTTATACAAAGACGGCACCGCGGGGATAAACGCTCATGGTAAAATTTAGCTATACCATCACCTATGTCGACAGCGTTGAAAAAACGCTTAACTTCTTTAATCAAGCCTTTGATTTACCCACGCGCTTTTTACACGAGAGCGGCGCCTACGGCGAGCTAGAAACGGGAGAAACAACCCTAGCCTTCGCCGACCGGCAGCTTGGCGACAGCCACTTCCCCGACGGCTATGTACACTGCGGCGACAGCAAAAAGCCGTTGGGTATGGAAATAGCTTTAGTCACTGATGACGTCACTCAGGCTCACGCCTCAGCGTTACTATATGGCGCTACCGAACTTAAAGCACCGGAGGCCATGCCCTGGGGACAAACCGTCTCTTATGTGCGTTCACCTTCCGGAATCTTGATTGAGCTATGTAGCCCTATGGGATAATGCAGCATCCCGTAAAGCCGTCTTTGCCAACGCGTGTTTCAATGAGATAATCGCGGCATCTATCCATTTTCTGGACTGCCTCCGGTAGAAGACGGTCTACCGTTTGCTCTAATTCGAGGACTTCACTATGAAGCTATACGTTTACGATCACTGCCCCTACTGCGTAAAGGCGCGCATGATATTCGGCCTGAAAAACATTCCGTTTGAAATGGTGACCCTTCTCAACGACGATGAAGAAACGCCGGTTCGCATGATCGGCCAGAAGATGGCGCCCATACTGGAAAAAGACGACGGCAGCTTTATGCCTGAGAGCATGGACATCGTTCACTATGTCGACAAAGAGTTTGGTACGCTAGCGATCACTGGAAGCGCTAACCCTGCCGTAGCTAACTGGTTAAAAGAGGTTTCAGCCTACCTTAATCACCTGCTGATCCCCCGCTATGCCAAGGCAGAATTCTCCGAGTTCAGTACGCCATCCTCTCGTGCCTACTTCGCCAAAAAGAAAGAGGCCGCTATTGGCAGCTTCGAACAGCATCTTAACAATACGCCAGCCCTTAAGGCCCAACTGGAAGAAGACCTGCTCAAGCTTGACGCTCTGATTCAGTCACCGGAAGCCTGTAACGGCGAGCTTTCTGTAGACGATATTCACCTGTTCCCCGCCCTTCGTGGGATGTCCATCGTTAAGGATGTACACTACCCCACCCGCGTAGATGCCTATCGCAAAACGATGTCAAAACGCAGCGGCGTTAACCTGCTGGACAGCATCGCTCAATAGCGTTCAGAACGGATTAGCTCTATAAAAAACGGCGTTCCACAGGCAAATGCGGAACGCCGTTTTTATTCCCTGCATCGCCTTTCATTCAGTTTTTTTGACCGTCTTCGTGACACAATTCCGCTATCTCTACACACTCAATGAACTACACTTAATATAAACATTAAGGAGGTTTCATTATGATTTATCTACGTAAAGCCGACGTTCGCGGCCATGCTAATCACGGCTGGCTGGACAGCTGGCACAGCTTCTCATTTGCCGATTATTACGACGAGAACTTTATGGGATTCTCCGCGTTACGCGTTATCAATGAGGATCGGGTTTCTCCCGGACAGGGTTTTCCAACTCATCCCCATAAAAACATGGAGATCCTCTCCTACGTGCTGGAAGGTGCTATCGAGCATCAGGACAGCATGGGCAATAAAGAGCGGGTTCCCGCAGGGGATTTCCAAATCATGAGTGCAGGTACCGGCGTTCGCCATTCGGAATACAACCCGAGCGCGACCGAACCGCTGCACTTTTATCAGATTTGGATTATTCCCAGCGAGCAGGACATCGCACCGCGCTATGAGCAAAAGTCGTTTACGGAAAAGCATGCTCGCCAGCTGGTGCTCTCACCGGATGCACGCGACGGTTCGCTGAAAGTTTATCAGGATATGGAACTGTGGCGCTGGGCGATGGATGATGGGGAAAAGGCAGAATATCCTATCACTAAAGGTCGCCGAGTTTGGCTTCAGGTAGTGAAGGGTCAAATTGACGTCAACGGCGTACAGGCCTCCGCCAGCGACGGCCTCGCCCTGTGGGACGAAGCCAAACTGAACGTGACCGCCTACGGTGACAGTGAAGTGCTGGCGTTTGATTTGCCAGGGGTTTAAGGAGATAGGGGTTAATAAACTACGTAAGTGAAGTGAATAGCGCCCTTTTGGGGTTATTTACTTCACTTCTAATCCTAATTTATTTTTCCTTCTTCTTTATAAACATTTGGTCCCACCACAATATATTTCTTCATATTGCAGTAAATACTACGCGAAAACCCACATGAATGCTCTCCACCTCCATAGAAAGTGGATTAAGATTGATAAATAAATTTGCCACTAAAAATAGGAGAAAGCTAAATTAATCTCTTATTTCAGCAGCATTAATATTTATTTCACTGTTGAGAAGTTTTTTGCCGGGTGATATCGATAAATTGTTTTTTCGGATATGTCGTAAATACGGGAAATTTCCGCACGGCTGTGCCCTTTTTCAATTAAACGGCCTATCTGCTCCCACTGCTCAACCGTTAGCTTCGGCCTCCTCCCACCGATTCGTCCCTGTTCCCGCGCGGCGGCCAGCCCGGCATTCGTTCGCTCAACAATAAGCTCACGCTCCATCTCCGCCAGCGCCCCCATGACATGGAAAAAGAACCTTCCCATGGATGAAGAGGTATCAATGCTATCGGTAACGCTGCGAAAGTGTACGCCTCGCTGATGCAGCTCATCAATGAGTAAAACCAGGTTTCTCATCGATCTTCCCAGTCTGTCGAGCTTCCATACTGCAAGTGTATCTCCCGTATTTAGCTGCTTCAGCGCCTTCTTTAATCCAGGCCGCTCAGCCTTTTTACCGCTCATTTTATCTTCAAAAATGTGCTCACAGTTTAAGCACTCAAGCGCCTTTCGCTGTAGTTCAGTATTTTGTTCATTTGTTGAAACCCGAACATAGCCAATGATTGCCATTTTCAGCGTCCTTATTTTGGGAAAGAAGAGGGATATTGTGGCAAACATGAGGAATAAAGGCATTCTTGTAAACCTTGGTTTGGGGGAGGCGGCAAAATTAGCAGCGGCCAAGGCTCTTTTGTCAGACCATGGTTGGCTATCAATACCAATAAAAGTAGGTGGATCAGAAACTGCAATTATTATTCAGTGGGGAAAGTGGACAAGCGGAGTAGGAGCTGCAAGTTATAAATGTGATATCACATATCCAATCGCCTTTCCGACCGGATGTTTTAGTATAACAACTAGTACCGGAATCACTTCGGCTAACTATGATGCTGTACCTGAATACAGAAATGCACAACAAACCTTTTCTATTGGCATGCCAACTCGATTCGGTGCCGACGCCCAAATTTATGTCACAACGGGTTCTTTAGCTCATTCCCGACAGCTTATGTGGATAGCAATTGGATACTAATATGAAAAATTATATATTTAGCGCAATAAATAACATGTTTTATCCGTTGGCACTCCGCGAAGTTTATGATGCGGCCGGGACATGGCCTACTGACGGCTTAGAGGTTGATGACGCTCTGTTTACTAAGCTCAGCGGGGTTGCGCCAGAGGGAAAAATTCGGGTTGTAAGTGAGGGCGGTTTGCCATGCTGGGTGGATATTCCACCATTGTCGGTTGATGAACTGATAACGGCAGCGGCCGCTGAAAAACAGAGGCTGATTACAGTGGCAAATACAGTTGTTGAGCCGCTGGCTGATGCTGTTGAATTAGAAATGGCCACAGCTGAAGAACGTCAGAGATACGACGAATGGCGGAAATACCGTGTTTCGCTAACTCGCGTTGATATCACCGCCATCCCTATTAATTGGCCACTGCCTCCGGCTGCGTAGGCCATTTGATAGTCGAGGCCGTAACATTTACGGCCTCAATTTTGTCGAGATAGTCTAACCAGCGGTTAAATTCCGCCTTTTCAATTGCGGATAACCGCCCTAGGGCTAATTTCGATGGCTATTGCCGAGAACTGATGTACTCGTTTGTCGCCTCTATTATCCTTTATTTTTCAACGGACGCAGTCACTATCAGTTCATCAACTACCGGAGGTAAAATATCTACCCAGCACGGGAAACCATCGTCGCCTGCTCCTCTTGATTTACCTTCTGGAGCAAAACCAGAGAATTCGGCAAAGCTGGTATCATCGACAGGACGTGCATCATGTGGCCATGTTCCCGCATGTTCATACATCTCCCGTAACTCTGTCGGATAAAATGAGTTGTCCGTAGCACTAAAAACGTAGTTGTTTGTCATTTTAATACCCTATTGCTATCCAAGATACAGATGGGATTAGTTCCATTTGATATTGCGTTTGCAAGCGGCAAATTCCTCCGAGCCTGCTACTGATACTCAAATTAGGTATTGCGACCCATTGAGTGCTAGTACCTCCATGCTGCAGTGAGCATGTTGCTGAACAACATATCGATGGAAACGCGATCGGAAAACCCATTGATACTGAGCTCTGAATCCATCCATCGACGCCTGGTGTGGTTCCTCGTGACGATATCGATACAGACCCCCACTGGATAATGATAGTTTGTCGAAAAGAACCGATCGCTACCGGTATTGATAACCAGCCGTTTTGACTGTTCAGGGCAGTAATGCCACTTCGAGACGCCGCATCCCCCAAACCAAGGTTTGTAAGAGCATCAGCCACATTGGTTAAATCCGCTAAATTGGAGTCTTTCATCAGTGCTTTTCCAGCCAAATCATAGGCTGATTTCACCGCTTTAGACGTTGCTGCAACATCTTCATCACTGCTGTTTACGGCGTTATTTAACTTGGTTAATCCAGAAACAGTCAGAGAGGCCGACGGCGGTGTAACGTAGCGTTTTAGCGTTTCGCCTTTAAGGGATTTATCTAGAATTCCCTGACGAACTAACATCAGATCTCCGTTGTTTAATTCACTCGCGAGATCGAGTTCCGATAAAGTCAGTTTTTGTTCATCAAGCAAGGCAAGCAGTGCCAGCTCTTGTTCAAGAGTTAAAGCCATATATTCCCCAATATATTATTAATCAGATACTATATAAAGAATTAAAACAACACATTTAAAATTAAGAAAGTTTGACAATATAATTGAATGAAATATTTCTTATTGTTACCTCTATATTTCCTGACTCGTTAATAGATATGTTATGTAAATGACTACCTAAAGCTATGCTATGAGAGTGAGATCCAATGCCTACCGTATGCGTATGAGCACCTATTCCTACAGTATGTGTATGAGCTCCTGCTGATGGAATAGTTACAGAATAGTTTCTAGAATTATTATCACCATTTGCCGCTATATTCACATATGCATCACGGCCAAAACCAATAGATGCTTGAGATGCATGGGTATGTGCACCAGCTGAATTTGTCGTCTTTGTGCCATAATCAAACGAGCTAGTCGTCTTCGTCCCATAATCAAACGCCGATGTCGCTTTCGACCCCAAATCCGTATTTGAAATACTTGCCGTATGCGTGTGGGCTTTATTACCATCCATCTCATACGAAAGCACATCTCGACCGGATTCCGGTTTCCCTTTAATCGTCCAGCCGCGCATATCGGGGATAACGCCTGACGGATACGCCTTTGCTAGCTGAGGATAGAGGGCTTTATCAAACGCCTGCCCGACCATCGCTGCATAGCCTTCAGGAATAATATCCGACGGCCATGGAATGGGAGCACCCACGGGATAACACAAGGACGGAATGTCCGACAGGCCGAGATTCTTTCTGGCTTCCAGACGGTCAGTTAAATCAGACAGGTTGGCGCTTTTTACCAGCGAACCTTTTGCCAGATCGTAAGCCTCTTTTACCGCCTTTGGCGTTGCCGACGTGGTTTCATCTCGGCTGTCGACAGCGCTGTTTAGTCTCACAATGCCGGAGACCGTCAGAGAAGCCTCTGGGGGCATCACATAGCGCTTTAATGTATCGCCGGTGATTGACTTATCGATGATGCCCTGACGCGTCAGCATCAGGTCGTCGGAGCCCAGCTCCGTCGCGGCCGGAAGTTCCGACAGGGTGGTTTTTTTATCATTGAGCAGCGCCAACAGCGCCAGCTCCTGTTCAAGGGTTAAGGCCATAATGTTTCCTTTGCGTTTTCCTATAGAAAATCGCCGCTCAATGCCCGACGTCGGACAGCCGACATCGGGCAACCGGGAGATTGCTTATCGAATAAAAATAAGAGAAATAAACTATGTAGTAGGGAGATCGGGCCAGACAGTAATGGGCGCGTTCTGAGTATCAATGCGAGACAACTTAACGCGATAGGCTCGCCAGGCTTTAAGCATTTCCTCATCGCCTGACTCAGCCAGCCCCAGTTCAATGGCATCGCTTAGCGTATCAATCGCTACGTTGGCCTTCTGTTCTAAACTGCGTTTTTGCTGCGCGGCGGTCTCTATTTCAGACTGACGCTTCGCCGTTTCGTCCGTTACCCAGCGATCGCCGTTCCAAGTGTCAAAAGGCGTTATAGGGCTAAGCGTTGTTACATTCGAAGGGAGAGAGCCAAGAGCAGTAATCTCTATCGGTTCTCCCGTTTGGATGGAATACGCTTCAATACCTCGATGGTCTTCCATGTATTTCCACTCTTTATCATCTCGACAAACGGCAAATCCGGATTTAGCAGGCAAAGGAACATCAATATAGCTATAGGCTGGAACCCCTGTCCCTACAGAGATCCCCTCATCAGATTCAAAGAGGAACTCTTCAAAATCAGGAGATACATTATAGAGATGAACTGTTCCAGCTCGTGTAGCTAAGCCCAAGTCATTAAATTTTGCACGACTCATTATGCAGCTCTCACAATATATAAGAATGCAATATTACGTGGACGAGTCTCTGTTCCAAATGTCCCAATATCTCCCGTAGCTTGCTGAATATTTGTCAGATCTCCCTTCGTTAGAGGAAATGTTACCGCCATATCTGGGGTAGCCGTGATCTCACGATTTACTGCAATTCTTGTTGTCCAGGCGCTGTCATGCAATGAGGCGTATCTTGTATTGGGTGCCGGGACCGACCCCGCACAGCTTGGAAGATAGTGGTTGTGGCTTTCAAACGCATGAGACTGGAGACTCAACAATTTCCTCCCCGCATCCACCCCTCTCCCATCATCCCACCCGCGAATAAACTCCCCTCGCAGATCGGGCAGCACACCAGACGGGTAGCCCTCAGCCAGTTCGGGATAGCGCTCCTTGTCAAACGCCGCGCCGTTACACTTCAGGTAGCCCTCGGGGGCCTCCTCCAGCGGACAGGGGATCGGCATCCAGGCGGGAATAACTCGACCAGCCAGCTCTTCACTTTTATCCTTTACTTCATTCGCCAGGCGATAAAGATCGCGCATCAGCCAGTTTAGGTACTGGGCAGGGAGCGGCATGCCGGGGGCATCGCGGGTTTCTGGCGTAAAGCCGTTGCGCATAATGGCTTCCGGCAGCGGGACAACGTTAATCTGTCCGTCGGGAAAGACGATGTGATTTTCTGCAAACGTAGTCATTGGAATACTCCAGGTAAACGGTATCCGTTATCGAACACCTCATAGGTTGTACTTACCGCCAATATGCCTTTGGCAGCGCGGATCTTGGCTCGGTTGGCCAGAAGCGGCGTTTTAGCCGGCACCATGCCGCTCAGGCGAGCGGAGCCGATCGGGTTACTGCCGCTCACGCTCAATCCCTGCTCGTTAACCTGCAGCTCAGCGTCGCCCTGCTCGCTGGTCACGCTCAGGCCGGACGGATTCGACAGTCGCCCCGTTCTCAGAGGCTGAGCCCGACCGTAGCTCACCATCAGCGGCACGGTCTCTATCGCCGCAGGCGCGATGTCCTGCAGGATCGGCTGGCTGCCCGGAGGAACAGTTTTACCGTTAGAAAACAGCAGCGCACAGGCCGGATAGCTTTCCAGATACTGGATGTCTGTCGCCTTAGTCAAAAAGCGCACGCCTTCAATCAGATCCTGAGGTCTACCGCGAGAACTATTGCTGAGAATGCGCGACTTGATGGCAATGCGGTACTCTTCGTCCCCTCGGCTCTGGCGCGAAACGCCAACGATATAGCCGCAGCCGTCAAGCTGTTCGCCTTCTGCCGTATCGACCCAGCGCTGGTGCTTGATGGCGTTCAGATCGTCGGATAGCTCCTCCAGCGGAGTCACCATTGACTCCACCAGCCCTTTCACCTTCTCTTTATCGTGAAACTGCCCCACAAGGCGCGACAGCGCCGTTTTTCTAAAAGAAGTGGTCATAGGCCGATAACCTCCAGCCGAGCCTCGTCAAATACCGCGGTGCTGCGCTTATCAATGGCGATATTGCCTTCTCCGTAGGCCGGTAGCGCTTCTGGCGATTCGGTGACTGCAGCTTCAATAACAATCCCGGCAAGTCCGGTGGTGTTGGCGTAGATAGGCCCCAGCATGCGCTGAAGAATGATGTCTTCACCGATGCTAAGAGATTCACCGTAGCTCATCACCGCCCGCTTGATGGTGCTGATAATGTCCTGAGGCAGGGCCTCTTCATCGTACAGCCCGGTTACATGCACGCGGATCCAAGCGTATTTTTGCGTGGCGCGCGAGAAGCAAATGCGCTGGCCGTCACCGTTCTCGTCCTTCACCATAATGGAGTTAGCGCCGTAGGTTTCGATGCCCGCGGGCTTATGCGTCCACAGGGCGTCAGCGACGCTTTGATCGCTACCGCCAACTACCAGCGCTTCAAAGGCGTGAGGTGGAATGCCGTCATCGGACGTTTGGTTAGTTCGGTTCTCAAAAATTCGCACTTCGCTAACGCCGGACACGTCCTGAATCAGCCGAGCGCGAATCGCTTTCACTGTCGCAGAGCCCAGCGACTGGCGGGACTGTTCAAATCGGGTGCGCAGCTCGGTGTCGCTCTCCCGTTCCCGCCCGGTCACGCCTTCAACCAGATTGCACACGTCCTCCCAGCCGCTGCGTGGTGTAACGATTTCGCGCAAAGCTCCCTGAGGCAATACCCGGCGCCCTTCGTTCATTGAAACAAAGCGAGCGGGCGAGCCAATGCGAACCATCTTCATCCGCTCACCAACGGACAGGGCAAACGGCGTCACGCCGTCAGTGGCAAAGATCCTGAGGCGCCCGTCGTCTAGCTCGTAGCGCATCGCGTCGGGATTAAACTGTTGCCCTAGTCCAAATGCAATCTCTTCCAGCGTCGCGTTAGAGCCGGAAAGATAGCTAATCAGCATGCCGTTTACGTTAAGCACGTAATTCATACCGCTTTGCACGTTAACGTCTATTAACGTATCGACGGCGTTGGCTCGGCTGATAACCGCGTCCAATACGCTTTGATAACGCTGCACACCGTCAGACGCCTGCGCCCCGCTTTTCAGCAGCGTTGACTCCCTGCCATACACCGCCGCAATCGTCCAGGTCGCTGTCGCGGTAAAGCGCGTAATACCCACGTAGGACACTGCGCCGTCCAGAGAGACGCCCTCAGCGCTGAACGGATACATGGCGTGATAGGTGTCCTGCGCCTGCTCATAAAGATTGGCCAGCGCCTCCGCCCAGATGCCCTCCAGCTGACCGATAACCGAATCGGGCTGTGTGTTAATCGGGCCAAAGCGGTTGATCAACAGGCGGTCATACTCTTTTTTCAGTTCGGCCAGCCGCTTGACGGCATAGCCCTCTTTCGTTAAAGCCATTATTGATTACCTTTATAGTTAATCAGCCCATAGGGCGTCTTGACGGCAAACTGCACCGTCAGGCTTCGCGTTTGCCGATCGAACTCATAGTGAAACTGGGTAATTTCCCGCACGCCGTCCACATCAAGAATGCTGGTTTTTAGCGCGGCCAGCGCGCCGTTTAGCGTGATCTGTTTACCGAGGATCTGCTGAAGGTACGGCGTGCCAAAGGCAGTGTTTAAAAACCATTCGCCGCGCCACAGCTTTAGCTTTATCCGCAGCTGTTGATGTACGCGCTCAGCGCCGTCTACCCAGCTCAGATCGTTGCGACTCAGGTCGAGATCGCCTGAAGAATCAAGCGTTAAATCAATCATTGCGCTGGCCCCGTCGATGGCCCATCGTGTTCACGATGAGTATGTTGGATAAGAGAAATACCGCTGCCCTGAACGTCGCCTGTGGCTTTAACCGTGCCGTTGATCGTGGCGCCACCGCGCCCGGACATGCCCGACTGATAGCTAAGCTGCCCTTCGGTAGTTAAAAGGCCTTTGTTCAACGTTTCGGGCGTAGTGATTTCCACACCCGCCGGCGCGTTAATCAGCAGCTTGCCGTCTTCAGTTAACGCCACGTAAGCGTCGTTGAAGTAAAGCTGCATTTGGTCGTTTTCCTCACCACGTCCGGTAGACGCCCCGAACCCGCCCACAATGCAGTAGGCATCGTTAAGGGAAAAACGCCGTTCATCATCGCTGCCGTCAACGGCCTGCTGGCAGAACACCAGCAGGCACTTGTCTCCCGGCCGCACAGGCCCTTTGACCCCAGCCGTATCGCCCGCGAAGCGCGGCCACATGACCGGGACGTTGGGGATGACGGGGTAGGCTATCTGGCTACCGTCGTTAAACCGCTTTTGTGGGATCGGTTTTACGCTAGCAATTCCCGCACTGTAGCTTTCAATAATGCCGTCAACGGCGGTATTGATTTGGCTATTCTCGGTCTGAATCAGCGATTGGAGCGCTTGGAGTAGGTTACTGTTTTCAGCCATACGTTCTCCTTAATCTACCGCTTTAAGCTGGCATTCCGTCAGCCATTCGCCCTGATGACTATCCCCACTGTGCGTCACGGTTTCGGCACGAAAAAACATTCTCGGCCGGCCGATATCGTCAGTATCAATCATCGGATCTAGTGAGAGGACATGGCTTTCCAGCCCCACGTAGCAGCCCGGATACAGACGAGGCTGTAGCAGGCACTTCACGTTGTAACCGTCGATTTGAAAATGTTCCCCCTCTTTTCGGCTCTCTGACAGAACCATGCCTGACGGCGGTGAACTTTCCCCCTGAGACTGCTTACGCGTAGAGTCCACCACCCGTTCTGGTACACCAATCAACCCATTGTCTGGCGTTAGAACAACGATCTCATCACCGGAGGGATTATTCCTGTCCAGTATTTGAATTTCGTTATTTTGGATGGACCAGGTCAGCCCCAGATAAAGGCACACATCATTCATTGCCGTCTCAGCCTTTCCACAGAATGAGAATCCTCGTAAATAGGCTTTATCGGTAATACTTTTAGGTAGAGGCTTAACGGGAATGGAAAATGATGCCATCACGTCATCGAGAACGCTCAGCGCCGACGTACCCGGCGAATAGCTAAGAGAAATCTTAGTGTCTCTTAATGCCAAGATGCCGTCTCGAACAGACAGCTCGGTAATAATGTCGTTACCTTCACTGACAGTCCAAGCGCTCACGACTGAGCCAGTGAAAATAGTCACAGGCCCAATATCGTGTTCATAGCCCGCCTTGAAGATCACGTTATTATTGACCCGTTCAACAACACTGCGGGTCTGTTTATTCATGTTATAGATTTTTAAATTTAGCTTATTGACTGCTTTATCATTATCTTTTTCAATTGAAAATGAAAAGCGTAAGTCGCGAATAATAACGGCCTCACCGTTAGGCTCGCCCACGATTAATTCAGCGACACGGTTAAATAACATATCGCTATTCCTTACAGATAAGAAAAAAGTCAGGTGTTGTAGTTAAGTAATATAGCTAGCGTTACCGTTAAGAGTTGTCATTACGATAAAGCAGTAAGTGATCATTTCCCAAAGAGTCAAAGTCAGGACGCTCTTTTCCACTGTTATTATCGTAAAAAATAAAGTCCCCAGCAGGAGACTTAAGGTTATACCTTGCGATAAGCGGTATATTTTTAACAAGCTTAACGCCGCTGATAATTAACTCACGATTACGTTGGTAAACATTCATTGACCAATAGCCGTGAAGCTCATTCCAAATCACTCGTAATGAAAAGGTTTCACCATCTAGCGTGACGTCTAACCGCTGGTCTGCCTGACCCGCAATGAGAGGGATCTTGATATATTGCACCATAAAGCACTCCGCTTATTTTTACCAACCTCGGCCAGTATCTACCGTCTGGCAGCCATTAGGACCACAGCTGCCAAAGTCATAGGTACTGCCAGCGTCAGTCTCAACGTCCTGGCTTACCGGCTCAGTGGGCACTTTTCCTCGATTTGCCTCTGGCGACGACTGCCGAGAGGTACTTTCTGACTCCGAGTTTTCCGAGCTGATACCTGCATCTTCTGAGCTCACCAGCATCGTGGACACACAGCGTACGTGAGTAAACGTCGCGTTAAACTCAATGCTCTCACCCGCTTCTGGCGATCGAGGAATACTCAGGCTAGTCAACACCATATCGGGATACACTTTATACTGGGTATAAACCGTCATCGGTCTCTTGTCTTCCATCAGCGCATAAAGCTTGTCAAAAGCCTGCTGAACGGGAGACTCCAGACTGAGTCCGTTAGCCATTTTGTCCAAAAGCGTCCCAAGTTTTCCTCGAACAGATGCGTTGCTGATAATGCCGTTTATCTGCAGCGTATCGGGATCCCGTTGAACGTGATCGCTAACGGGCTCACCCTTTTCCACCGGATTACTGGTGGTTTGCGCTGTCCAGCTGTGGGTTTCGCTAGTGATCACTTCAAATTCCATATTGAAGAAATCACCGTCCAGAGTGACAACGCTATTTTTGTTATTCAGATACTTCGCCAAAACGCCCCATATATTTCCCATCAGGTCTGCCCCCTGTTGATCTCATTAACCAACGTCTTGTTCCCTTGAGCAGCGCCTTCTTTTGCCATCTCAGCAACTTTATTAAGTAAATCCTGAGGAGAATTAGCGTTAACCTGTAAGTTGATTTGTTGGTTACTGGTAATAGATGACTGATTAGTGGTCGTTACCGCCACGGCTTGAGTGGCAGACAGGTCAGGTAGGCCAAAGCTTCCGTCAGAAACCATTTGGCTCAGCCCTGGAGCGGGCTTCGTCAGCTGCTTATTTACATTAAGAAAACCGTCTTTAGGCGCTTTTCCAGCTTCACCACTCGATTTTTCCTCTTTTCCGCCTAAGCCAAGCCAGCTCATAAACTTCGAACCCGCGGCAATGAACGGATCAACGATAAAATCAAAGGCACCCTTGAGCACGTTTGTAAAACCATCAAAAATGCCCATAACGCCAGAACACAACTGTTCAAAGCCGGCCAGAATCTTCTTCGAGTCCAAGTGAAAAAGACCATCGAAAATCCCCCACGTTCCTAACACCATATCAGTGAGGCCAGAAAATATGCCCTTAATTCCATCCCACACCTGCATCAGTGAAGCTAGATAGTTTTCCCAAGGGCCAATCAGGCTGCCAATATAGGAATCTTCGCCGCTGATCCAGTGGTAGGCATCAATCAGCGCAAAAATCAGGCCAATAATTATCGTAATCGGCCAGCCTAAACCGGCAAAAGCCAGCCTTAGTGCCATAAGACCGGTTCTGACGATGCTCATTGCTGGGCCGAGTTTTCCCATAAAGGACAGCAGTACAGATATTACTGGCCACGCCTTCCCTAGCCAGGAGACGACGCTGATAATAGACAGGATTGTCTTACCGGCAAACATCGCACCGATGATGCTACCAATGGCCATCAGAGCGTTATCTACGCCGCCACACTTCACTATCAGCCAGTCAATGGACTTTTCAACCAGATCAAACCCTTTGATAAACAGGTTAGAGACTTTGGTAATCAAACCGCTTTTGTTTTCCAAAGCGAAAAGCAGCTCGTCCCAGCGGTTGCTGACTTTGGTTACGGCGTCGTCCCACTTCATCGGTAGGCTATCGACGCCTTTTTGCAAACCGGGCGCAGCCCTCTTCAACCCCTTCTCAAGCTGAACGCCGGTAATTCTTCCCTGCTTCGCCATTTCCAAAAGCTGCTTACTTGACAACCCCATCCCACGGGCTAAGTCCCCTAACGTTTTTTCACTGAGCTTTGAAAGAAAGCCGTTCATGGCTTCAGCGTCGATCTTGCCTTTTTTGAAAGATGAAGACAGCAATGTCAGTGCCGATGCCTGTTCTTCTGTATTCCCCGTTCCCAGCCTAAGCGCGTTCGACATGGCGTTTAGTGTATCGGTCACCGCTTTGGGCGACTTAAGCAGAGACTGACTGTTTTTCGCCAGCGCCACATAGGCGTCGCCGTAAGCCTTCATCGGCATTCGCGCCTTATTGGCCTGCTGAGTCAAATAGTAGACCCCATCGGCTGAATCACAGAAAACCTGAGGAAGCCCCTTAATTCTTTGCTGTAACGCCTGTAGATCACCTGCACTTTTTACCATCGCGGTCAAAGACAGCTTGCCGCCAAACCAACTGTTGAGCGTGGAGAATCCTTTCTGCACCTTATCTGAGGCAGCTGAGATCTTTTCCGCCCACGACTGCGTCTTTTTTTCTGATTCCTGAAGTTTGGTGTTGATTTTTCCAACGCGAACGCTAATCACGTTAACGGTATTTGATGAAATAAGACGATTCTCGATGTTGACCTGAGAAATCTTCTGATTCACTACCGTTAATTGCTTAACGAGCGTTGAAAGCGTCACCGACAGCGAGTTGTAGATGGCGAGTTGATTTGACGATATTGTCGCCTGAGCACTCATTTACGGCTCTCCTGTTGCGCCTGAATCTGCATATCTTCACGCATATCCAAAAGCGCATTGATTTTTAACAAATCTTCTACGCAAACTGCGCCGGATTTAACGGCCTCTAGCGTGACCAGATTGGCCATGACGGGCCGCCATATCCACAGTTCTTCTTGAAGAGAAGGACACAGTTCACCGCAGCTATCACTCTCGGCTACGGCTGCTCGACCTCGGTATCGAGGGCGCCAAAGCGGTTGCCCAACTGCTCGATAAAAGGGGCAAAGTTAAGCTTTAACACCTCCCATACCAGTAGATAAAAATCGAGCAGGTTATCGACGGTGAAGCAGAGGTTCATATCCGTCGAAGAGGCAATCTTGCGCTTGTTTTCTACCGAGTAAGTGCCTGCTGCCGCCAAAATGGGAAACAGCACCTCTTCATGGGTTTTTTCATCCAAACCGGAAAAAAGCTCAAGAATAGAAGCGGCTTGTGCGCCATTGTCCCGACCGATAAGCGCTAGCCCTGGAGCAACAATAGATTTCAGCTTCAGCAGCAGACGGCCAGCGTCAAATGCGTTCATTTTTCCCGCAGTAAACTCACGATTCCCGATGATGAAAGTTTCAACGTGCATTCGTTTTCTCCATAAAGAAAGGGGGCTAACGCCCCCGATAACAAAATTCAGATAATAAAAAAGCGCCTCTTGGCGCCGTTCTCACCTACTTTTGGCTAAAAAGCTTAGTTTCCGCCAACAAACAGCTTGAGATCGGCACATTCAAACGTCCAGGTACGATCGCCTATCGCATCGCCAAACGCCAGTTCAGGTACTGCCTTCAGCCACGCCTGACCGGCTGAGCACAGCGTGGTGCCATTACCGTCAGTTACGCTGATAGGCAGAACCGGTGAACCGTCTTCGTTAAAGTTGTCGACATAGAAAAGTTTGGAAAGCTCATCGTTCACGCCGCTGGTTTGCAGCAGCTTGATTTCAATAGTTCCGCTCTTGTTAGCACTGCGAACGCGCGCTACACCGCCGTCAATGCCCACTTTCGTGGTGTAAAGTTCAGCGGTACGCTTTACCGAAATCGCGTCCCCATCGCTAAAGCCGGAAATCAATACCGGTCCAACGGTGACAAATACCTGATCGCCTTTATAAGTGCCTGTTAATTCTGCTGCCATCGTAAAATGCTCCTGTTAGCGGTTAATTACTGTAGTTCGTATGACAGATTGCCGTCGATGTTGGTTAAGTGGATAGCGCCAGCCAGGCGGGCGGAGAACGACAGGTTCAGCACGCGGGCGGCCTTGTCCTGGAACGGAACCTCAACGCTTCTGGGATAAGTCACCACGAAGCCTTTGACGCTATTGCCGTCAGCGTCGATTTCGTCCGGCGCGATGCCGCCCACGCGCTGTCCTTCCATCAGACAGCCGGTCAAATTGTTGACAATCAGCGCGATGCCGCCGTCGGTGTAAGGCACCTTATTGCGGTTGATCATCAGCGTACTCAGGCTGGTCTGAATGGTATCTGCCAACCAGTCGCGGAAGCGGATCACGTCGACCCACTCGCCGCTAACCACTTTGCCCGGCGTCGTCAGGTAAATTTGCGGCGCAAAGCGCTCAAAGGTGTTGCCGCCCTTCTTGACGATGGTCTGCTGTTCGGTTGCGCTCCAGTCGGAAGCCTGAACGCCAGAAAGCTGTTTCAGTGCCCAGGTTTCACCACCCGGAGCGATGGTAAAGCAGCGCCCCATCCAGGCCATCTCCAGATACTGGTCTGCCGCGTGTTTATCAACGATAACCGCCGTGCGCAGAAAGCGTTTTTCCATCAGGCGAGACACAATGTCCGCTGAGCTGGAAGCATCAACGATGTCTTCGTCAGCGCTGGAGGTAAAGAAGATCTTGGTTTGCGTTTCTGCCCACTCTGCGGCAGCCATTTGCAGAGCGGCATCGCGCTTAGTCAGAGCAAAGCCGTACCAGTTGGCGTCTTCCGCCTGAATGGCGCTCAGCTGAGCACTCATAGAAGCCGCCTCTACTTCACTGTCAGCGGCAACGTCCAGTCGGCCTACTTTGCACATCTGCGGGCGCGGCGTTTGGCTGAATACTGCCTGCAGCGCTTTTAAAACGTCGGCGGGCAGATTGTCCTCAACGGCTGCGTTGTAGTCCTGATAGACGCGAACGCGCTCAGAAAACGCAGTCAGCGGAGCAACAATCATAGGCACACCAAATACGCCGCGCGCAACGCTGGTCGTACTCAGAGCAATATTTACGTTCACAATTTGATTCAGAGAACCCATTGTTTTACCTCGTTATGTTAAAAGTAATATCGCCGCCGTCGGTGGCGGCCTGAACACGCTCAATGACGCTTACTGCGTCTTTGATTGTTACGGAATAGTGGATAAAAAAGCTTAGGTAGGTCTCTGAATTCGGCGTCCATTGGGCGTCTTCCTTCATTTCCGTTTTAAGCAAAGGACTTCCCTCTATTCCAATTTGTGCCAGCTGAAAACGCTCTGACACAGAAATCTTTCTGAAGCCGTCAATCAGCGGGGTCAGCACAGCGGCAGCCTCACCGCCAACGCAATGCACGGCGATTTCAGCGCGCCGCTGACCGCGCAGTATCAAATTGCCGTCTTCATCAACGGTTCTCACCAGCTCGTCTCCCATGCCCAGCGCAGAACAAGAGACGATACTCAGTTCAGCGTAGGGCTCAGGAGGCGGCGTTTCGCCCTTTACGATCAGGGCGACGCTCAGCAACGGCTGCAGATGCGCCTGTAGCCGCTGTTCAATGGTTGTTGCCATAGAAACCTCAGAGATGAATATGGATGATGACAAAACAGGAAAAAGAAAAGGCCCTGCGAGCTGCGGGGCCAAAGAGTAGTACATCAACGAAGGCTAAACGCCAGACCGTCGGGCTGAGACCTTTTTATGCATCGTAGCCCAAACGTGCACTATGACTGCAGCTACGTCAGCGCTCCCTTTAGCGCTTCGCCCCATGGGGAGGATGTACCAAAAAAGCCAGAATCCTCTCTTTCTTGTGCGCCAAAAAGCAAAAAGCCCGCATAGCTATGCGGGCTTTTTGTTAACAACGTTTAAGATAGAGTTTTACGACTTTATAGTGGTTATTATACCTGATAATCAGATTAATTCAACCCCTAAAAGTTGTTTTTAACAACAAAAAAGAAAATAATTAAAACAAGGCCAATCATAAAGCCCACAACTAAAAAGATAACAGCCGGCTAACCGCAGGAAATCAGAACTAAATGCGAATAGGCTTAAGCGTCAACACTCGGATAAGCCCCTGTACAGCAACCGTAAGATAAAAGAGAGGAACAAATATTACCCCAATGACCAACAGCATCAGACCTAGCGCAAGCAAAAGTGCGACAGTGCTATCTGGGCTGGTGACATTCATAAGACCGTTGGCTAAACCTTCAATAAAAGGAACCTGCTGAAATCGTGCATATAGCCAGGCGGCTCCAGAAAGCACAGCTCCAAGCCAAAATGACAGCCAGCAAACGGCCGCAGTGAAAGAAACGCCATTGGTTCTCATTAGGTTATTCCTTTAAAGAGAGCAGGATAATGCGAAGTGTCCTATATTAACGAAAAACGCTTAATCGCAAACGGACTTTTACTGATTCAAAATTTCTCTGACTCCCCGTAGCCGCTCATTACACTGCTCGATAGCCACCAACAGTTCAACCACATAACCAGGATAATCGCCGTAGTTTCTTACCCGATATTCCGGCGCCTCACAGGGTTGAAACAGGCTATTGGGCACCGGTAGCGGCATTAACGGAGGAGACTCTGTCGCGCAGCCGCTCAGTAACAGCATCAGGAACGCGCTGGCTCGCACAGGGGACAGTCCGCTGTGCTTCGTCAAGCTCTGCGCGAAGTCTTCCCGCTTCGCGATCGCTTTCACTTTTTTTCTTCGCCACATCGTCTAGCACCTCCTGAATTCTTGTGTATTGACGCCTAAGCGCTTCACCACTGGCTCTCTCGGTGCTCAGTTCGCTCTCAGTCTGTTCCAGTCTGACGGCGAGGGACTTCATTTGCCCAAAAGTCCACCAGAGAGCCAGCCCCAATAGAACAATCATGACGCCAGGCGCGGCATACTTAACGAGTGCATTCATGATTCAAACATCCGCTTTTCCAGCCGACGGCGGCGCTCCAGCCCGGCAAACCGTTTCCCGTTGGCAAACACCCAGCGAGAAAACTCCTCGGCAGCGCCCACATAGTCCCGCCCGTTGAGCTTACGCAGCAGCGTAGAAGTACTCAGCGCTCGAGTGCCGCAGTTGAAGGCGAAAGAGACTAGCGCGTCAAACTGCCCCTGAGTGAGGGGAACCCGCGCCAGAATGCGAACGTCCTGCTCTACGCGAACTAAGTCTGCCTTTAGATAGCGCTCCGCCTGAGCCTGAGAAATCTCATCGTTCGGCCTGACGCCCGAAGTATGACCATAGCCGATGGTCCAAACGCCTGCCGGGCAGAGGTAGGCTTTTAATCGGCAGGATTCAAAAGACTTAATCAGGTCAACACCCTGCTGACTAATCATCATGTCGCTCTTCTCCCAGTCGCTTAAGAAAGCGCTTTTCCAGCAGCTTGATAAACTCAGCACCGGACCACCCCGCCAGCCCCGCCATACCGCCGGCAAATTCGGCGGCCCAGTGGTAGTAGCTGGCCATCAGTAACACCATGGCACCCGTGAAAACGGCAACAACGGCCTGAAGAAACAGAATCGACCAGCGAAACTCCTCCCCGTTCAGGATCCGATAGGCGTAGCTTGCAACAGCGCCAAGTAGCGTCATTGCGAGTACCAGTACGTGACTAATAACGTTGTAACTTTGTAGTTCTTTCATTGGCATGAAGTTCCCCCTGAAAAATAGGAATAGAAAAAATGAAAAAAAGGCATAAAAAAACCTCCCGAAGGAGGTTGAAAGTGAGTGAATGGCTATCGGCAATAATTTCATCGTGCCGAATACACAAACCTAACGGTGCTCGTAGAGCAACAAAAAAGCCCACAACGATGTGGGCTGCTTAACACTGAATCTGGATACATAAAGATGACTTTATAGTGCCTACTATACCTTATAATCAGATTAAATCAACTATTTTAAGTTGTTTTTACAACTTTATTTTACTGCTGTCCGATCGTAAAAATGCCGCTTTTCACTGCGGCATTTGATGAACATTGACATAGAAAGAGGATTTTCTAGGCGGAGAACGCCTCCCCAGTTTGGACAAAAATTTGCCCGGCAATAAACGCCTCGGCAATTCGCAAAATGCCCGCCACATAGCTCTGTGCTTTCCCCAGCTGCTTTGCCAGTTTTGACTGACTAATTCGATAAACATAGTGTGCAATCACTAGCTTATAGGCAAGGCTATCAAAATGACGTAGACCAGCGACGGCAGAATCCACCACCATTCCCTGGCTGTCATCCGTGCGAAAAAGCGCTGAAGATTCGGCCGGTAAAGATGCCTGAAAGGTCACGTTAACCTTGGCATAGTCGGTGCCAACACCACAGCGAGCCCAGTTTCCCCACATCTCTAATGTCGTTTTAATACTGTTCATTCACTCCCCCGATAACACAACCATTAGTTGTAAAACTATAGTAATAGATAATTATCGGTTGATCAACACAAATTAGTTGTTATAGTAGATGTACGTTTCGTGACGATTTCCAGACCCGATTACATCAAGAGAGAGCCTTATGCAAACGCTAGCAGAACGCGTCGCCTGGAGACGTGAACAGTTAGGCCTGAGTCAAAAAACGCTGGCGGAAAAAATCCAGGTCAGTCAGCAGTCGATAAATAAAATAGAGTCTGGGCAGACTCGTGCGCCACGCAGCATAGATAAACTGGCCGAAGCGCTAGATGTCACACCCCAGTGGCTGATGTTCGGTGAGGGTCAGGTTCGCATTAAGTCTGCAGACGTCTATGACTCTGAAATAAAGGCCAGCAGCCTGAAAGTTGAAGAGTGGGAATCCATGAACCATGACAAAGATGAGTTCATTGAGGTTTCTATGCTTAACGTTGAAGCCGCCTGTGGCGACGGCACCATGGCGGAAAACGAGCACGAGATTTATGCACTCCCCTTCCGCCGCTATACGCTACGCAGAATGGGCGTAAACGCCCGCAACGCGCGCGTGGTCAGGGTTATAGGTAACAGCATGGCGCCCATGCTTCGCAGCGGTGATGTGGTAGGAATAGACACAGCCAACCACTCACAGATTGTTGACGGTGACCTTTACGCTATTCGCGACGGCAACCTAATCCGCGTCAAGCAATTAGTGCCTCGCCCCGACGGCGGCATTATTATCAAAAGCTTTAATAATACCGACTACCCTGACGAGCAATTAAGCCGAGAAGAGTTCGAACAAAGAATCCACATTATTGGTCGAGTGTTTTGGTCGTCTACGCTTTGGTAATTGTCTTACCCATCTCTCGCCGCCCTTAAGGGCGGCCTCTTCTTACCCTATATAGGCCGCTTTCAACCCTGCCCTTAACCCCGAATTTACGCACTCTAAGTGTATTTCTTTGCACGCGTCAATAAAGTCGCAGAAAAACGTTGCAAACGCGTTGTAATAATGCATTAAATTAATCAACACACATTAATCATCTAAAAAAACTAAAACAAATAATATTTACTAGCTGGTAATAATACAGTTATAATACAACAATACCAAAAAGGAGAAGAGTGCACATGGGAAGTTCATTTTCACCAACGGAAGATATATTAAACCTATATTTATCAATGCAGGATGATTTTCCTTACGAAGAAATTCATCTAACCCGCCTTAACATGCATACCTATTCAAAGCTGCTTGATTATCGCAATAAAAACTTTAAATCTCTGGGTATTAACGAAACGCTTTTCATGGCGCTTGTCATTCTAAATACTCAAGAAAATAAGTCTATCCAACCCTCAGAGCTAAGCCTTGCTTTAGGTTCATCAAGAACTAACGCAACACGTATCGCTGATGACTTGGAGAAAAAAGGTTGGATCGTTCGTAAGGAAAGCGATCGCGATCGCCGCTGTTTGCACCTGTTTTTAACTCAGTCCGGTCAAGACTTTTTAAATAGTCTTCTTCCGCAGCAAAACTCTAACCTGCTAAAAATTTGGTCTGCATTTACCAAAGAAGAACGTCAGCAGCTAGAAATGCTAAACCGCAAACTGCTAACACGTTTAGAGACGCTCGACCCCGCCTAACGATGACTTAATCGTTATCTCAGGCTGTGCTCCCTGACGTTTTGCCCTCAGCGAGCCGTAAGGAAGCGCAGCCTAACTGATTTTTCTGTTTAGCTTTATATGCGTTTACTCAATACAACGCGAAATATCCGAATAATTCTCCTGCCCTATCGTCTAAAATACTTATAAACTACATCGTTAACATATACGCTACACGGCTTTTAATAAGCCCTTTTCAATCGTTATATTGAAGGTAATACTGAATGTCCGCGGATACTTCTGCCCCGCAGCCCAATAGTAAGAAGCGTTCACGCAAGCTGGCAATGACGCTGGCGGCTACGCTGTTTATCGCTATTGGCGCTGGTTACGCCGTTTACTGGTTTGTTGCCCTTCGTCATCATCAAACGACAGATGACGCCTATGTGGCCGGCAATCAGGTTCAAATCATGTCGCAAATAACCGGTAACGTGGCGGCAATTTATGCAGACAA
Source organism: Leminorella richardii (assembly GCF_900478135.1). Classification (NCBI taxonomy): domain Bacteria; kingdom Pseudomonadati; phylum Pseudomonadota; class Gammaproteobacteria; order Enterobacterales; family Budviciaceae; genus Leminorella; species Leminorella richardii. The sequence continues at coordinate 2,684,780 of NZ_LS483470.1, forward strand.
CACTGATAGAGTAAAAAAAGGCGACGTTCTGGTCATGCTTGACCAAACCGATGCCCTTCAGGCGTATGAGCGTGCGCAAACTGCGCTGGCCAACAGCGTGCGTCAAACGCACCAGCTGATTATTAACAACCGCCAGCTGAAAGCGAATATTGCGCTCAAAACCACCTCTCTAAATCAGGCCTTAGCAGACCTAAGCCGCCGCGAGACGCTGGGAAAAACCGGCGCTATTGGTAAAGAAGAGCTGCAGCACGCTAGAGACGCCGCCGCCAGTGCCCGCGCCGAGCTGGAAGTCGCCCAGCAGCAATATCACTCTAACAACGCTCTGGTGTTAAACACGCCGCTGGAGCAGCATCCTTCGGTTTTACACGCTTCATCACAGCTTCGTGACGCTTGGCTAACGCTGCAAAGAACTAAAGTTGTTGCCCCCATTGACGGCTATGTTTCTCGCCGCAGCGTACAGGTTGGCGCACAAATTTCAGCTAATGCGCCTCTGATGGTGATCGTTCCTGCCGATCAGATTTGGGTTGATGCCAACTTTAAAGAAACTCAGCTGGCCAATATGCGTATTGGCCAGCCTGTCGAACTGATCAGCGACTTTTACGGTGATGACGTTGTTTACGAAGGCACGATTGTAGGCCTAGATATGGGTACCGGCAGCGCGTTTTCACTACTTCCCGCACAGAACGCCACCGGCAACTGGATTAAAGTCGTTCAGCGCCTGCCCGTCAGGATAGCTCTGGATCCTCAGCAGATCGCCAAACACCCCCTCCGCATTGGTCTCTCGATGGAAGCGACCGTCGATACGCAAGACCAGCAGGGTGAAGTGTTAGCACAAACTCCTCGAAATGCGGTGGTCTATCAGACAGACGCCCTGACCTACTCTCTTGAGCCGGTTAACGAGCTGATTGCCAAGATAATTCGCGATAATGCCGGGCAGCCTGAAGATAAATGAAATCACCAATGACGCCCCTTGAGGGAGCCAAGCTAGGCTGGATCACGCTCGCCCTAGCGCTGGCAACCTTTATGCAGATCCTGGATTCGACGATCGCCAACGTGGCGATCCCCACGATCTCTGGCGATCTAGGATCATCCCTGTCTCAAGGAACATGGGTCATTACCTCATTTGGTGTCGCCAACGCTATCTCTATCCCGCTCACCGGCTGGCTGGCGAAGCGACTGGGAGAAGTTCGCCTGTTTATGGCGGCTACCATACTGTTCGTCATCGCCTCATGGCTGTGCGGCATGTCGCACAGTCTGGAAATGTTGATTGCTTCTCGCGTGCTTCAGGGGCTAGTGGCGGGTCCGATCATGCCGCTGTCTCAGAGCCTGCTGCTTAACAACTACCCTCCCCTTAAGCGCAGTATGGCACTGGCTCTGTGGTCAATGACGGTGACTGTCGCCCCGATTTTCGGCCCGATCCTCGGCGGCTGGATCAGCGACAACTACCACTGGGGCTGGATTTTTTATATCAACGTGCCGGTCGGCCTCGCAGTAGTGGCTATTACTTGGTTCATCCTCAAAGACAGAGAAACCGAGACGGAAATCAAGCCTATTGATACTGTAGGTCTGGTGCTGCTGGTGGCCGGTATTGGCTGCTTCCAGATGCTGCTCGACAGGGGAAAGGAGCTGGACTGGTTCGAGTCGGGAGAAATCATTACGCTCGCCGTCATTGCGGTTGTCGCCATCACCTTCCTGATTATCTGGGAGCTGACGGACGATCACCCCATTGTCGATCTCTCACTGTTTAAATCGCGCAACTTCACCATTGGCTGCCTGTGCACCAGTCTGGCGTTTATGCTGTACATTGGCTCTATCGTGCTGCAGCCACAGCTTCTACAGGTTGTTTTTGGCTATACCGCCACTTGGGCGGGCCTCGCCGCGGCGCCAATTGGGCTGATACCGCTAATGCTGGCGCCCGTTATCGGTAAATACGGGCCTAAAATCGACCTGCGCCGTCTGGTCACGTTCAGCTTTATTGTTTACGCAGCCTGCTTCTACTGGCGAGCCTATACGTTCGAACCCAGTATGGGATTCAGCGCCGTGGCTTGGCCGCAGTTTTTCCAAGGATTTGCCGTAGCCTGCTTCTTTATGCCGCTGACGACCATTACCCTCTCGGACGTTGAGCCGTCGAAAATCGCGGCGGCCTCCAGCCTGTCCAACTTCTTGAGAACACTGGCTGGCTCTATCGGTACATCCATTACCACCACCGGCTGGACACAGCGCGAGGCACTCCACCACGAGCGACTCACTGAAGCAATCTCGCCTTACAACCCGCTGGCTCAACAGACTTACGACACACTGGAAAAGCTAGGCATGAGCTCAACGCAGGCCTCAAGCTATCTTAGTAACCAGATAACCAACCAGGGTCTTATCATGTCTGCCAATGAAATATTCTGGCTTAGCGGAGCGGTTTTCCTCACTCTGCTGGTGTTTGTCTGGTTCGCTAGGCCGCCGTTTATTATTGGCGGCGGTGGCGCTCGCCCCAGCGGTGGGGAACATTAGTCTCCATGTAGATAGCAAAAAGCCCCGCTAAAAATCAGCGGGGCTTTTTATAGGTATCGCCTATAAGCACATTCAGAGACTTCAAGACCTTCCAAGCCGGTAAGCCATGGCGACGTTTCTGGCTGCCATCCTGACGTTATCCGCCGCCTGCTTTAGGGCATCATCCAACGAAGTGATTGTGTACAGCACGCTGAACACCGCATCTAATCCGTGTTGGTAAACCACCTCAACGTCGCTGCTCAGGCTACCGGCAATGGCAATAACCGGTTTGCCGTAGCGCTTGGATACGCGCGCCACGCCAATCGGTACTTTGCCGTTTACCGTTTGGCTATCGATACGGCCTTCGCCAGTGATCACTAAATCCGCATCTTTAACCGCTTCATCGAGCCCAACCGCTTCAGTGACAATATCAATACCAGGGCGAAGCTCCGCCCCCAAGAAGGCCAGCAGCGCCGCTCCCATCCCTCCCGCAGCTCCTGCGCCCGGTACGTCATTGACGTCTAGCGCCAAATCGCGCTTAATCACCTGCGCGTAGTGCAGCAGGTTCGCGTCCAACTGGGCAATCATCTCTGGCGTTGCGCCCTTCTGCGGCCCGAAAATGGCAGAGGCACCCTGCGGACCCGTTAATGGATTAGTCACATCACAGGCGACCTCAAAGCGGCAGGACTTAATGCGTTTGTCCATTCCGCTAACGTCTATTCTATCCAGCCTGGCAAGCTCCGCTCCGCCAAAGCCTATTTCTCGGCCTTCTTTATCGAGCAGCCTTGCGCCCAGCGCCTGCACCATACCTGCACCGCCATCGTTAGTTGCACTACCGCCGATGCCAATAATGCAGTGCGTCACGCCGCGATCTAATGCGCTAGCGATTAACTCCCCAGTGCCGTAAGACGTTGTCACCATCGGATTGCGCCGGTTGACCGGTACTCTTTCTAAACCGCTGGCAGCGGCCATCTCAATAATGGCGTAGCGCTCATCGCCGGACAGGCCAAGAAAAGCCTCTCCTCTTTCTCCTAATGGATCGGTCACGTCTACGGTAAGAGTTTTTCCTGACGTCGCGGCCACCATCGCGTCAACTGTCCCCTCTCCCCCGTCAGCAACAGGCAGCTTAACGTACTGCGCATCAGGGAAAACTTCACGGAATCCAGCCTCTATTTGTAGAGCAACGTCCAGCGCGCTCAGGCTCTCTTTGTAGGAATCCGGTGCGATGACTATTTTCATAACCTATCCATATAAAAGATGACTAAAAAACCAGTGTAATGCGTCCAGCCTGAGCCGCGGGCGTGACTGCCCGCGGCGCGGCGTCATTACCGGGCGACTTCCACTTTCGCCAATTTCTCGTAGTAGCGAGCCAGAGCGCTGTGGTCACAGGTACCCATATCGTCAGCCTTCAGCGCCTGCATCATTTCCATCACCGCCGCAGTCAGCGGCAGCTGAGCGCCAATGCCGTGAGAAGTATCCAGCGCGTTAGCCAGATCCTTAATGTGCAGATCGATACGAAAGCCCGGCTTGAAGTTGCGATCCAGCACCATCGGCGCTTTTGCATCCAGTACCGTACTGCCCGCAAGCCCGCCGCGAATCGCCTGATAAACCAGCTCAGGGTTCACGCCCGCTTTGGTTGCCAACACTAGCGCTTCAGACATCGCGGCAATGTTCAGCGCAACGATCACTTGGTTAGCCAGTTTGGTGACGTTACCGGCACCCACATCGCCAGTGTGAACCACGGATCCAGCCATTGCTTTCATGATGTCGTAGTGTTTATCGAAAATCGCTTTGTTACCGCCCACCATAACGGACAGAGTGCCGTCGATAGCCTTTGGCTCACCGCCGCTAACGGGTGCATCCAGCATTTCTACGCCTTTTTTGGCAAGCTCAGCGTGAATTTCACGACTGGCCAGTGGAGCAATAGAGCTCATGTCGATAACAACCAGCCCGGCCTTCGCACCCTCAATTACGCCGTTCTCTCCCAGAACAACGTCCTTAACGTGTGGCGAGTTAGGCAGCATGGTGACTACAACGTCACAGACTTCAGCAACCGCTTTTGGTGATGCAGCAGAGGTCGCTCCGGCAGCAACCACTTCAGCCACAGCATCCGCATTGCGATCCATAACCACCAGCGAGTAGCCCGCTTTCAGCAGGTTCTTACTCATTGGTTTACCCATAATGCCGAGTCCAATAAAACCGATTTTCATCACTTATTCCTCATAGTCCATAAACCCCGCACGGCTATTCGTGCGGATTGCTAAAACCGTGAAGGTCTCTGAGTTTGAGACCTTTTGCCTTACTTATTTACCACTGCGGTATTTGTCACTCAGCGCCTGCGTCGCGCCGCGGAAAACGCCAAGATCGCTGCCGACGGCAACGAAGGTCGCGCCCCATTCCAAATAGCGACGGGCATCGGCTTCTACCGGTGCCAAAATTCCACAGGCCTTACCGTGCTTTTTGGCACAGTCAAACACGCTGCGAATCGCCTTTTGCACGTCTGGGTGCCCGGCCTGCCCCAAATATCCCAGTGCAGCGGACAGATCGCTTGGGCCAACGAACAGCGCATCAACCCCTTCAACGGCAGCAATAGCGTCGAGGTTATCTAACCCTTCCTGACTTTCGATCTGCACGATCACGCTGATATTGTCGTTAATTTTGCCGAAATAATCGGCTTCAGTACCGTACTGGTTGCTGCGGTGAGACACGGACACGCCGCGAATACCGTGAGGTGGATAACGAGTAGAGGCCACGGCTCGCTTGGCTTCCTCTTCTGTCTCAACGAACGGGATCAGGAAGTTGTAGAAACCGATATCCAGCAGGCGCTTGATCGTCACCGGATCGTTAGACTGAGGGCGCACGATGGGCGTACTGTCAGAGTCTTTCAGCGCCATCAGCTGAGGAATAAACGTGCCCACGTCGTTAGGAGCATGTTCGCCGTCAAGCAGCAGCCAATCAAAACCCGCATAGCCCAGCACCTCGGTGGTGATAGGGTTTGCCAGAGCAGACCAGCAGCCGATAAGGCGCTTGCCGTCTTTCAGGTCGCGACGGAACAGATTGGGAATGTAACTCTTAGCCATAATAAAACCTTCTCTCTATTTGTGGCGCTTAGGCCGTCCATTTATCTATCGATGTGACGGCATCAAAGCGTCTGTGGGCCGAGATATCGGCCCTTTCAGTCATTAGCGCACCAGACAAGGACGCTTGTTGTCGAACGTCCAGTTAGGGATCAGATACTGCATTCCCATGGCATCGTTGCGCGCGCCCAGCCCCATATTTTTGTACAGCTCGTGGGCTTTAAGCACTTGGTCCATATCGATATCAACACCCAGACCCGGCTTCTTAGGTACCTGAACCATACCGCCTTCAATCTTGAGCGGCTCTTTGGTAATGCGCTGGTTGCCTTCCTGCCAGATCCAGTGCGTATCAATTGCGGTGATTTTGCCCGGCGCTGCGGCAGCGACCTGAGTAAACATCGCCAGCGACACGTCGAAGTGGTTGTTAGAATGAGAGCCCCAGGTCAAACCCCACTCGTGACACATCTGCGCCACGCGAACAGAACCCTGCATTGTCCAGAAGTGCGGATCCGCCAGCGGAATATCAACAGAGTGCAGCTGAATGGTGTGCCCCATTTGACGCCAGTCGGTGGCGATCATGTTAGTAGCGGTCAGCAGGCCAGTTGCGCGGCGGAACTCTGCCATCACTTCACGACCGGAGTAACCCTGTTCAGCACCGCAAGGATCTTCTGCATAGGCCAGCGAACCGCGCAGGTATTTACCAATTTTGATAGCTTCATCCAGTGACCACGCACCGTTCGGATCCAGCGTAATGCGCGCCTGTGGGAAGCGCTTAGCCAGCGCCACGATGGACTCTGCCTCTTCTTCCCCAGCCAATACGCCGCCCTTCAGTTTAAAGTCGTTAAAGCCGTATTTTTCATAGGCCGCTTCCGCCAGACGGACGACGGTTTCCGGCGTCAGCGCTTCTTCATGACGCAGGCGATACCAGTCGCACTTGTCGCTGGACTGGTTTTGATAAGGTAAATCGGTCTTTGTGCGATCGCCGATATAGAACAGGTAGCCAAGCATTTCGACTTCATCACGCTGCTGCCCGTCACCCAATAGAGAGGCAACCGTCACGCCCAGATGCTTACCTAGCAGGTCCAGCATGGCGGCTTCGATAGCGGTAACAACGTGAATCGTCGTGCGCAGGTCAAATGTCTGAAGGCCACGACCGCTGGAATCGCGATCGGCAAACTGGTCGCGCACCGCATTCATTACGTTTTTATATTCGCCCAGCGTTTTACCAATAATCAGCGCTTTGGCGTCTTCTAGCGTTTGGCGGATCTTTTCACCACCGGGGACTTCACCCACACCAGTATTGCCCGCACTATCCTTCATAATCACGATATTGCGCGTGAAATAAGGCGCGTGGGCACCGCTCAGGTTTAACAGCATGCTGTCATGACCGGCAACGGGAATGACCTGCATCTCAATAACGCGTGGCGTCGAATTAGGGGTCGTCATGTTATTCACCTTATAATCATTAATTCATTATTCAGTTAGCGAACCATCGCCGGGCGTTTTTTATCAAACGTCCAACCGGGGATCAGATACTGCATGGCCTGTGCGTCGTTTCGCGCGCCGGACGGCATCTTTTTATGCAGCTCGTGCGCCTTCTCTACCTGCACCATATCCAGCTCAATACCTAGACCAGGCTTATCGCTCAGGGCTATCTTGCCGTTGACGATTTGCAGCGGTTCTTTCGTCAGGTGTTGGCCTTCCTGCCAGATCCAGTGGGTATCCAATGCAGTCGGATTACCCGGCGCAGAGGCGCCAACGTGGGTAAACATCGCCAGCGAAATATCAAAGTGGTTGTTGGAATGGCAGCCCCAGGTTAACCCCCACTCGTTGCACAGCTGCGCCACGCGGGAAGCGCCGGTTAGCGTCCAGAAGTGCGGATCAGCCAGAGGGATATCCACCGCCTGCAGCATGATGGAGTGGCACATCTCTCGCCAGTTGGTTGCCACCATGTTAGTGGCCGTCGGCAGCCCGGTTGCCCGGCGGAACTCCGCCATCACTTCGCGCCCGGAATAGCCGTTTTCTGCGCCGCACGGGTCTTCTGCGTAAGTCAGCACGTGATTCATGCCCTTACACAGCCGGATGGCTTCATCAAGTGACCAAGCGCCGTTAGGGTCCAGCGTAATGCGGGCATCCGGAAACGCGCTGGCCAACGCCGTCACGGTTTCTATCTCCTGTTCACCCGGCAGCACACCGCCCTTCATTTTGAAATCTTTAAAGCCGTAGCGATCTTTGGCCGCAGCCGCCAGCTCAACAACTGACGCTGTATCCATTGCTTCCTGATGACGCAGGCAGTACCAGTCGTGCTTGCCCATTTCCGGCGCCAGATAGGGAAGATCGGTTTTCTGGCGATCGCCGATATAGAACAGGTAGCCCAGTACCGTCACTTCATCCCGCTGCTTGCCGGGGCCGAGCAGTTCGGCGACCGGCACGCCCAGGTGCTGTCCCATCAGATCCAACAGAGCAGACTCCAGTGCAGCCACCGCGTTAACCCGCAGCTCGAATGTCCAAGCGCCTTTACCAAAAGTGTCATAATCCGCATTCAGGTTGCCCTGATGCATCTTGTCTACCAGACGGTTAAGAATGGCGACCGACTGCCCTTCAACGTGGGGAATCGCCTCCTGTAGCGTCCGCAGGATCGTCTCTCCGCCTGGGGCTTCACCCACGCCGGTGTGACCGGCATTGTCCTTAAGGATGACGATATTTCGCGTAAAATAAGCGCCATGAGCGCCGCCGACGTTCATCAGCATGCTGTCATGACCGGCTACCGGAACAACCTGCATAGAGATAATTTTTGGCGTGTCTTGAGTGTGCATAGCGGCCTCCTTTCCTATTACAGCTTAAGTTCGATACGCTGGATTTTTCCGACCACAAACAGGTAGCTAAAGATCGCGATGGCTGCGTGGATACCCACGTAAATCAGCGCTCCGTTGAACGAACCGGTAGAGTAGACGATATAGCCGATAGCGATTGGCGTAACGATGCCGGAAATGTTACCGCACATGTTGAACAGACCGCCGCTTAGGCCGCTGATCTCTTTTGGCGCGGTATCAGCCATAACCGCCCAGCCCAGCGCGCCGATTCCCTTACCGAAGAACGCCAGAGCCATAAAGCCTACGACCAGCATTTCAGATTCGATATAGTTACAGAACACCATTGAGATAGAGAGCAGCATACCCAGTACGATAGGCGTCTTTCTTGCAAACGTCACAGACCCGGTGCGCTTCATCAGGTAATCAGAGATAACGCCGCCCAAAATACCGCCCGCAAAGCCGCACAGAGCAGGTACTGACGCCACAAAGCCCGCTTTCAGAATCGACATACCGCGAGCCTGAACCAAGTACACCGGGAACCAGGTAATAAAGAAGTAGGTTAATGCGTTGATACAGTACTGGCCGATATAGATACCCACCAGCATCCGCGAGCTAAGCAGCTGCTTGACGTAACTCAGCTTTGGACCAGAACTGGCATCTTTTTTACCGCCCGCCTGATCCATATTGGTCAATGCGCCACCGCGTTCGATATGATCGATCTCACCCTGATTGATGCTCGGGTGGTCTTTCGGGTTATGGATAACCTTCAACCAGATAAAGCTAACGATAATGCCTAAGGCACCCATAAAGTAGAACACAAACTGCCAGCCTAGTTCGTGGGTCAGCCAGCCCATGATTGGGGCGAAAATAACCGTCGCGAAGTACTGCGCTGAGTTAAAAATAGCGACCGCAGTACCGCGCTCCTGCGCCGGAAACCAGGCAGCAACGATGCGGCTGTTACCGGGGAAAGAAGGCGATTCTGCCAAACCTACCAGGAAGCGCAGCGTAAACAGCAGCACCAGTGCCCACATGCCGCTTAAAAAGCCAATCGCGCCCTGTAACAGGGTAAAGGTTGACCAGGTAAAGATGCTCCAGAAATAAACGCGCTTGGAGCCAAATTTGTCTAGCAGCCAGCCGCCCGGCAGCTGACCCAGTACGTAAGCCCACGAGAACGCAGAAAAGACGTATCCCATACCGATGGCATCAAGCCCCAGCGCAGAAGACATCGGCGCGCCGGCAATGGACAGCGTTGCGCGGTCACCGTAGTTAATTGCCGTCACGGCAAACAGCATGACAACAATCCAGAAACGCACGCGGGTGGGTTTTACCCCTCCGACGCTAGCGTTTGTCGCTGAATTAATAGACCCCATGTTATTCTCCTGTAGATAAAGTTATTTACCTTATCCAATCGTTTTAATTCTGTTAGTTGATAAGCTTTATTGGGCGAGAATAATTTCCAACGGTGATATCCTTCCGTTCAGAGTTATTTCCCCGGTAAGAAATAAGAAAATAGAAAAATAAGAATTCACAGTTCCGCTGAGATGGATACTACTGGCTATACGCAAAACGGGTCATTGGGCATATGCCCAATGATTTATGTAATTTAGGCTATTTCCTAGTCAAAAAATGGCGATAACACTGTAAATAATAAATAAAATCATTAGATTGCACCTTCACTAACATCAGGAGAAGAAATCGGTAATTCATGCGGAAAGGTGAAACTCATCACATAATATTCGATGAATGAAACACGCTACGATTACGTCAGAAAAATAGCTATTGTTATTTTTAATGTTTGGCAGTAGATATATTGTCAGGACGTAATTGAAAAATAGAAAAGCATTCACGCAACCGCTACTGATATGTCTGCTAAAAATAGCCTGATCGCATTTATTTAATGAAGGATCTACAATGAATAAAGAAAAAAGCCTCTCGACGCCGCTTTATATTAAAGTCGACGAGCAGGACAATGTAGCGATAGTCGTAAACGATAACGGCCTTCCCGCAGGCACCCGCTTTAGCTGCGGCCTTGAGCTGGTGGAAATGGTGCCTCAGGGCCATAAGGTTGCGCTGAATGATATCGCTAAAGGCGAAAGTATCATTCGCTATGGTGAAATCATCGGCTATGCCGTTAAGGATATTCCCCAAGGCAGTTGGATAGAAGAATCGCTGGTGGAGCTTCCCGAAGCGCCAGCACTGGAAACGCTTCCGCTGGCCACCAGTGTTCCCCCTGCTATGCCGCCTTTAGAAGGCTATACCTTCGAAGGCTACCGCAACGCTGACGGCAGTGTGGGTACCAAAAACCTGTTGGGTATCACCACCAGCGTTCAGTGCGTGGCTGGCGTCGTTGACTACGTGGTCAAACTTATCGAGCGCGACTTGCTGCCCAAATACCCTAACGTTGACGGCGTTGTCGGCCTGAATCACCTCTACGGCTGCGGCGTTGCCATCAACGCTCCTGCTGCCGTCGTGCCTATCCGCACTATCCATAACCTAGCGCTCAACCCCAACTTTGGCGGTGAAGTCATGGTGATTGGACTGGGCTGTGAAAAACTTCAGCCGGAAAGGCTGCTGGAAGGTACTCCAGACACGCAAAAAATTATCCTGAAAGACAGCCCGATCGTTCGCCTGCAGGACGAGCAACACATGGGCTTTGGCGCCATGGTTCAAGAGATTATGCGCGTCGCGGAGATACATCTTCAGCGGCTGAACGCCAGAACCCGTGAAACCTGCCCCGCGTCTGAGCTGGTGGTCGGTATGCAGTGCGGCGGCAGCGACGCCTTTTCCGGCGTAACGGCCAACCCAGCAGTAGGCTTCGCCTCCGACCTTCTGGTGCGCGCTGGCGCAACGGTGATGTTCTCTGAAGTCACCGAAGTGCGCGACGCTATCCACCTGCTGACGCCGCGCGCCATCGACGAACAGGTCGGTAAACGCCTGCTGGAAGAGATGGCCTGGTACGACAACTATCTCGACAGCGGCAAAACCGACCGCAGCGCCAACCCCTCTCCGGGCAACAAAAAGGGTGGGCTGGCCAACGTGGTGGAAAAAGCGCTGGGATCCATTGCCAAATCGGGCAAGAGCGCCATTATCGAAGTGCTGTCACCGGGTCAACGTCCAACCAAACGCGGGCTTATCTACGCAGCTACGCCTGCCAGCGACTTTGTCTGCGGCACCCAGCAGCTAGCCTCAGGCATTACACTACAGGTGTTTACCTCCGGCCGAGGCACCCCCTACGGCTTGGCTGCGGTACCGGTTATCAAGATGTCGACCCGCAGCGCGCTGGCAAAACGCTGGTTCGATCTGGTAGACATTGACGCAGGCACCATTGCTACTGGTGATGCAACCATTGAAGACGTCGGCTGGGAGCTGTTTCACATGCTGCTAGACGTGGCCAGCGGCCGCAAAAAGCCGTGGTCCGATCAATGGGGCCTCCATAACGCGCTGGCGGTGTTTAACCCAGCTCCGGTGACCTAGTAGGTTAATGGATTAGTATTGAGATGGAAAAGCGGCTCTTTGTGGGTCGCTTTTAAAAGGAAAAGCTTTAAAAGAAGTCTGTTTATTAATCCTTAAAGGATTTAATAACGTAACGCAAGACGTTACCAATAAAAAAGAATAGGTGCACTAAGCTACTCTCGGGAAAATAGTGAACGCCATTGCAGTTCAAAAAGCGCCTCCTGATGTTCTATAAGAAGCCGTTCACGCAATGCCCTCCATTCTATCCAACTACATCGAGATTGATGGTGGCGTAGACCTTTTCTGTACGCTAAAGGTAATGCAATAACTCCAATGAGTAAGAACATCAAACACCCAATAGCCACTATCTTATTTCCAGCTATATCGATACTTTCTCCCCCAAAATAATTTATGAGCAAAATCACCGCCAACCCAATGCAAATGATGCTTCCCCGAATAATCCAATGTGAAACATATAGCGTAAAGCCGCAGATTTAGGGTGCTGAACAATACATATCCTTCGCTCTGGGTGAACGTTAAAAGCAACAACCTCATAAATACCATTTTCCGACGGTACAGCATGCACAGTCACCATTACCTCTTCAGCCAGGAAGATGTATCGCTCTACCGGTAAAAACAGGCTAAACTCATCCTCACAACCATCTAACCTAAATATCAGTAAACAACCATCGGAAGTGGTATAAGGCCAGCTCTGTGGGGAACGACAAAGCTTCAGATTTCCTGTCCTCGTTATCATTAATTTCGCTCCCTAACAATGATAAGTCTAAACGCGCGCTCTGCCGCCCTCCCCCATTTCATCCACAATACACATTCAATTCCCAACAACACCAACAAGAGCAGTCCCCACAGCGAGAAAATAGCGTCAATTGATATGGCAGCCGCCAACAGATACTTAGGCAGATCCACCAAAAATATAAATGCAGTAAGTAAAAAAATGATAACAGCTTGCTTTAGCACTCCCTTAGCCAATTCTAATAATCTGTACTTCTGAATTGGGGCAAGAACGACGCGGGAAGGCTGAACTATCCACCGAGAAACGCTGCCTAATTTCTTATCTTCAGTAAAAGATACCGTTACCGGTTCACCAACAACCAAGTCCTCACAGTGAGAAAAACTTCTGCGAAAGTCAAAATCATCGTCATAGTAAAAAATTCTATTAGAAATATTTAAACGATAGCTAATGGCGTTTGAAAAAATATTTTTTTCACAGGATATAAGTTGACCTGAATAAACGCCTTCAAAATAAGAGAGTTCAGGTTTGTTCACATTAATCTTAGGACAGATACTCTCGGCTTTTTGAAAATCGACCAGACTCTGGTAGAGATCTTTATCTGTCGGCGCATAATCTCCCACATCGCGCATAGCCTTACTTATTGCAGTAAGGGCAATGACAAGCTCATTATAGCTGTCGAAACTAAGATGAAATTCCCCTTCAGTGATGCTTAAGCTACTCTTTAACTCTGGCAATTCCCGCCGACAAACTATTTGCCAGAACTCCATTAGCCAAAAATCGCCTTTGGCACCATAGCGCTTTGACGCTGGTTTCTTAATACAATCCAAAATATCCTGAGTTTTTTTCGTCCATTCAACTCGGTATTCATAGCCTGGCACAAAAGGATATTCACGCAATAAGTCCGGGTCGTCAGCAGGATCTCCCCATTCATCCAGTTCATAACCACTAAAGTCATAGTCGTCCTGCAAAAAACCTACAAGTTGTAAATCGAGGTTAGGTATTTTAGCAATATCGACCATTCCCCAACTGCCCTCCTTCCGTAGAGAGGACTCAATACTTTCCTGAGGAAGTAAAAGGTTTTCCAGAGAGAAATTAGCTAGTTGATTAAACTTATTCTTAAAAAGTATTCGGCTCTCTTTTTTGTCCATACTTATGGTAAGTTCCCTTTAGCCAGCATTCGCAACTTCCGTTCAGCATAAACATATATAACCGTAACGACTATAAAAAATACCTTCTTAAATAAAATTTATATTTTATAAAAGTAAATAGCAGTCATTCAGACTGTTGAAATGATAAATACTTTATCAGCACCCCCTACTCCTCATCCAGCTGTAGCGCAATATACAGCTGCATATGGTCGTCAAACTTCTTCAGGTTAAGCCCGGTGATATCAGAAATGCGGTTGAGGCGATAGTCGAGGGTATTTCGGTGGATATAGAGTGACTTTACTGTCGCGCCGGGGTGCATATTGTGTTTAAACCACGCCAGCAGCGTGCGGCGCAGCAGGCCGTTATTGTCCATAGCCTTAAGCTTAGAAAGGGGGCGGCTTAGCTCATTAACCTGCCAGCCACCGCGCAGGCTGTCGAGCAGCACAGGCAGCATCAGGTCTTGGTAGTAGTAGCTGCGCTGTTCCGGCATTCTTTTTTTGCCGACCGACATAGCTGCCTTGGCCGTACTGTAGGAGCGCGCGACGCTTCCCGGGCCGGAGAAATGGTTGCCAAGCGCAACGCTAACTTTAAGGCGAGTGTTTTCTGACATGCGCTGCAGCAGGCTGTCCACACGCCGGCGGTGTTCATCCGCATCCCAGCGGCCGTGGGAGTTTAACGCAGGCTGTAGCACCACCATCTCGTTCAGGGACACAATAGCAATCAGGTTGTCTCTATCAGGCATCGTCAGCAGGGTTTGTACCTGCTGTAGCTCTGTCATGGAAACCTCAACGCCGAGACTGCCGCTTTCCAGCTCAATCAGCGTCACTATTCTTGGCTGCGTGAGATCGATACCCAGGCGCTGCGCCCAGCCAATCAGTGCCGTTGGCAGTTCGTCACTGCGAATAAGGTTCAGAACCAGCGCTTCACGCATCCGGCTGTCCTGAGCCAGCATGTTAAGCAGTCTTGCCTGTTCCAGCATCATCTCTGCTGCCATGCTGACGAGCTGCCCGTTTTGACGCATCGTATTGGGCTCACCCGTCAGGCCGATCACCCCCACTATGTCCCCTTCCACTCGCAGAGGAAGATTAATGCCGGGCTTAACGCCTCGAAGGCTTGCAGCAACGGCATCATTGATTTCTACAATTCGCCCTTGCGACAGTGCTAACAGCGCGCCTTCATGCAGCTCACCGATTCGATTAATGTCACCGCTGCCGATAATGGTGCCTTTAGCATCCATTACGTTGATATTGCTATCAATAATCTGCATGGTTCGATTGACGATGTCCTGAGCGAGCTTGGCATCAAGGTGGTAAAAAGACATGGCGGTATCCTTACGACGCGTTCAACTTACCAAGGCTAATCGTAGTAAACCGTCGGCGCATTGTGCAATTGCACAAAATTGCGCACCATTTATTCAAAATGAGGGAATAATCACATTTATCAACAAGTCAGGACAAGGGAAAAACAATTCTCTAAATAGAACGCTTCAAAATGAATAGTAAAAACTATCGATTTCCCACTGTCCTCGGGGTAAATATCCCGGTCACGCCGCGCAAAAACTGTACTGTACGCCAAAAAACGGTCGTAGCTTACAGCGCCTCCGTCTCTTTCATCTCCTCTATATCAGCAGATTTCAGCATCCCAATCAGGCGCTGTAAAATCGGCGTTAGCTGCGAGGCGTCGTAAACAATGTACAAATCTGCCGGAATGCGTTCCTCAAGCGGCCGAAAAACGACACCCGGCCAGTTCATCTGTGCGTAGCTGTCTGCCATCAAGGTTATCCCCACGCCCATACTCGTCAGCGCCAGCACGGTTTGGGGCTCAACGGCTTCACGAACAATATTGGGAGAAAAACCGGCACGAAAGCAGACCTTTTGTAAAAAAGACCAGTCCGAGTGCGCAGCTGGCAACGTCACGAAAGGCTCATTTCTCAGCTCGCCAAGAGGAATCGCGCTATAGGCAGCCAGCCGGTGGTTTCTTGGTAGTGCAACCAGATAGGAAGCGCTACGCAGACGCTCGCCGGTCAGCCCCAGCGGGAGTGTTGTCGCCATTCTCCAGATACCGGCATCAATTTCATGATTTTCTAACAGCGCTATCTGCATACCGGGCGACTTTTCGCGAAACAGAATGTCTACGGTCGGATTTTCCTGCATGAAGCGTAAGAAAAAGGGGCGTAGCCCGCCCCACAGCGCAGTACCGACGATACCCAGTTCGACTCTTCCACGCTCACCTCGCCCAATTTGCTCAACTTTTGCCAGCGCCTGATTAGCAGCCTGCAGCAGTAGCCTCGCCTCTTCCATAAGGACTTTACCAGCATGGGTTAGCGCAACACTGCGGGAATGGCGAATAAACAGCATAGTGCCCAATTGGGATTCTAGCTCTTTGATATGAATGCTTAACGGCGGCTGAGACATATTCAGCCTCGCCGCTGCTCTACCAAAGTGCAGCTCTTCTGCAACCGCCAAAAAGTAGCGCAGCAGCTTCAGGTCAGTCCGATAAATTCGCTCCGTCTGGTTCACTACTGACTCCCGTTTGGGGACGCCCCATTAATGGTATTCTCGCTAAAATTGTCCCGGCTACCAAATCAACACTCGCCAGTGAAACAGTTTTTTAATAGGCATTTTGCGACGAAGTCTCTGAACGATCTTCCAACGTCGCCAGCAGGCTTGTTAATAGGCTGGATGCGCCAAAGCGAAAATTCCTCGGCGTTACCCATTCATTGCCCAACAGGCGCGCTGCGATATCCAGATAAACCTGAGCCTCCTGCGCTGAACGCACTCCGCCTGCAGCCTTAAACCCGCACCTACCGCCTTTTTCCGCAATGACCTGAAGCATGACTTCTGCCGCTTCAGGCGTCGCGTTGACCGGCACCTTTCCGGTAGAGGTCTTGATAAAGTCCGCACCGGCGTCAATCGCAATTTGTGATGCCTGACGGATAAGTGAAGGATCGCTCAGCTCACCGCTTTCAATAATGACTTTCAGCAGCTTATCACCGCAGGCCGCTTTACAGGCCGCCACCAGATCGTAACCGATCTGGGTATTACCCGTCTGTAACGCACGCCACGGAAACACAACGTCAACTTCGTCTGCACCGTCAGCGATCGCTGCTCGAGTTTCCCGTTCTGCCAGAGCGATATCTGCCGCCCCTGCCGGGAAGTTGGTCACTGTCGCGACTTTTACCGACTCCAACCCCAGCTCCGCTAGCGCTTGGTGAGCTTTGGCAATAAATGCCGGATAAACGCAAACCGCAGCGGGGTGGCCAAACGCCGTGTTGGCGTTTTGGCACAGCGACTGAATCACTTCGGGCGTGTCGCTCGCGTTAAGCGACGTTAAGTCCATCAGAGTTAAGGCTTTCTGTGCCGTATTTTTTAAGCTTTGCATGTGTTATTTCTCCGTCTATTTTCGGTATATCCGCGCTATTGCATTACCCATTTAACGGCCAGATAGCCAACGTACATAAATACAATGGTCAATACGCCTGGCAAAACGTTCGGCGCAGGAATAGGCACGCGTAGAAAAGTACACAGTGCCCCTACGGTAAAACCAACGCCGGACGATAGCAAAATCTCTTTCATTTAAAGCTCCATCAAACAGTATTTCAAACGGGAGTATTTGTCCCTTCTCGGTGAAAACAGAACGCCGCATCTTCGCCTAGGCCAAGAGCGCGGCGTGATTCATCAGTGCGCAATGCTGGCCTGCGACAGCTTTTCTGGCTCATGGCGATAGCGGAAAGTGAAGAAGAACACCACAGCCAGCGCCAGCGCATAGGCGGCAAACACTAGCCATATGGTTTGCCAGTCCCTAACGCCGTTAACAGTGAAATAGTCCACCGCTTTACCGCTCAGAATAGCGCCGACATAGGCACCAACGCCGTTGACCATCGTCATAAAT
The DNA here is from genome assembly GCF_900478135.1 of Leminorella richardii. Lineage (NCBI taxonomy): Bacteria > Pseudomonadati > Pseudomonadota > Gammaproteobacteria > Enterobacterales > Budviciaceae > Leminorella > Leminorella richardii. The sequence goes on from NZ_LS483470.1 coordinate 2,702,397, forward strand.
AGTCCCTGAGCGCTTGCGCGAATATCAGAGCTGGTCTCTTGCTCAACAAACACCGAACCGGAAATGTTGAAGAAGTCAAAAGCGCAGCCATAAACAATCATCGACAGCATCAACAGGATAAAGCCTGTCGAAGAAGGATCGCCGTAGGCAAACAGTCCAAAGCGCAGTGTCCAGGCAATCATGCTGAGCAGCATCACTGTCTTGATACCAAAGCGCTTTAAGAAGAACGGGATAGCCAGAATAAACACCACTTCCGACATTTGTGAAACGGACAGCAGGATAGACGGGTACTTCACGACAAAGCTGTCTTTAAACTCAGGATTGAGCGCAAAGTCGTGTAGAAACGGATTGCCAAAAGTATTGGTTATCTGCAGCACGGCACCCAGCAGCATGGCAAACATGAAAAACACCGCCATTCTCGGCTTTTTAAACAGCACAAAGGCATCCAGCCCCAGCATATTGACCCAGGTCTGATCTTTCTTTTTATTCGCCGTCGGAATGGAGGGTAATGTCATCGCGTAAACGGCCAGCAGCAGCGACATACCGGAAGCGATATACAGTTGAATATTGCTCAACTCCAGCTTCAGCAGGCTTATCGTCCACATTGCAACAATAAAGCCGATGGTGCCAAACACGCGGATCGGCGGAAAATGAGTGACGGTGTCTAGTCCCGCTTTTTCCAGACAGGAGTAAGAAATGGTGTTAGACAGCGCGATAGTCGGCATAAACGCCATGGCGTTAACCAGCATAACCCAAAACATCAGCGTCGGATCGTTGACCGTTGCCGCGTAAAACAGTGCACAGGCGCACAGCAAATGGCAAAGCGTATACACCTGATTGGCGCGCATCCACTTGTCGGCCACAATGCCAATCAGGCTTGGCATCAATACTGCCGCCAGCCCCTTGGTGCTATAAACCATCCCTACGGACGCGCCGTTAAAATGCAGGGTTTTTATCATGTAGGAACCCAGCGTCACCAGCCAGCTCCCCCAGATGAAATACTGCAAAAATGACATGATCTTTAAGCGATTTTTAATGCCCATCGGTTTCCCCTTTTGATTATTATTGGGCAAAGCCGGGCGCTGGCGTCCTGTCGTATGACAGGACACCCGCTTACGTCGGCCTTAGCCTCTTTTTGGTTACCGCAGTTGGAGTTAGGCCAGCTTGCGCAGGAAGCCGCAAATTAGCGTAATAAAGTTTTGAGTAGAAAGCTTGGCCGCAGCCAGCGTTTGTTCATGGGACAGGGCAACGCTACCAAGGCCTTCGGCTAGGTTAGTGATCGCCGAGACGGCAACAACTTTCAGCCCACAGTGGCGTGCAGAAATCACCTCAGGAACCACAGACATGCCAACGACGTGACCGCCTATAATCTGCATCATGCGGATTTCCGCCGCAGTTTCGAAGTTCGGCCCCGGATAAGAGACAAATACCCCTTCAGACAGCGGAAAACCTGATTCTTTCGCAACGTCCTGTAGCAGCGCGCGGTAGTCCGCATCATAGGCATTCGCCAGTGAGAAAAAACGCTCGCCGAATCGCTCGTCATTAGGCCCAACCATCGGCGTGCCCGGCATAGTATTGATGTGATCGCACAGAGAAACCAGACTGCCCGGCTCGACGTCAGCCCGCAGAGAACCTGCCGCATTAGTAGAAAACAGCAGTTCACAGCCCAGCAGCTTAAAGGTGCGGATAGCATCGGTCAGTATGTCCATTCCGCGCCCTTCGTAAAAATGTCCGCGCCCTTTCATGCAGGCCACTGGCACACCGGAGAGCGTCCCCAGCACCAGCTCGCCCGCATGGCCATGCACCGTGCTGACCGGAAAACCGGGCAGCTTTTCGTAAGAGATCGCTACAGCGTCTTCAATCTGCTCGGCCAGAACGCCTAATCCAGAACCTAAAATAAACGCCACTTTAGGAGTAAAGTTCGGCTTGGATGCTCGAATAATATCGGCAGCATAAAAAGGATTTTGAGAGAGTCCGGTTTTCGACATGGTAGAGTTTCCTTATTTTTATTAGCGTATCTTGAATCGTGAAACAAGAGGTATTCTTTATCGCTCTATTTATACCGATGATGAAAATACTTTATCCAATATTGTTTACTGCCACGATCGATATAAATTTAATATCAATAAGGCGTGCGCATTCCTGTTATATATACACAGACTCTTTTTGACAACTTAATACCCGACACGCTTCTTCATTTTGAGACACTGTCGGGATATACGCACGGAGACAACATGCGCGCAATCGTTTTGATTATGGACTCTTTCGGCATTGGCGCAACGCCAGACGCCGAGCGCTTTGGCGACGCGGGTTCAAACACGCTGGGCCACATCGCCGACCACTGCCTGGCGACGCGTTCAGACGCCCGCCCGCTCACGATGCCCCATCTGGAACAGTGGGGCTTAGGACTGGCAGGTCAACTGGCCAGCGGCAGTCTGGCCGCTGGCTTCAATCCCAACCCGAAAACGATCGCCGCCTGGGGCGCAGCCAAAGAGGCATCATCAGGCAAAGACACACCGTCTGGCCATTGGGAGCTGGCGGGAGTGCCGGTGCGCTTTGACTGGGGCTACTTTCTACAGCCACAGGACACCTTTCCCGAAGTGCTGCTAAATAATCTTGCGCGCCGCGCCGGGCTGCCGGGCTTTTTAGGCAACTGCCATTCGTCCGGCACGGTGGTTCTGGAGCAGTTTGGCGAAGAGCACATGAAAACCGGCAAGCCAATTGTTTACACCTCTGCCGACTCGGTGTTTCAAATCGCTTGCCATGAGGAAACCTTTGGCTTAGAGCAGCTTTATCAACTGTGCGACATCGCTCGTGAAGAGGTCGATCCCTATAATATTTGTCGGGTTATTGCCCGTCCGTTTGTCGGTAACGCAAAAACCGGCTTTACCCGCACCGGCAATCGCCACGATCTAGCCGTACCACCGCCCGCAGATACTGTATTGAAAAAGCTGGTGGACGCAGGTGGGCACACTATCGCCATTGGTAAAATTTCCGATATTTATGCTGGGGTAGGAATCAGTACAAAAATCAAGGCAAACGGTCTTGACGCCCTGTGGGACGCCACTTTTGATTCCGTTAAGCAAGGGCCAGACTTCAGCCTGATCGTGACTAACTTTGTCGATTTCGATCAAAATTTTGGCCACCGTCGCGACGTTGAAGGATATGCTCAGGCACTGGAACAGTTCGACCTGCGCCTGCCGGAGCTTTATTCCCTGCTTAGAGAAGACGATGTGGTCATCATTACGGCCGACCACGGCTGCGATCCAACCTGGCCGGGCAGCGACCACACGCGAGAGCACGTTCCCGTGCTGGTCTATGGCAAGCGCATTGTGCCTGAAAGCCTTGGTATCAGAGACACATTCATTGACATCGGCCAAAGCTTAGCGACCTGGTTTAATCTGCCTCCCTTCGATGAGGGCGTGAGCTTCTTGAAAAAGCCAATGTAGTCACTTTCCATGTCACACTTTAGCCGGGTCTTTACTCGGCTAAAATATTTTTGACACAGCACTGCCTCACTATATTGAATTGCTCGCCTATATTTCGAGCCTATTTGATATCAGTCACATATTCACTCTCATCTATTTACAACGCTTTTTCCCCTACCTAAAACAGCAAAAGATAATTCACTGTTTTATTTAGTTTAATAGCGCAGTTTTATTATCGATATCAAATTAATATCGATAGTGAAAAATATGATATTGGTATTCTGAATTATCCTCTTTTACTTTCTTCCCGTACGAATAAAAAAAGTATTTCAAACTCACTGCCACGACATTTATTCGGCATCTTACTTACTAAAGGGAATAACATTAATGAAAAAATATCTCCCCGGTGCACTTGCGCTGGCTGCCGTTTTATTTACTCCACTTTCTCATGCAGAATATAAGTGGGGCTTTGCCGATATTGGTATCCACTACTTGGACTGGACAGAGCGCACCACTCACAAAACGTCAGACAAGTCCCACAAGGACGACTTCGCCTATCTAGAAATTGAAGGTGGCGCAGGCTTTAGCTGGGGGGAAACCTACGGCTTCTTCGACTGGGAAAATCCGTTTAATGCACGCCACGATGAACCCGGCAGCGAACAGCGCTATACGTTTAAAAACACCAACCGCGTCTATCTTGGCGATACCGGTCTAAACCTCTACACGCACGTCTATGGAACCTATGGCTCCCCCAACCGTAGGAACTTCCACGACGTGATGTTCCTTTACGGACTGGGCTACAACCTAAAAGTGAACAACTTCTGGTACAAACCGTTTATCGCCAAACGCTACACGGACCAAACCTACTACAGTGGCAACAATGGCTACGTGTTTGGCTGGGTTGCAGGCTACGACTTTGCACTCGCAGGCCAGAACTTTGCGCTAACCAACTGGAATGAATATGAATTCGACCGCAAGGGGAAATACGCCGCGGGCAACGGCGGCACTGATGGCCTTAACGGCGGGGCCGCTCTATGGTGGAAGGCTACGCCTGCCGTTACCGCTGGCGTACAGTATCGCTATGCAGACAACAAGCTGGGAGAGCGCTTCTTACAGGACGGTATCATCTATTCTCTGAAGTATAACTTCTAACGAATGTTACCAGACCGGGCGACAAAGCCCGGTCATTCTTGAGTATTCCATTCGCTAACGCGCACTCAGTCCGCCGCCATCAGCCGCCGATACTCGTCGTAGGCGTACAGGTCTGTCATGCCGCTGATATAGTCTTGAATCAGTCTGGCTCGATAATAAAACTCCCTAATTTCCCGCTGCGCTTCAGGCAAATGCCCCAGCTGAGCCACGGCTTCTTTGTAGGCCATGCAGTGTTTGGTGGACAGTTTATGGTAAAGGCGCGTTTCAATCAGATAGCCGCGATGGCGATTTTCACTCACCAGCTTGTTAAAGTCGGCCATGGGTATATCCAGCAGCGGGCTGTAAATATCCAATAGGCCGCTGATCACCCGGTATCCCTGCAGCTCAAGCTGCTCTACTTCGTCCTGACTGAACACATAGGTTAACGCAACGTCTTTGTAGACGCTCAGCAGCTTAAAGGCCTCGTCTCCACCTTCCAGCAGCGCTTGGTTAAAGCTGCCTTCAAAAATGGCGGGCAAGTGAGTAATAAAGCGCTCAGCGGCTCTGGGCACTAGCTGGGCAATAGTGAACACCCGCAGGTACATAAAAAACTGGTCTTCTCTATGGCGATGCCCGCTACCCTGCTCAACCTTACGCAGCGCGCCGCCAACAGTTTTATCAAACAGGTCGCCCGTATTAACGTCGCCCCAGGCGCTCTTCAAATGATCGTACAGCTGCTCGACGGTCAAAATATTCTTCTCTACCGCGTCCTCCAGATCGGCGATGCAGTAAGAGATATCGTCAGCGGCTTCCATAATGTAGGTCAAAGGATAGCGGCTAAAGCCTTCCATCCCTAGCTGATAGCGCAGCTCAGAAACGAATCGCTCTTCGGCCATGTAGTAGCCGGGCTTTTTCATCAAGTAGCTGTATTCCTCAGGCACCTCACCGGACCAGTAGGCAGGTCGAGTATACTTCAGGATGCAGGCTACCTGAGAGTAGGTCAGATTCAGCTTTAGCAGCGTGTGCACTAGGCGAATCGCCTGCGCATTACCCTCGAAGTTACCGAGATCCTGACAGACCCGCAGCCTGAGCTGGTTGAGTTCGGGCTGTTCATCCTCTTGGCGCAGGCAGGGGTAATGGCACAGTTTTCCGGCGCCATCGCGCAAGCGCTTGCGAAACCAGTTGTTAATCGCCGCCTCACCAAAGTGCCCGAAGGGGGGATTGCCGACGTCGTGCATCAGGCAGGCCATCTCAACAATGCTTTCAAAAGAGTCGACTAGATTTTCCAGCCCCAGTTCCTGCAGTCTTCCCGCCTTTTTAAGGCGAGAAAAGATCTCTTTAGCGATATGTCGTCCGACCTGCTGAACCTCCATTGAGTGGGTCAGCCGACTGCGCACCGCGGCGTTGCGCTCTAAGGGAAAAACCTGCGTTTTCTGCTGAAGACGGCGGATCGCCGCAGAGTTGATAATTCGACCGCGATCGCTTTCAAACTGACGGGAAATATCATATTCGCCCTCAGGTACCGATGAGGAGCTAAAAGGACGCTGAATTCTGATTCGCTTAGAAAAATCAATCCCGGACATGGCCTTTCCTAGTCTGTGCTTACGCCGTCTGTTCACTCTTCCCACCGCAATCGGGGCTTAGCGTATAAAACAGCGGAGCTATCTCAATGAAAAATAAAATGCTTTTATGCGTTTGATGAAAAAGTGCTCCGGAAACCATCATACATCATCCACAACGGGATAAAAGAGGTTCATTGACTGAAAAACTCTGCACAGGGGGAGACTCATTTCTTCTCTTTGCATGTTAGACTACGGCGCACATTTATACCCAGATTCATACTCGGGTTTATACCCAAGCTTATACCCAATAGAATGCGGGACTACACCATGAAAGTAGGCATTATTGGTGCAATGGAGCAGGAAGTTACTCTGCTGCGTTCACAGATTGAAAATATGAACACACTGCAGCGCGCCGGATGCGAAATTTACACCGGTCGCCTGAACGGCGTTGACGTAGCGCTTCTGAAGTCCGGCATCGGCAAGGTTGCCGCAGCAATGGGCACTGCACTGCTGCTGGAAATCTGTCGCCCCGACGTCATTATCAATACCGGTTCTGCCGGCGGCCTGTCTCCGTCGCTAAAAGTGGGTGACATTGTGGTTTCCAGCGAGGTTCGCTATCACGATGCCGACGTTACCGCCTTTGGCTATGAACCTGGCCAAATGGCTGGCTGCCCCGCGGCTTTTACCGCCGATTCTGCGCTGATTGACCTCGCCGAGCGCTGCATTCGCCAGTGTAACCTTAATGCTGTAAAAGGCCTGGTATGTAGCGGTGACGCCTTTATCAACGGCGCTGAGCCGCTGGCTCGCATTCGCACCACCTTCCCTCAGGCGATTGCCGTTGAAATGGAAGCGACAGCCATTGGTCACGTCTGCCATCAGTTCGGTACGCCGTTTGTTGTGGTGCGTGCGATTTCTGACGTCGCCGATCGAGAGTCTCATCTGAGCTTTGACGAGTTTCTGGTGCTGGCGGCCAAACAGTCATCTCTGATGGTCACGACCATGCTGGGCGAACTGGCAGAACGCGCGCCGTGATGATAAGCAAGTTCATGCGCATTCGGCTAGCCCGATGGCTGTTAGCCATCCTGCTGCCCCTTGTTGGCATCTCAGCCTTTGCCGCTGCCAAGCGCGTTATCAGCTTTGCTCCGCACGCCACTGAACTTGCCTATGCCGCTGGCCTCGGCGATAGCCTTATCGCCGCCAGCGACTACTCCGACTACCCCCCTGAGGCAAATCGCCTTGAACGAGTCGCTTCCTGGCAAGGCATCAACCTTGAGCGGGTATTAAACCTCAAGCCCGATCTGATCCTCGCCTGGCGGGGCGGCAATCCGCAAAAAGTGCTGGATCAGCTGAGTGGATTCGGCATTCCTATTGTCTATACCGACGCTGACAGCGTGGAAGGTATCGCGGACAGTCTGTCACGGCTTGCCGCCTATAGCCCCCGCCCGGAAGAAGCACACAAGGCGGCTCAGGCGCTTTTGAATCAAAAGGCCGAGCTGGAAAAACGCTATAAAAAAACCAACGCCGCACCGATACGCATTTTTCTCCAGTTCAGCCATCAGCCTCTCTTTACCGCCTCGGAAAAAGCGCTACAGAGTGAAGTGGTTTCTCTGTGCGGTGGAAAAAACGTGTTCGCCGACAGCCCGGCCCCTTGGCCGCAGGTCAGCCGTGAACAGGTTTTAGCGCGTCAGCCTCAGGTAATTCTTATTGCCGGGGACAGCGCTCAGGAAAATAACGTCAGGGCATTTTGGCGCGGGCAGCTAGAGGTCCCCGTCATTAGCGTTCCTGAAGACTGGTTTAACCGCAGCGGCCCAAGGATTATGCTGGCCGCTGACGTGGTGTGCCAAAAGCTTTCGCAAATTTCATCTGGTTCATAGGATTGGAGCACTGATAAATGCTGGTTTACTGGCTAGACATACTTGGAACGTCGGTCTTTGCCATTTCGGGCGTTCTTTTGGCGGGAAAGCTGCGGATGGATCCTTTTGGCGTGCTGGTGCTGGGCGTCGTTACCGCGGTTGGCGGTGGAACCATTCGGGACATGGCGCTGGCCAATGGCCCAGCGTTTTGGGTAAAAGATCCTACGGATCTGGTGGTCGCTCTGGTGACCTGTGTCGCCACAATCGTTCTTGTACGCCATCCGCGCTCGCTGCCCAAGTGGATCCTGCCGGTGCTGGACGCCATTGGTTTGGCGGTCTTCGTCGGCATTGGCGTCAATAAGGCGTTTGCTGCCGGAACAGGCCCGCTGGTGGCGACCTGCATGGGCGTACTGACCGGGGTTGGCGGGGGTATTATTCGCGACGTACTGGCGCGGGAAGTACCGATGATCCTGAGAACCGAAGTCTACGCGACAGCCTGTATTATCGGCGGCTCCGTTCACGCGGCGAGCTACTACTTTTTCAACATTAATTTGGAGCTGGCAGCCTACCTTGGCATGGTCATCACTCTGGTAATCCGCCTGGCTGCCATCCGCTGGAGCCTCCGTTTACCGACGTTCAGCCTCGATAAATAGCAAAAAGCACGGCTTTGCCGTGCTTTTTCACTTTCAATGCCGCTTAAAAATCAAATGCTAAACGACGAACCGCAGCCACAGGTGCTCTTGGCGTTCGGGTTCTGAATGATAAAGCGCGAGCCCTCAAGGCCTTCGGTATAGTCAACCGCGCCGCCAACGAGGTACTGCAGGCTCATCGGGTCTACAACCAGAGAAACACCCTGCTTTTCAATGACCATATCGCCATCATTGACCTTTTCATCAAAGGTGAAGCCGTACTGAAAGCCGCTGCACCCGCCGCCGGTGATATATACACGCAGCTTGAGTTCGGGATTGCTTTCATCAGCAATCAGCGCTTTGACCTTATTGGCTGCCGCATCGGTAAATTCCAAGGGCAGTGCTGTTGAATCACTCATCAATTGTCTCCGGCTTATCTATTCTGTCTCGCTACATGGGCGGACTATTAGTCTCTACAATTATCCAATAGTTGACTAAAACGTTCAAGTATTCTGCACGGGTCTGCGCTATCACCAGCGCTAGTGAAGCCGTTAGGCACCACAAGCTACGCCCCATTTATCTATTTTACAACAGCTGAACCCACGATGAGAGCAACAACGTGCGCTTTTACCTTAGGCAGTGTCTCGCAATTGCCAGCAGTAGCGACGCCAAGCCCACAAGACGTCATCAAGTGTGACAACACAGAGTACAAACATTAACAATCCAGCGCTGTTATTTAGCGTCAGTTCTTTTAGAATAAACGGCGTTTCCCTATTTTTCAGATAATAAAGGCAGGAGCCCGCCAACTATGAGCAAATCAGAAAATTTATACGCACAGGCACAGAAAGTGATCCCCGGCGGCGTCAACTCCCCGGTTCGCGCCTTTACCGGCGTTGGCGGCGTGCCGCTGTTTGTTGAGCGCGCCGACGGCGCCTATCTCTACGATGCAGACGGCAAAGCCTATATTGACTATGTCGGCTCTTGGGGGCCAATGATCCTTGGTCACAACAACGATGTCATTCGCGATGCCGTGATAGAGGCAGTGACCCGAGGCTTAAGCTTTGGCGCGCCGACAGAAATGGAAGTCGAAATGGCCACGCTGGTCACCGAGCTGGTGCCGTCAATGGACATGGTGCGCATGGTTAACTCCGGCACCGAAGCCACCATGAGCGCCATTCGCCTCGCTCGCGGCTTTACCGCGCGCGACAAAATCATCAAGTTTGAAGGCTGCTACCACGGCCACGCCGACTGCCTGCTGGTAAAAGCAGGCTCCGGCGCGCTGACGCTGGGCCAACCTAACTCGCCGGGCGTCCCGGCTGACTTCGCCAAGCATACGCTAACCTGCACCTACAACGATCTGAGCTCCGTTCAACAGGCGTTTGAGCAACACCCTGAAGAGATTGCCTGCATCATCGTCGAACCGGTCGCCGGAAACATGAACTGTATTCCACCACAGCCGGACTTCCTACCCGGCCTGCGTCAGCTGTGCGACCAGTACGGCGCGCTGCTTATCATCGACGAAGTGATGACCGGTTTTCGCGTAGCGCTGGGCGGCGCACAGGCCTACTACGGCGTGACGCCTGACCTCACCTGTCTGGGCAAGATCATCGGCGGCGGCATGCCGGTCGGTGCATTCGGCGGCCGCCGCGACGTGATGGCCGCTCTGGCACCAACCGGTCCCGTTTATCAGGCGGGCACTCTGTCCGGCAACCCCATCGCCATGGCCGCGGGCTACGCCTGTCTGAGCCAGCTGACCGACGTGGGCATTTACTCACAGCTGGCGGAAAGCACCAAAACGCTGGCTGAAGGGCTGCTCAGCGCCGCTAAGCGTCAGGGAGTTCCGCTGGTGGTGAACTACGTGGGCGGTATGTTTGGCCTGTTCTTTACCGATGCCAATACTGTGACCTGCTATCAGGACGTGGTGAAGTGCGACGTAGAGCGCTTTAAGAAGTTCTTCCACCTGATGCTGGAAGAAGGCGTCTATCTGGCGCCGTCCGCCTTTGAAGCCGGCTTTATGTCGCTAGCTCACTCAAAAGAAGACCTCCAGAAAACCATCAGCGCCGCCGAACGCTGCTTTGCAAAGCTGGCATAAGCGCTTACTCACCGAAAACAAAAAGGCCGCATCGTTTTTGATGCGGCCTTTCTCTTTATTTATTCGCTATAAAACGCCTGACGCCTGTCTTCATATGCAGCGCCTGTTATCTATGGGTGCAGTTCAACAAACTCATGCCGCTCGTTAAGCCGATACTTCACCCCGGCACGGATGCCGTTTTCTCCTTCGTAGGCCACGGCAAAGCGCATCCTCTCTCCGTCAAAATAGGATAGCGCGGCGCTGCCTCCCTCGCCCAGCACCACATAGTCAACGCTGGCGGTGGAAACAACCTGCGAACCTTTTCCCATCGCCACCAGCCTAGCGCCGTCACCGACGTTAGCAATGGCGCTTTGTTCACTAAAGCTTGAGATATGGCTTAAGTCCCCTGCATTGGCGACTTTAGCGCTTTCTCCGGCGCTGCCAATACGCGCCCTCATGCCCGCGCTGGCGATGCGTACGCCTCGCCCTGTACTGCTTATTTTTGCAGAATTGCCCGCACTGGCGACTCTGGCTCTTTCGCCTGAGCTACCGATACGCACGTCGTGACCAACACAGCCGATGCGGGCCGCATAGCCCGCGCTGGCGATCTGAGAGGCATAACCGGAGCTGCTCAGCCAGCCGTATTCTCCGGTACTGCCTATGTGAGCATTTACTCCACTACAGGCAATGCGCACGCTGCCGCCACAGCTGCCCAAACGGGCGCTATCCCCCGCGCTCCCAACCTGAGAGGCACTGTCGACGTCCATCCAGCGGTAGCCGTCAACGTCCGACGCTGTTTTCTGGCTGTAGTCGCTACGGTGTGTTGATAGGGAAATATGAACAGAAACAGAAGACTGATTGAGATCGAAAGCCAGAAGATCGGTCGCTCGGGTTTCTTGGCGAACAAATCCCTCTTTCTCCAGCCAAAGAGAATAGGCGTACTCCACCAGACTGGTGGCCCAGTCAACGCGGCCGCTTTGGATCAGCTGGCTGTGTACGTCAGCATAGCGCCCCCCGGAGGGAAAGCGCCTCAAAAACCAGCGGTAAATGTCGGGGCTGACGCGCCAGCCCCGAAGCTCGCGACGAGTAATTAGCATCGCTTAGTGACGGTGATAGCCATCAACCATGCACTTAAAGGTTTCCGTCGGCGTGCGCCCGGTAGTGCAAAGGTAGAGGTGACCAAAGATGAAGAACACGCTCAGCGCTGCCAGCACAAAGTGCGCCTGTAGGATCCAGTAACGCGCCCCTGCAGCACCAAAGGAAACCGCTTCTGGGTAAAGGGACAGCAGCCCACTGATTAGCAACAGCGGCACCAGCGCATACATCACGCCCAGATAGGCGACCTGCTGTAGCGGATTAAACTTCGACTGCTCCGTGGCGGGAAACGGATGGTCTTCCCCCTTCATGATGCCAAACAGATAGAAACGCGTCTGCTTCATAGCTCGCCCTATCCACCCCTGCGGCTTGATTATATAGTGGTGACCGTTGCCCCCCACGGCGTTAATCAGCACAAAGCACAGCCAGCAGGCAACGAGCAGCAGGCCGCAGATCTTGTGTACACCTACCAGACTTTTTACCGCTTCAGTCGCGACCAGCCCAAAGTGGTTAATCATTCCGCTGGCCAGCAGCAGGATGAATAACAGCGCGTTAGACCAGTGCCAAAGACGGATAGCCTTGGAGTAGAGATACACCTTTTCATGACTTTCCCCGTGCTTTTTGCCACTCTGGCGCGCCCGCAGCATCGCGTGCAGTGCCAGTACCAGCAGCATGGCCACCAGCGCCAGTCCAGCGATAGTCAGCCATACGGGCCAGTACTGTGGCGTAAACAGCGGCACGTACTGATGCAGCTGTGACTGGAACTGCTCAGCATTCAGCGCGGCGTTCATACGCTATCCCCCTTTTTTATCAGGTGTTGACCGAAAAGGCGGTACAGGTGAGGTTGACCTGCGCCTTTTAACCGGTACTCATAGAACTTGTTGTTCTCAAGCCAGTTTTTCACCTCTGGGCTGTCCTCTTTGCCGAAAATCAGCGCATTTTGAGGACAAACGTTGACGCATATCGGCATAAATCCCTTGGCGAGGCGAGACTCGACGCAAAAATCGCACTTGTCTGCCACTTTGGTTTTGGGATTCAAATAGCGAACCTGATAAGGGCAGGCGCCAATACAGTAGCTACAGCCGATACAGACTGACGTATTTACCCTGACAATGCCGTTCTCATCGCGATAAGACGCGCCGGTTGGGCATACTTCAATACATGGAGCGTCTTCGCAGTGCTGACAAGAGTGCCGGAAAAAGTGGTACTGAGTTTCGCTGTCGTTGTCAGAAACGGGAATATGGGCGATAGACAGGCGGCTGCCGCTGTCGGGGACGTGGTTTACCTTACGGCAAGCCCGTGCGCACAGATTACAGCCGTTACAGCGGGTTTCATCGTGGATCATCGCATAGCGTACAGGCTGGGTTTTGCCCGATGCCGCCAACACGCTTCGACCGGGACCAGTAAAAAAGATCACCGTCCCCATGCCGATAACAAATTTACGCCGAGTGTAGGTCATCTGCTCATCCCCCGGTTCTGTTGACGGCAATAGCCTGGCTTTCGCCATAACGCTAAATATACCTTGCTCATTTGTCTTGCTCCGCCATTGCCTATTTCTCATCAATGAAATAGTGAAAGTGGTTGCTTAACGAGCCGCGGCCTGTCGGTTTTCTTTTTTCACTGCCGCGACCTGATGGTGCTTTAAACGTTTACGGATTCTGGAACCGTTCTACCTCTAGCCATTCGCACAGCCCGTAGGCCTTGCCGAAGCTCATAAAGCGTTCGCTGAACAGGTACTCCACGTCGTTTGACGACGATACCCTGCGAATGTCGGCGTAGTCTGGATGCGTCTCTATCGCCACCAGCGCCGCATCAACTTCTTCAGAGGAGAAACGGTACGGCTCCTGTGTCAACATCGCCACTTTGTAGGGGCGCGGATAGGTTTCACACTCAAACCTCACCGCGTGCGCAATGGTTTTACAGACGTCCTTTTCCATCACCAAAACGCACATGTTGGCATAGTTGGTCGACATGCTCTGCGTCGAGTAGTAATAGCGTTCCTTCTCACCCTGGCAAACGCTAATGTCACTACAGGCTTCACTGTCGAACACGTGGCGCATTACCTCATCCAGATCCTGCTCAGAAATCGAATACGGCGGCTGATGAAACGTCTCGTGCGCCACCAGCGAGCCGGTGAGCGAACGCTGACGAATAAAGTCAGCCACGATATCCACCGGAGACAGCGCCTGTGCATCCAGCACCGCCTGCGCTTCATCAATTTCCTGCTGCAGCGAGTCGGCCGAGTTTGTCGACCGGCCAAACAGCCGGCGTTTACGCTCGTCGACGACGTCTTCCGCATCAGTCGCCTCACCGGGCGCCAGAATCTCTTCGTTTAACGCACTCATCGATACCCTCACCGAACTTAAGGCAGCAGGTTCATCGAGGCTAAATCAACCGCGACGTCCTCAAGGCCCAAACGGTGGAGCGTCTCTTTTGTCGGGCAGCCCAGCTCGGGATCCCAGCCCATCTCGGTGTAGAACATGGTCATCGACTTATACATATCGTCGCGATCCATCTTGTCCGTTCCCTCCGTAAAGACCGGAATCTTCGGATCTTTATCAAACACCCATGAGCAGATGAGATCGTGCTCGTTGCGCATATCTTTGGTCTGCATCAGCTTCACCGTATAGGCGCGGTGCAGCGTGAAGATACGCTCAGCGGCCAAATCCAGGCTTGCCTGAGTGGCATCGTCACCGGTTACCGCTTTGAAGAACTTGGCTTCAAGCTCCAGATCGCCGCGATAGTTGCGGCTCTTCAGCGGTGATACCGTCATCGGCCATACCCAGTTACACAGCGTCACGGCGTTGTGCAGGCAGACTTTGAGCAGCGTCCACTTGGCGTACTTAATCTTGGCGGGATTAATCGGCGTATAGTTTTTAGTTTCGTCGTAGGCGTCCTGAGAGCCGAACAGCTCGCCTGCAACTTCTCGCTGCAGCTTGAGCGGCAGACCTGACCCAATAAAGTTGATGTGGGTATGGGTCATACAGTCGCGGTTAAACATACAGTTAGTGATAGCGCCAACCTGTGCCGACGCCTCGTTGGCGTGGTGGACCGGATAGCCAAACGGCGACCACAGTTTGTTTTTTGCGTATCCCCAGTACTCTTCACCCAGATCCCAGCGTTCGGCGATAGCGTGAGAGCCGTCTGACAAATGGCTTAGCTCGCCCACGCGGTGAGCCAGACGATAATAAAGATCTTTGACGAAGTTGATGTCACCCGCCTCCAGCTGATCCCAGCGGATTTCCGCATACTCTTCCGGCGGCAGTACCCGCTTAAAGACGCCTTTGCTGTAGCAGTAGCTAAAGTCGCGGTGTAGCTGACCGTAGTTACACCACAGGCCGTAGTCGTCAAACAGGTTTAGCCCCACCAGGTTACCCACCACGCGACCGTCATCTTTGTCGTCAAAATCTTTCGGGCCGTTGGGGAAAATAGTGGTATGAACAAAGTTCGCCACGCAGGTGTTACCGCCTGTGCTCGGCACACCAAAATCCTTCACTCTGGGAATGTTCATCTGAGTCATACAGCGGATGGGGCAAGAATGGCAGCCGCTCATCTTCACCGTGTACTTCTCAGCCGCTGGCCCTAGGTCAAATACTGACTTATAGGTTCTGAAACCAACGGTATTTTGGTTGCCCGGAGGAATCTCACCGGTTTCAATCGGCCCGCCTTCAGCGGCGCCCCAGTACAGACCTTTGCGCGCCGTCCAGCGCGAACCGGGAGACGAATATTCCGCCCAGGCCTGCGGCGTACTCGGTACAACGTGGTTGTTGTTGGCGCCGATAAGCTCGGTCATCATGTAGTCGTTGAGGCGCTTCATTTCGTGACGATCGGCAATGCCGACGCCCTTGGTGCCCTGAATGGCGATCGCCTTCAGCTTTTTGGAGCCCATGACTGCACCAGTACCCGCCCCGCCGCTGTGGCAGCGGCTGTTAAGCATGCCGGACAGAGGCACCAGATTTTCCCCTGCCTGGCCGATAGTCGCCACGCAGGTTTCTGCGCTGGTCATACCGCAGATCTCTTCCGTTGTGGCGCGCGTGCCTTTGCCCCACAGAAAATCCGCCTTCTCAATGCTGACTTTATCGTCTTGGATGTTGATCCAGACCGGCGTTTCAGACTTGCCTTCAATAATGATGACGTCATAGCCAGCAAACTTCATCTGCGCGGCGAAGAAGCCGCCCATGTGCGCATCAACGACCAGATTGCCCTTGGTAAAGGTCGACAGACTGGTGATATTGACGCGAGAGCTACAGGGAGCGCCTGAACCGGTTAACGGCCCAACGGCGAACACCAGCTTGTTGGCTTCGTCAAAGGGTTTGGTGCCGGGAGGCACTTCGTCATACATAATGCGGTAGCCGAAGCCCATACCGCCGATATACTGTTTGTATTTACCTGAATCTTCGAGAGAGATTTTTCCCGAAGAGAGGTTGATTCTTAATATGTTACCCGTCCAGCCATTAGCCATGATCTTTTCCTTAACACGCTGAAATCTAAAGGAACCATTGTTCGGATTGCACTCCTCAGACCGTAATGTCTTGCCACTCGATGACTTTTAATGCTCCCGTCGGGCAGGCGCTCGCGCACTCGCCGCACAGAACACACTTCGACGACTTGTGAGTCTCAGTGTTAACGGTCGCCATCATCCATGGACAGGCGGTAGTACAGGCGCTACATCCGATACAGCGCTTATGATCAACGGTAATACACCCCTCTTTCTCGCTGTAGGAGATGGCGCCGATCGGGCACACCTTCATGCACTGAGGGTCTTTACATTGCCTGCAAGTATCTGGCGTATAGTTCAAATCGCCGAAAATTCCCCCGCCAGAGCCAACCCGACCGTCACCAAAGTAGTAGTTGCGGTGGATTTTAATTCTGGAGAAGAAGGTTCCGACGGCCCCGTCATTGTAGTTGGTGCAGGAAATCTCACAGCGATGGCAGCCGGTACATCTGGCTCTTTGCGTAACCAACACCCCTTTGGGGGTCGTTATTAAGCCAACGGTACCGCTATCCACATCTTCCTGTGTACAGCCGAATAGTGATAACAAAGAGGGGGCTATGGCCAATCCCGTAAGGCCTTTACCTGAGATACGTAGAAACTCGAGTCGTGTTAAACCACTATCTAAAAATGGACGTTCGACGTTATTAGACATTTATTTCACATCCTCTTCCGTACTCGCTGAAATAACAACACGTTCGATATTATTTTTATAGTAAAACCACATTTACCCAAAAAGAGGTAAGAGCCTAATAATAGTTACTCTATTTATCAAAACAATCTGTGATCGTTATCAATTTAAACCCAATAACCTTACCATTAAAAAGGTTATTGATATTCATTATCATTATTTATATATCATTTAATTATTACGGCATCTCTAGCTAATAATTAAAAAAACGTTTATTTTTCATGAAAGAGGCTCTATTTATTACATCTTATAAAACAAAATGTTAATGAAAATTAAGTTGATAAAGAAAGCTCTAGCTTCCTTACCTCTATACATGAAGACATACTTTCATAAAAAAATAACAAATATTTATCATTTTAAAGCCGTGTGAAATCTGCTATTTAATATGGATTAAATAGCCAAACATTGACCCAAGAAACACGTTTTTCAAATAAGGAAGAAAGAAAAAGGATACAAAACAAAAGAGAATGGTAAATAGAAAAAATATCTATAGAGAATAATTCACAAATCGTAGGTAATAAAAAATAAAGGGACGACAGTCCAAAAAAGGAAAAGAAGGCAAAAACGTCGATTATTTTCCCTTTAAAAAGCCCGGTAGTCCGCCAGCACCCGTAGGAAATCTTCCACACCGCAGCAGGACATACTCTCTTCATCGTAGTAAAACATGCCCTCTTCCAGTTCGTCACCGTCGAGTTCAAGCTGATTAGCACGCACGATGACTTCTTCTGCATCAAGCCAAAGGGTGTATTCATGGCCCACTTTCTGCCACTGTCGTTCAGTACCCCGCACCTCTGCTATGGCCTGCTCTACTTCATCAAGCAGTGAAGTATTTCCCTTCACTTCTTCATTGAGCCAGTGGCCAACCGCTTCGTGCTCCATAGAGAAACGGGCAACGACCTGACCGGTGATATCTAAAATAAATTCATAGTCCATTGTGTGCTCCCGTTATGCATTCTGCTGTGCTACTTACTATGATACTCATGAATCGCACCGCCGTACCACGGCGGCGTCATGTTATTTCCTTCTATAGTAAAAAACCGCGCCAAGGCGCGGTTTTTTTATGCATCAACCCTCAAGCCGTCGCTATACGGCAGCCTGAAAAATCACACCCTCAGCCTTCTTGGTGTACTGGTTAAGCTGGTCAAAGTTAAGATAGCGATAAGTATCACTCGCCGTCTTGTCGACTTCAGCCATATACCCCAAATACTCTTCTACCGTAGGTAAACGACCTAACAGAGAAGCCACCGCAGCCAGTTCCGCAGAGGCCAAGTAAACATTAGCACCTGTCCCCAAGCGGTTAGGGAAGTTACGGGTCGAGGTAGATACAACCGTTGCCCCTTCATTCACTCGCGCCTGGTTCCCCATACACAGCGAACAGCCCGGCATTTCAATGCGCGCACCGTTCTGGCCAAACACGCTATAGTAGCCTTCTTCACTCAGCTGAGCGGCGTCCATCTTAGTTGGTGGAGCCAGCCACAGCCGAGTTGGCAGCTTACCCTTCACGTTTTGCAGCAGCTTGCCCGCAGCACGGAAGTGGCCAATGTTAGTCATACAGGAACCAATGAACACTTCATCAATCTTGTCGCCGGTCACCTCTGACAGCAGGCGAGCGTCGTCTGGATCGTTTGGCGCACACAGGATCGGCTCTTTAATCTGGTTCAGATCGATGTCGATAACGGCAGCATATTCTGCGTCTGCATCGGCTTCAATCAGGGTCGGATTGGCCAGCCACTCTTCCATCGCCTTCACGCGGCGCTCAATAGTGCGAACGTCGCCGTAGCCTTCAGCAATCATCCACTTGAGCATCACGATGTTAGAACGCAGATATTCTGCTACCGGCTCTTGATTCAGCTTGATGGTACAGGCTGCCGCAGAGCGCTCTGCAGAGGCGTCTGCCAGCTCAAACGCCTGCTCGGCTTTGAGGTCAGGCAGGCCTTCAATTTCCAGAATTCGGCCAGAGAAGATGTTCTTCTTGCCCTTCTTCTCAACGGTTAACAGCCCCTGCTTAATGGCGAAATAAGGGATCGCATGAACCAGATCGCGCAGCGTAATGCCGGGCTGCATTTTTCCGCTAAAGCGAACCAGAACTGATTCAGGCATATCCAGTGGCATTACACCAGTCGCTGCCGCAAACGCCACCAGACCAGAGCCCGCAGGGAAAGAAACCCCAATCGGGAAACGAGTATGGGAGTCACCGCCAGTACCGATTGTATCCGGCAACAGCATGCGGTTTAGCCATGAGTGAATAATGCCGTCTCCCGGGCGCAGAGAAACGCCGCCGCGGTTCATAATAAAGTCAGGCAGTGTATGGTGTAGCTGCACGTCAACAGGCTTTGGATAAGGGGCGGTGTGGCAGAACGACTGCATAACCAGATCGGCGGAAAAGCCGAGGCAGGCCAAATCCTTTAGCTCGTCGCGGGTCATACCGCCAGTGGTATCCTGCGACCCTACTGACGTCATCTTCGGCTCGCAGTACTCGCCTGGGCGGACGCCCTTCACGCCGCATGCCTTACCCACTACCTTTTGCGCCAGCGTATAGCCTTTGCTGGAAGCGTCAGCAGACTTAGCCAGAACAAATACGTCGCTCGCCGGCAGCCCTAAAGACTCGCGAGCTTTTGACGTCAAGCCACGGCCAACAATCAGTGGAATACGACCACCCGCGCGGACTTCATCAGCCAGCACGTCGGTTTTTAGCTTAAAGGTGGACAGCAGCTCGTTGCTGCCATGACGGCGAACTTCCCCTTTGCTGGGGTAAATGTCGATAACATCGCCCGTGTTGAGTTGAGAAACCTCAACGTCTTCAATCGGCAGTGCGCCCGCATCTTCCATCGTGTTAAAGAAGATAGGCGCAATTTTTCCGCCCAAAACGACACCGCCGCTGCGCTTGTTTGGCACAAACGGAATATCGTCGCCCATAAACCACAGCACAGAGTTAGTAGCGGATTTGCGGGATGAACCAGTACCGACAACGTCGCCCACGTAAACCAGCGGGAAACCCTGCTCTTTCAGCGACGCCAGCTTTTTCACCGGGCCGACCTTACCCGGCTGATCCGGCTCGATGCCATCGCGGGCAATTTTCAGCATCGCCATCGCGTGCAGTGGGATATCCGGGCGAGACCAGGCATCCGGCGCGGGAGACAGATCGTCAGTGTTGGTTTCACCGCTGACTTTAAACACGGTCATCGTCAGTTTTTCAGCCAGAGCGGGACGAGAAAGGAACCACTCAGCATCGGCCCAAGACTGCATGACCTGCTGCGCGTAGACGTTGCCCGCTTTCGCTTTAGCTTCTACGTCATAGAAATTGTCAAACATCAGCAGAGTGTGGGATAGCCCTTTAGCGGCAATCGGTGCCAGCGCGTCGTTATCTAACGCATCAATCATCGGCTGGATGTTATAACCGCCCTGCATGGTGCCCAGCAGCTCGACAGCCTTTTCTGGCGATACCAGAGGAGACACTGTTTCGCCCTTAGCGACAGCGGCCAGAAAGCCGGCTTTTACGTAGGCAGCTTCGTCAACGCCCGGCGGTACACGATTGGTCAACAGGTCAAGAAGCGTCTCTTCTTCCCCTGCGGGAGGATTTTTCAATAATTCAACCAGACCGGCGGCCTGCTCGGCACTCAGCGGCTTGGGTACGACACCTTCAGCAAGACGTTCAGCAACATGTTTACGATATTCCTCTAGCACGACGACTTCCCCCACTAACTTGTTATTTTAAGCAGTAAATTTTATGATTTTAATGCACATAAAATTGTTTACCTGCGGTATATTTGCACTGAGAGTAAATTGCATCAGAGCACCGATTTAGCCTAGTCACAAACGAAAATTCTGTTACTTTAATCACACTAAGTCTATATGCACTTTATAACGTTTATGGTGTAAATCAGGCGTCAAGCAGGCTCTCGCGGCAGAATTTCACAAGTATAGCTATTTATCACATTTTCGTTACAATTTTGCAAAGAAAATAGCTTTCGTTTTTCTATTTATTTTCAGATATATTGGGCTGTATCGCTTAACTCAAAGTGATACAGCTGCAAACAAATTGCGTTCGGGATTTCATTCACGAAGGGATGTCGGGATGATGCGAAAACCACGTTTAAGACTTTACCACCTCATACTGCTACTCATGGCGCTCAGCGTCGTAGTGCTGCTTATCCTGCGCTTCTCATCTCTCCATATCCACGCAGACATTTATCACTCAGAAGTCAGCAGCGACCCCGAAGAGCTTTGGGATCCGTTATACTCTGCCCTCGAGTTCGGCATGCAGTATTTTCTGATTGCGCTGATCCCTGTCGGCACGCTGATTTCTGCACTGATGTTTTTTCTGTTCCGGGAAGACACTCAGTCGTACTAGTCTCTTCTTCGCTTAAACACCAGACATAAAAAAACCGCCGAAGCGGTTTTTTTATAGTTTTTTATAACAGAGCAGAAAGAAAAATTACTTCTTCTTCGCCTTCGGGTTTGGCAGGTCGGTTACGGTGCCTTCATAGACTTCCGCCGCCAGACCTACTGACTCGTGCAACGTCGGGTGAGCGTGAATGCTCAGTGCGATATCTTCTGCATCACAGCCCATTTCGATAGCCAGACCGATTTCACCGAGCAGCTCGCCGCCGTTGGTGCCAACAATCGCGCCGCCAATAATGCGGTGAGATTCTTTATCGAAAATCAGCTTAGTCATACCGTCTGCACAGTCGGAAGCGATCGCACGACCAGAAGCCGCCCACGGGAAGGTGGACACTTCGTAGTTAATGCCCTGCTCTTTCGCTTCTTTTTCCGTCAGGCCAACCCATGCCACCTCTGGTTCGGTATAGGCAATAGACGGAATAACTTTCGGGTCAAAGTAGTGTTTCTTACCGGCAATAACTTCAGCGGCAACGTGGCCTTCGTGAACGCCCTTGTGCGCCAGCATTGGCTGGCCGACGATATCGCCGATAGCGTAAATGTGCGGCACGTTAGTACGCATTTGCTTGTCTACGCGAATAAAGCCACGCTCATCAACTTCAACGCCAGCCTGACCAGCGTCCAGCGTCTTACCGTTCGGCGTGCGGCCGATAGCTACCAGAACCGCGTCATAGCGCTGAGGTTCAGCAGGCGCTTTCTTGCCTTCCATAGAGACATAAATACCGTCAGCCTTCGCTTCAACGGCCGTCACTTTGGTTTCCAGCATCAGATTAAACTGCTTGCTGATGCGCTTGGTAAAGACCTTAACGATGTCTTTATCCGCAGCAGGAATAACCTGATCGAACATTTCAACAACGTCGATCTGAGAGCCCAGCGCGTGGTAAACGGTACCCATTTCCAGACCGATAATACCGCCGCCCATGACCAGCATGCGCTCCGGAACGGTTTTCAGCGCCAGCGCGTCAGTAGAATCCCAAACGCGAGGATCTTCATGAGGAATAAACGGCAGTTGGATCGGACGAGAGCCCGCCGCGATAATGGCGTTGTCAAAGTTGATATTGGTTACGCCGTTTTCGCCTTCTACCGCTAGGGTGTTAGGGCCAACAAATTTGCCAAGGCCGTTAACCACTTGAACCTTACGCATTTTAGCCATACCGGACAGACCGCCCGTCAGCTGGTTCACCACCTTTTCTTTCCAAAGGCGGACTTTTTCAATATCGGTTTTCGGCTCGCCAAAGACGATACCGTGTTCAGCCAGCGCTTTGGCTTCTTCAATCACTTTTGCCACGTGCAGCAGCGCTTTTGAGGGAATACAGCCGACGTTCAGACACACGCCGCCCAGCGTTGAGTAGCGCTCAACGATAACGGTATCCAGCCCCAGGTCTGCACAGCGGAAAGCGGCAGAATAGCCCGCGGGGCCCGCGCCAAGTACCACAACCTGAGTTTTAATATCAGTACTCATCTATGTACCTCTTCATTATTTTTCCGACCCACCGGCGTAGGGTTTTGCGTTATACCCGTCATACTTCAAATTGCCTATGGCATTTTGTCATGCAACTCGAATTATTTAGGGTATTGTTACCGCTCGTTTTGCCAGAAGCCTAACCAACCGTTTTAGTTTACATAAACATAACAATTGTGCAAACGCCAGAAGGTAATATTCGTGTCGCCTAGAATAAAACGGGCCAGCCTAAGCTGGCCCCGAAGGTTACATCACCAGGCGGCGAATATCAGACATCGCGTTGTTGATGAAGCTGATGAAGCGAGCACCGTCCGCCCCGTCGATCACTCGGTGATCGTAGGAAAGCGACAGAGGCAGCATCAGGCGCGGCGCAAACTCTTTACCGTTCCAGACTGGCTTCATTGACGACTTGGAGACGCCAAGGATAGCCACTTCCGGCGCGTTGACGATTGGCGTAAACGCCGTACCGCCAATGCCGCCCAGACTGGAAATAGTAAAGCATCCGCCCTGCATATCAGCAGCAGTCAGTTTGCCAGCGCGAGCCTTCTTAGAAATTTCAGCCAGCTCGTGAGACAGCTCAATAATGCCTTTCTTGTTCACATCGCGGAATACCGGCACGACCAGGCCGTTCGGAGTATCCACCGCGACGCCGACGTTAATGTATTTCTTCAGCGTCAGCTTCTGACCGTCTTCAGACAGAGAGCTGTTGAAGCGAGGCATCTCTTCCAGCGCTTTTGCAACCGCCTTCATGATGAAGACCAGCGGAGTGATTTTCACATCCAGCTTTTTCTTCTCGGCTTCAGCGTTTTGCTGCTTGCGGAAAGCTTCAACGTCAGTGATATCGGTTTCATCAAACTGCGTAACGTGTGGGATCATCACCCAGTTGCGGTGCAGGTTGGCGCCAGAAATCTTCTGGATACGACCCAGTTCGACTTCTTCCACCTCACCGAACTTGCTGAAGTCAACCTTCGGCCAAGGCAGCAGACCTGGCAGAGAACCGCCCGTACCGGCAGCAGAAGCACCGGACTCAGCGCGCTTAACCGCCTCTTTCACATAGGTCTGAACGTCTTC
The DNA here is from genome assembly GCF_900478135.1 of Leminorella richardii. NCBI lineage: Bacteria > Pseudomonadati > Pseudomonadota > Gammaproteobacteria > Enterobacterales > Budviciaceae > Leminorella > Leminorella richardii. Next base: position 2,726,280 of record NZ_LS483470.1, read on the forward strand.
TTTCAGGATACGGCCTTTACGACCGGTTCCTTTCACCTTCGCAAGGTTAACGCCGAATTCACGAGCCAGACGGCGGATAACTGGGGTCGCATGTATATAAGCATCGTTTTCAACGAAGTCGCTACCGGCAGAAGCCCCAGCCGCAGGCTTAGCAGCCTGAACCGGAGCCGCTGGTGCCGCGCTAGCCGCAGGCGCTGGAGCGCTGGCTGCTGGAGCCGCAGCTGGCGCACTGCCGGCCACTTCGAAGGTCATGATCAGCGTACCGGTAGACACCTTGCTGCCCACCTGCACTTTGATCTCTTTGACCACACCGGCAAACGGTGCAGGCACTTCCATAGAGGCTTTATCGCCTTCTACAGTGATCAGGGACTGTTCAGCCTCGATCTTGTCGCCCACTTTGACCAGCACTTCGGTGACTTCGACTTCATCACCGCCGATATCCGGCACCTGAACGTCTTTCACAGAAGGCGCTGAAGCTGGTGCAGAGGCCGCTGGGGCACTTGCAGCAGGAGCAGCCGCTGGCGCGCTGCCAGCCACTTCAAAAGTCATGATCAGCGTACCGGTAGACACCTTGCTGCCCACATGCACTTTGATCTCTTTCACTACGCCAGCAAACGGTGCAGGCACTTCCATAGAGGCCTTATCGCCCTCTACGGTGATCAGAGACTGTTCAGCTTCCACTCTGTCGCCGACTTTCACCAGCACCTCGGTGACTTCCACTTCGTCACCGCCGATATCCGGTACCTGAACGTCTTTCACCGCAGAAGCGGCAGGCGCTGCGGCTACGGGAGCCGCTGCTGGAGCTTCAGCCTGAGGCGCTTCTGCGCCAGCGGCTTCAAAAACCATAATCAGTGAACCGGTAGACACTTTGCTGCCTACCTGCACTTTGATCTCTTTCACCACACCGGCCTGCGGAGAAGGCACTTCCATGGAAGCTTTATCGCCTTCTACCGTGATCAGAGACTGTTCAGCCTCAACCTTGTCGCCCACTTTGACCAGCAGTTCGGTAACCTCTACCTCGTCTGCGCCAATGTCCGGCACTTTGATTTCAATCGTCATTTATTCTTACCTCTATATACCAGACGCTTATGCCAGACGCGGGTTAACTTTATCAGCGTCAATACCGAACTTGGCAATCGCTTCAGCCACAACGTCAGCCTTCACTTCACCGCGCTTTGCCAGCTCGCCCAGCGCCGCAACCACGACGTAGGAAGCGTCCACTTCAAAGTGGTGACGCAGGTTTTCACGGCTGTCAGAACGGCCAAAGCCGTCGGTACCCAGCACGCGGAAATCGCTGGCCGGAATAAAGTTACGGATCTGCTCAGCAAACAGCTTCATGTAGTCAGTAGAGGCTACGGCTGGCGCATCGTTCATTACCTGAGCGACGTAAGGTACACGCGGAGTCTCTAGCGGATGCAGCATGTTCCAGCGTTCGCAGTCCTGACCGTCACGAGCCAGTTCAGTGAACGAAGTCACGCTGTACACGTCAGAAGTCACGCCGTAGTCTTTGGCCAGAATCTGTGCAGCCTGACGAACGTGCGGCAGGATTGAGCCAGAGCCCATCAGCTGTACGTGGCCACGGTTGCCTTCGCCGCTTACTGTCTCAAGCCGGTAAATACCCTTGCGGATACCTTCCTCTACGCCTTCCGGCATAGCCGGCATGTGGTAGTTTTCGTTCAGCGTGGTGATGTAGTAGTAAACGTTTTCCTGGTTACCGTACATGCGCTGCAGGCCGTCGTGCATGATCACAGCGACTTCATAAGCGTAGGTCGGATCGTAAGAGATACAGTTCGGGATAGTCAGCGCCTGAATGTGGCTGTGACCGTCTTCGTGCTGCAGGCCTTCACCGTTCAGCGTTGTGCGTCCAGAGGTGCCGCCGATCAGGAATCCGCGCGCCTGCTGGTCGCCTGCCGCCCAGCACAGATCGCCGATGCGTTGGAAACCGAACATAGAATAGTAGATATAGAACGGGATCATCGGGAAGTCGTTGGTGCTGTAAGATGTGGCAGCAGCCAGCCATGACGCTCCGGCACCCAGTTCGTTAATGCCTTCCTGAAGGATCTGACCTTTCTCGTCTTCTTTGTAGTAGGCAACCTGCTCGCGGTCCTGCGGTACATACTGCTGGCCTTTCGGGCTATAGATACCGATTTGACGGAACAGACCTTCCATACCAAAGGTACGGGCTTCATCTGCCAGAATCGGCACCAGACGCGGTCCAATAGAAGCGTCTTTCAGCATCACGTTCAGTGCGCGAACGAAAGCGATAGTGGTAGAAATTTCTTTGTTCTGCTCTTCCAGCAGCGCGCTAAACTCGCTCAGTGCAGGAATAGTCAGAGGCTGAGTAAACTCAGGCAGACGGGTTGGTACATAGCCCTGCAGCGCGCTGCGGCGCTCGTGCAGATACTTGTACTCTTCAGAATCTTTATCCAGAGAGATAAGCGGCAGCTTTTCGATGTCTGCATCGGCAACCGGCACGTTGAAACGATCGCGGAACTGGCGGACGCCGTCCATGTTCATTTTCTTGACCTGGTGAGCGATGTTCTTACCTTCAGCGGTATCGCCCATGCCGTAGCCCTTGATGGTGTGAGCCAGAATGACAGTAGGCTTACCCTGAGTCTCCTGTGCTTTCTTCAGCGCAGCATAGACTTTTCTCGGATCGTGACCGCCGCGGTTCAGCGCCCAAATCTCGTCGTCAGTCATGTCTTTGACCAGCGCAGCCGTCTCAGGGAAGCGACCGAAGAAGTGCTCACGAACGTAGGCACCGTTCTTAGACTTGAACGTCTGGTAGTCGCCGTCAACGGTTTCGTTCATCAGCTGAATCAGCTTGCCGGAAGTGTCTTTCTTCAGCAGCTCATCCCAGCGGTTGCCCCACATAACTTTAATCACGTCCCAACCGGCGCCCTTGAAGATGCCTTCCAGTTCGTTAACGATTTTACCGTTACCGGTGACTGGGCCATCCAGACGCTGCAGGTTACAGTTGATGATGAACACTAGGTTATCCAGCTTGTCGCGGGTCGCGATAGTAATTGCGCCTTTGGATTCTGGCTCATCCATCTCACCGTCGCCCAGGAAAGCATAAACGGTTTGTGCAGAGGTATCCTTCAGACCGCGGTTATGCAGGTACTTCAGGAAACGCGCCTGATAAATTGCACTCATTGGGCCAAGACCCATAGAAACGGTTGGGAACTGCCAGAATTCAGGCATCAGTTTCGGGTGCGGATAAGAAGAGAGACCGTTACCGTGTACTTCCTGACGGAAGTTGTTCATCTGATCTTCTGTTAGGCGGCCTTCAAGGAAGGCGCGGGCATAGATCCCCGGAGAGATATGGCCCTGGAAGTAAACCAGATCGCCGCCGTCTTTGGCGTTACGCGCGCGGAAGAAGTGGTTAAAACACACTTCGTAAATCGTTGCGGAAGACTGGAAAGACGCCATGTGACCACCGAGCTCCAGATCTTTCTTGGAAGCGTGCAGTACAGTCATAACGGCGTTCCAACGAATAATAGAACGAATGCGGCGTTCCAGATCGAGGTTACCCGGATAGGCCGGCTCTTCTGACGTAGGAATAGTGTTAACGTAGTCAGTAACGAATGATGAACCTGAAGGCAGGTTGACGCCGCCCTTACGTGCAGAGGCTAAAACCTGGTCGATCAGGTATTGAGCGCGCTCAACGCCTTCTTCACGGATGACCGATTCGATCGCCTGCAACCAATCGCGGGTTTCAATCGGATCCACGTCTTGATTTACAATTTCCGACATGGTGGTTTCCTTATTCTATCTTTACGTTGTTGGTCAAAGCCTGTCTCAATAACGTCTCTGACATCGGCGCCGCAAGACGCCATTAAGACAGGCTCAGTGGTTAAGTTGAGCGTCGAACGCTCGTTAATCCTTACGCTGCAATAACCGTAGCGATCGCTCGCGGCGGCTGTGCTCTCTATCTAGCTCTAGCAGCACTTCCTCAATAAAGGCTAAATGTCGATGCGACGCGGCCCGCGCCTTTTCTGGCTCTCGGGCCACAATGGCTTCGAAAATACTAGCCCTGTGGTTACTCACTCTTTCCAGCATCTCGCGACGGGAGTAGAGCAAATCAAAATTCTGACGGACGTTTTGTTCAAGCATTGGCGCCATACAGCGCAGCAGGTGTAGAAGGACGACGTTGTGGCTGGCCTCTGTGACGGCGGTCTGGTACTGCATAACCGCGTCTGCTTCTTTCTGTCGGTCCCCAGAGGCCTGAGCAACCTCAATCTGCTGGTGGTACTGACGAATTCGCTGAAAATCCTCATCGGTCCCCCGAAGAGCGGCATAGTAGGCGGCAATGCCTTCCAGCGCGTGGCGGGTTTCCAACAGGTCAAACTGGGACTCAGGGTGATCGGCTAGCAGTTCGCTCAGCGGATCTCTGAGGCTTTGCCAAAGGTTGCTCTGAACAAACGTTCCCCCGCCCTGACGGCGGTAAAGCAGCCCTTTCGCTTCAAGGCGCTGAACGGCCTCTCTCAGTGAAGGACGGGAAACGTCGAACTGCTTGGCGAGTTCTCGTTCGGGAAGCAGTTTTTCTCCGGGCCGCAGGGTACCTTCAAGGATCAGCGTTTCAAGCTGCCGTTCAATGACGTCAGAAAGCTTGGGTTGGCGGACCTTGTTATACACCATAATGCGTTAAAATGCCTCGAAGTCAATTGGTATTACCAATATCAAAAGCTTGACGGTAAAGTAACAAAATATTCACCTTTTGTCCATATGGCCTTTGACCAAAATCATTAAATGCCACCTATCATTCTGATATGCGGTAAATATCGTTAACTATCATACGGCTAACAAAGTGGTGATAATTTCATCTAAAACGAAAAAATTTAACGTTTTAGAAACGAATAAAAAGTAGAACTGAAGCGGATCAGCAAACCAATTAATGAATAATCATTCTATTTTTATAAATAATATTTTACTCATACTGATAAATAAGCGTTAATCATGGCTTAAAAAGGCGTGCATTCGCGTAGAAAAACGTCTGATTCTACACCGCCTGTTTTTATCAAAAACGCTTTCTTTATTATCTCGCTGCCGGTGAATGTTAAAACTCAGCATTGGTTTAGTGGGAGTCGTGCTAGCAAAGTGACACAACACCGCTTCACCTAGCCTCAAGCAGGCAAAATCAACGCGATAAGGGCTAACACACTTCAGAAAGAACTGTGGCGAAACAAATTAATACTTTGAAAAATAAAAATATTTACATCTATCGTATGAAATTGATGACACCCGGATAAGCGACTCAGCGCTTCGGGAAAAGAAAAAGAATGCAAACGGTGGCATTTATCACTATTCTTGCCGTTCTGATAGTGCCTGACGCAAAATGTTTTACCCACAAGCGTACAGATTTCATTACATTTGGCACCCATCGTCTAAAATCAGTCTGGCTTTAAAGAATAGAAAACATCGTTAGTAGTGCGACAATTGCGAGTGAAGGAAAATAATAATGAGTGACCAGCTCAAACGCGGTCTTAAAAATCGTCATATCCAACTAATTGCCCTCGGTGGCGCCGTGGGCACAGGTCTGTTTCTCGGCAGCGCACAAACCATCAATATGGCTGGCCCCGCCGTAATATTAGGTTACGGTATTGGCGGTATTATTGCCTTTCTCATCATGCGTCAACTGGGCGAAATGATCACCGAAGAGCCGGTTGCAGGCACCTTCAGCCACTTTTCATATAAATACTGGGGGCCGTTCGCAGGCTTTCTGTCCGGCTGGAACTACTGGATGCTGTTTGTACTGGTCAGCATGGCCGAGCTTACCGCCGTTGGCCTCTACGTCCAGTACTGGTGGCCGGACATCCCCACTTGGGTATCTGCGGCCTTTTTCTTTGTGCTGATAAACCTTATCAACCTGACCACGGTGAAAGTCTACGGTGAGATGGAATTCTGGTTTGCCATTATTAAAGTCGCTGCCATTATTGGCATGATCGCCTTTGGCTCCTACCTGCTTATCAGCGGCGGCGGCGGCCCGGAAGCGGGGCTGAGCAACCTTTGGTCTCAGGGAGGATTTATGCCCTTTGGCTTTGAAGGGCTAGTGATGGCTACGGCGATTATCATGTTTTCTTTTGGCGGACTTGAGCTGATTGGCATTACTGCCGCTGAAGCCGATAACCCAGAAAAATCGATTCCTAAAGCCATTAACCAAGTGCTATACCGCATTCTGATTTTCTACATTGGCTCGCTGGTGGTGCTGTTGTCTCTCTATCCGTGGACAAAAGTCGTCGAAGGCGGCAGCCCGTTCGTGATGATTTTCCATGACCTAAACAGCACCGTGGTTGCTACCGCGCTTAACGTTGTGGTACTGACGGCAGCACTGTCGGTCTACAACAGCTGCGTCTACAGCAACAGCCGGATGCTCTACGGCCTGGCACTGCAGAAGAATGCCCCTAAGGCACTGGCGAAAACCAACTCGCGCGGCGTACCGGTGAATGCCATTCTGTTCTCAAGCACCGTGGCCGCTATCGGCATTATCGTCAACTACGTGATTCCGAAAGAGGCTATCAGCATTTTGATGTCGCTGGTGGTTTCCAGCATTGTGATTAACTGGGCCATGATCAGCCTGTCTCACCTGAAGTTTCGCGCGGCAAAAAATAAAGAAGGCGTGACAACGAAGTTTAAGGCTATCTGGTCGCCCTTTAGCAACTATCTATGTCTACTATTCTTGGCCGGCGTGCTGGTGATTATGTATATGACTCCCGGCATTCGCATTTCCGTCCAGCTGATCCCCGTTTGGCTGCTGATATTAGGCATCGGCTACGGGATCACGAGGAAAACCGTTCACTAGAGCTTCTTTCTCCTATCCCGCGGGCTTGCCTGCGGGATATCTCTCAGCCATCTCCGCGCTATTTCCCTATCAGGCGACGATAACGATCCCAATAAAAATGTGCTCCAGGGTCAGTTTTTCTTCCCGGCGCAATATCGCTGTGCCCCTGGATCCTGTCAGGTGTAATCGGGTAGTGCTCCATCAGCAAATTCGTTATGCGGGCAAGCTGGTGGTATTGCTGCTCAGTAAAGTCAACAAAGTCTGTCCCCTCCAGCTCGATACCGATCGAAAAGTCATTACAACGATCTCGCCCTTCAAATAGCGAAACGCCCGCGTGCCACGCCCGTTTATCAAAAGGAACGTACTGAAGAATTTCGCCATCGCGCCGAATCAGGCAGTGCGCCGACACTCTTAAATGTTGAATCTCAGCAAAGTAAGGATGCTCTTCCGCCTTTAGCATGCCGGTAAACAGCTGGTTAATATATGGCCCTCCGAATTCACCCGGAGGGAGGCTGATGTTATGTACCACAAGCAGAGAGGGTTTTTCCCCTTCAGGGCGGTCGTCGAAGTGGGGAGACGGTACGCGAGTAACACCGTCAATCCAGCCGTGAGTCAACTTCATAGATTTCAAAATATCCCTTTCACCAAATATGCTTTTGATTATAAGGCCGTCGGAAGCAACCGCGTAGTCTGCACTGCCTATTTCGATAAATATTGCGCTCCTGCTTCCGGTTTTTTATGCAATAACCCATCGGCCAAAAAAAACTTTCGCCCTTTCCCCCATATCCATAAGTTCTCTCTTTTTTAGCCTTCTCTTTCCATGCATCGTGGCGTCGCTTGTTTATGCCTCTTACCACACACAGGAGTACGACCATGAATACACAGTCCGGCTTTACGCTGTTTGAATTGATGATAGCAATTGCCATCATCGCCATCCTTACCGCTGTCGGCGTCCCTGCTTATCAGGGTTACGTTCAAAAGGCGGCGCTGACCGATATGCTACAGGCTATGGTGCCCTATAAAACCGCCGTTGAACTTTGCGCACTGGAGCAAGGCGCTCTGACATCTTGTCAGCAGGGCAGCAGCGGAATTCCCGGTACCCGAACGACGCGCTATGTTTCTCAAATCAGCGTCACGGCAGGTGCTATAACACTCGTCGGCCAAAATGCCCTAGAGGGACTCTCTGTTACGTTAACGCCACAGTTGAACAGCACAACAGGCGATCTTAACTGGCAGAGAACCTGTAGTGACAGTCAACAAAACGCTCGACGTCTGGAAGCCTGTAACGACGTATTTCGATTTGACGGTGGGGTAAGCCGTCCATGAGTACAGATACTGAACATAACTCTATCAGCGAAGAAATCACCGACGAGTGCTTTCGCCATCGACTTGTCCCCATCGATATCGATGAACGAAAGCTGACCGTCGCTGCTGCAGAAGGAGAGCGCCCGGAAGGCGCTATCCCGCTCCTGTCGTTTATTAGTCGGCGGGACGTTCACGTCGTCTTCTGGCCTAAGCCCAAAATCGAAAACTACCTGCAGAGGGTGCCCAGCCGGAATATTTCTTCGCCAGAAAATGATGAAACACAGAATCTTGGCGCACAGGAAGGCGAGAGCCACTATCCGCCAGAACATAGCGACGACGCGGTGGTACAGTTTCTGAACCAGCTTATTCGTCAAGCTATGCAGCGCAGGGCATCCGATATCCATTTTGAGCCTTACGCCAACAGCTACCGCATCCGCCTGAGAATAGACGGCTCGCTTCAGGAGGCCGCCGCCCCGCCGCTCAACGTCGCGGCGCAAATAACATCCCGCCTAAAAATCATGGCGAACCTGAATATTGCCGAACGCCGACTGCCTCAGGACGGGCAGATGATCTTTCACGACGATCGGCAAAGGCGCTCGCTGCGCGTCTCAACGCTTCCGGTTTCTGGAGGTGAAAAAGTAGTGCTCAGAGTGATGCCAACGGGTACCGATATTCACTCCATCGCATCCATCGGCATGTCTGACGACGAGCAGCGCCGCTATCGAGAAACGCTGTCTTTACCTCAGGGCATGATTTTAGTCACCGGCCCAACGGGAAGCGGTAAAACCATTACGCTCTATAGCGGCTTGGGCTATCTTAACGACGCCTTCCGAAACCTGTGCAGCGTAGAAGATCCCATAGAAATACCGCTTAGCGGCATTAACCAAACGCAGGTAAACGGCAAAATAGGCCTTACGTTCAATACAGCGCTGCGCGCCTTTCTTCGCCAAGACCCCGACGTGCTGATGGTGGGTGAGATCCGTGACCAAGAGACGGCCAGCACGGCTATTGAAGCCGCACAAACCGGTCATTTAGTGCTGGCAACTCTGCACACTAACGGCGCGGCAGAAACGCTGGTTCGGCTTGGGCAAATGGGCATTGCATCCTATCTGCTGGCCTCCAGCCTAAAGCTGATTATCGCTCAGCGTCTGGTGCGCTGCCTTTGCCCTCACTGCAAACAACCCGCTCAGCAAACCAATATGCCGGAAGAACATAATGAACAAAATGGAGTACAGGGATATGTTGCCACTGGATGTGAGCGCTGTGTAGGTGGCTACTATGGCCGAACCGGCGTTTATGAAATGCTCCATCTGACGGATATTGTTCAGCGCGGTATTGCTGATGGGCTTAATGCAGAAGCGCTCCACAGATTGGCCTGTTCCCAAGGCATGGTTTCACTTAAGCGCGCTGGGATGAAACTGGTTGAACAGGGCATAACGACGCTTAATGAACTCTATCGGACCCTTGGCAGCGATCGCTGGAGCGATGAATGAAAAAAGAGCGCCTCTTTCTCTGGCGAACGCCAGAAGGCAAACGCGGTGAACTCGTTGCACAGTCGCGAGAGCACGCACGATACCAGTTGGCCTCTTATGGCCTACTGGGTGCCAGAGTGGTACAGGAAACCCGATTGAGAAAAAACGTCTGGCGACCACAGGCGCTCGCCCCTATTGCCAGGCAACTGGCAACCCTGCTTCAAGCCGGACTACCGCTGGTCAGCAGCCTCGAACTGATTGCCGATGAGCATCCTTCCCCGGCCTGGCGCTACGTGCTTCGCGCCGTCAAAGAGCAGATTGTTCAGGGAACGCCGCTGTCTCAGGCTATGGCAAGTTATCCGGATGCATTTCCCCTGCTGTTTACTGAGCTTATCGCTACTGGAGAGCTCACTGGCAGACTGGAGCAATGCTGCCAGCTTCTGGCCGAGCGGTTAGAAAAACAGGCAGCGCTAAACCATAAAGTGCGCAAGGCGCTTCGCTACCCGATCTTTATTCTCGGAGCCTCTTTGCTAGTGATGCTGATCGTACTCGCCTTTGTACTTCCCGCCTTTAAGGAGATCTACGACACCTTCAACGCTCCCCTTCCGGCATTTACTCGCGGCGTGCTGCTTCTTTCAGACGTTGTACAGCGCTACGGCCTCGCATTTTTACTGTTCGGCTGCGGGATAACTATTTATTACGCCAAGCGGCTTCACGGCTTAGAAAAATGGCGCAGAAAGGAACAGGCGCTGTGCCTGAAACTGCCGCTTTTAGGCAAGCTCGTTGAAACAAACATACTGTGTCGATTTTTCCGTACCCTAGCAATTACCCAGCGTTCTGGGCTGTCCCTCACGCGCAGTCTACAGTTCACGGCCAATGGCTGCGGCAGCCTGTTCTATTCCGATGCCGCACTGTCAGTGTTAAGCCAAGTAGAGAGGGGCTCCTCGCTGTTTCGGGCACTAAAGCAGTTATCTCTGTTTCCCAGCCTGTCGCTTCAGCTAATCCGCGCGGGCGAAGAGTCCGGTACGCTAGACGCCATGCTGGAAAGGCTGGCTGACGTGTATGAAAACGAGGCTGAGCAGCTGGCAGAAAACCTAACCTCAAGAATAGAACCGCTTTTAATGGGGGGGCTGGGCATCACCATTGGCGGCATGGCAATCGCTATCTATTTGCCCATATTTCAGTTAGGGAACGTTGTCAGTTAAGAAACGTTGCCAGCTGGCTACCAGCGCCTCTTCACGCTACGGATAAAGCTTAGCCCTCTCAGAAAGTGAGGCACAACAGCGGCAAAGAACAATAGGATAGCGATAAGTGAGATAGCAATAACATAGAGACAAAATAGCGATAAAACTGCTCGCTATAGCCGCCATTTTCACGTTTACTATTGTGTCCTAGTCTACGCCGCTGCGAGGAAACATGCGCTTCAGGCAATATTTACCGCTCATTGGAGCACTGTTCACCCTCTACATCATTTGGGGTTCGACCTATCTGGCCATTCGAATTGGCGTAGAAAGCTGGCCGCCGTTCATGATGGCCGCTGTGCGCTTTCTTCTGGCAGGAACGCTGCTGCTGGTTTTTCTACTGCTTCGTGGGCACAGGCTTCCATCGCTACGACTCATGCTCAATGCTGCTCTGATCGGCACACTGCTGCTGGCAATAGGTAACGGTTTTGTCACCGTAGCTGAACATCAGGATGTTCCCTCAGGTATCGCTGCCGTTATTGTGGCAACGGTTCCACTGTTTACACTCTGTTTTAGTCGGCTTTTCGGCATCAAAACGCGCAAGCTGGAGTGGTTTGGTATCGCCATAGGCCTGACGGGCATTATCCTGCTCAATAGCGGAGGCAATCTGAGCGGCAACCCTTGGGGAGCGCTGCTGATCCTTATTGGTTCGATTAGCTGGGCCCTGGGTTCCGTATTTGGTGCCCGCATCGCGCTGCCGACAGGAATGATGGCGGGGGCAATTGAGATGCTGGCAGCAGGAATTATTTTGGCACTGGCGTCACTCTTCAGCGGCGAAAGGCTAACGGAAGTGCCTACCCTGTCCGGCTTTTTGGCGGTTGGCTATCTGACACTGTTTGGCTCTCTTATCGCCATCAACGCCTATATGTTCTTAATCCGCAGCGTTCCACCCGCAATTGCTACCAGCTATGCCTATGTCAACCCCGTTGTGGCCGTACTATTAGGCACCAGCCTGGCAGGGGAAAGACTGTCGCTAACGGAATGGATTGCTCTGGGGATTATTATTTTCGCCGTTGTACTGGTAACGCTCGGAAAATATCTCTTTCCTAAAAAACCAGAGCCCTCGGTGGTGGAAAAAAGCTAAAAAAAGTGCGCTTCTTTGAGCGCACTTTTCCTTTATCTATTCATTTATTTTTTATTCACACTAGGAATCAGAACTGGTTAAACACGCGGTTTTCCTGCTCGGCTACGCGAATAAAGGTTGTACGTTTGGTCAGCTCTTTCAGACGAGAAGCCCCGACGTAAGTACAGGCCGAGCGTAGTCCACCCAGAATGTCCTTCACGGTATTCTCCACTGGCCCACGGAAAGGCAGCTGTACGGTCTTGCCTTCAGCGGCGCGATACTTGGCTACACCGCCTACGTGGCGATTCATGGCGGATTCAGAGCTCATGCCGTAAAACAGCATATAGGCGCTGCCGTTCTCTTCAATGACTTTGCCTTCGCACTCTTCGTGAGCTGCCAGCATACCGCCCAGCATGACGAAGTCTGCACCGCCACCAAACGCTTTGGCTACGTCACCCGGCGTCGTACAGCCGCCGTCGCTAACAATTTGACCGCCCAGACCGTGAGCTGCGTCTGCACACTCAATGACCGCAGACAGCTGCGGGTAGCCAACGCCGGTTTTTACCCGAGTGGTGCATACAGAGCCAGGGCCAATGCCCACTTTAACGATATCGGCACCGGAAAGGATCAGCTCTTCGACCATTTCACCAGTCACAACGTTACCGGCACAGATTACTTTATCCATATAGGCTTCACGCGCCTTATTCAGGAAGCGTACAAAGTGCTCTGAATAGCCGTTAGCCACGTCAATGCAGATAAACTTCAATGCCGGTGACAGCGCCAGAATTTGGTTAAGCTTGTCGAAATCCGCGTCAGAAGTGCCGGTAGACACCATTACGTGGCGCAGCACTGACTCCGACGAGCGGGATACAAACTCACGCCAATGCTCAACGGTATAGTGCTTATGAACAGCAGTCAGCACATCAAAAGATGCCAGCGCCGCTGCCATGCTGAATGTGCCAACGGTATCCATGTTGGCCGCAATAATCGGTACGCCAGACCATTCATGGCCTGAGTGTTTGAACGTGTAAGTGCGCTCAAGCTCTACCTCTGAGCGGCTTTGTAACGTAGAACGCTTAGGACGAATCAAAACGTCTTTGAAGCCCAGCTTCAAATCTTCTTCAATACGCATAGTGACTGGTTTCCTGGTTTTTGGCGACGTATCGCAAGTTAGCTATAGACTCTACATAATTCGAGTTGCAGGAAGGCGGCAAGCGAGATAATCCTCAGAAGCACATAGATGACTATGTGACTGGGGGCAAATCCACCGAAGCAGATTTAAACGCCGCTTGCAGCGGCCTCGTCAGAGGTCGAGCCCATTTTTGAGCCGAATAACAAGCGCTGCCAACGCGTCTGCAACTTAAAATACAACAGGCATAAGCGGTGTGTTGGCCATTCCCAGTGACGTAATCATACACATGAATAATAACTGAGCAAGTCTGATACTTTCGCCAAATTTCAGATATACTCCCATAAATTTACCTGTGAAAAGGCAGGTAATGAAGGCTCTTATGGATAACGTCTTCTCCCTGCTTACGTTTGGCCTGCTTGGCCTGTTTATCGGCAATCTCGTCAGCCGTCTAGCCCACACAATTCCTACCGCAATAAACGCTCATCAACGCTTTTGGTGCTGCTTGTCCTCCTCTCTCAGAGCCCTACGATCGCCCCTCTGCTGCGTTAATAACAGTACGCTATACCTGCTACGAATATCGCTGCCTTACCGTTTTTTTCACCATGGTCGCTGCCCCCGCTGCCAGCGGAATATCTTATTTGAATCAGCGCTGGTGGAACTAGGATGCGCATTTCTCTTTATGGCTCTGGCGCACGGAACGCCTTATTCAATCTCTCTGGTAATAATATTGGCAATCACCGCCAGCCTTATTTTGCTGGCGCTTATTGACGCAAAACACTGCCTGCTGCCCGATATCGTCACGCTGCCTCTTTTAGTCAGCGGCCTTATTTGTGCCTACCTAGACCTTTCTCCACAGTCCTTTAGCGAAGCCATTGGCGGCACACTATTTGGTTCTGCGCTGCTTTGGCTTCCTGAGCGCCTGTTTTGGTACCTTCGTCGAGAACACGGCCTAGGACAGGGTGATATCAAGCTGATGGCAGCCGCCGGAGCCTGGCTGGGTGCACATATCCTCCCCCTAGTTCTGCTTGTCGCCTGTCTGACAGGGATGATATTTTTCATTCTGCAACGAGTTGCTCTGCGCAATATCAACCGCCATATCCCCTTCGGCCCCTTTATTACCTTCAGCATGTGGCTTGCACTTCTCGAAGATCCCTTTATCATCAACTTATCGATACGTATACAGGCTGGGCTATGAGCTATATTGTTGCGCTTACCGGGGGCATTGGCAGCGGGAAATCAACCGTCTCAGACGCGTTTGCCCGTCTCGGCGTGCCTGTCGTTGACGCCGACGTTATTGCCCGCCAGGTCGTTGAGCCCGGCACTGAGGCGCTGGCACAAATAAGCGCCCGCTTTGGCTCATCCATACTGCATGCAGACAAAAGCCTTAATCGAAAGCGCCTTCGCGAGATTATCTTTAATCAACCAGAAGAAAAATCCTGGCTAAACGCGATGCTTCACCCCCAGATCCAGCAGGAAACTCAGCGCCAGCTTGCCGCAGTAACGGCACCTTATGCGCTTTGGGTTGTCCCACTATTAATTGAAAACAACCTGTGCTCTCGGGCTAACCGTATTCTGGTTGTTGACGTCAGTGAAGAGACACAGCTGCGCCGCATTCTGGCGCGCGATGGAGGAGACAGGCAGCAGGCTGAGAAAATTTTAGCCGCTCAAGCGTCCAGAGCACAGCGACTAGCCTGTGCTGACGACATCATTATGAACGATGCGTCTCCCGAAGCGCTTATGCCCAAAGTAGAGCAGCTACATCACTCCTATTTAATTTTAGCTAACGAATTCAACAGGTAGGTTCCATCTATCATGAGCGATTTATCTCAGAACATCCTTTTTGAACATCCGCTGAACGAGAAAGTTCGTACATGGCTACGCATTGAATTCCTGCTGCAACAGCTGCAAAACAGCCACTCGCTGACAGGGCTACCCAACACACTGGGCTTCTTTCGCTGTATCAGCGAACTGTTAGATATTATCGATCGCGGCGACGTCCGCACTGAGTTGGTCAAAGAGCTTGAGCGCCAGCAGCAGAAGCTGATGCAGTGGATTGACGTTCCCGGCGTTGATGTAGAAAGGCTTAACGCGCTGCGCCACAGCCTGAAAGATATGTCCAACGTGCTCTTGGCAGCACCGCGACTAGGACAAGCCCTTAAAGAAGACCGCCTTATTGCCATGGTTCGCCAGCGCCTGAGTATTCCCGGCGGCTGCTGTAGCTTTGATATGCCGATCCTTCACATGTGGCTGCACGCTCCCAAGCAGGAGAGGGACAAGCAAGTCTCTGACTGGGTAGAAACAATGGAGCCCCTCAATAACGCGCTGAATGCCTGTTTAGATCTTATTCGTCAGTCTGGCCATTTTCAGAAGCAGACCAGCCTGAACGGCTTTTATCAGGATAACGCCGAAGACTGTGACATCCTGCGCATTCGCGTTGACTCAGCCCATCAGCTCTATCCGCAGGTGTCTGGTCATAAAACCCGCTTCGCCATTCGCTTTATGCCGTTCGACAGCGAGCTGGGTGAAACGCCAGAGCGTTTCTCTTTTGATATCGCCTGCTGTTAGGCTATCTGACCCCATTGAACCAATAACGTTAATCAAACAAGGAGACGCGCGGCACAATGAACGACACGCCGATGACAGTTAAATGTCCTACCTGTGGGAAATCGCTAGAGTGGAGCGAAAAGAGCCCCTATCGCCCATTTTGCAGCAAGCGGTGCCAGCTTATCGACCTCGGTGAATGGGCCGATGAAGGAAAGCGGATCCCCAGCAACGGGGAGCTTTCCGACAGTGAAAGCTGGGGAGAAGAGGAAAAGTAGTTTACCCTCAGGCGCAATAGCGCAGCTTGAGATCCTCAACGATCGGCCGGTTAGCCTCAGGGAACTCATCGGCCGTCAGCGATTCTATAGGTAACCAGCGCGACTCTTGCTCTTCTTGGCTTTCGGGGATCCCTTCCCAACGCTCAACGATAAAAAAATGCAGCGTCAGGTTGCGATCGGGGTAGTCGTACTCCAACACTCTAAGCAATTCTGGCTCATCGACATGAATGCCAACCTCTTCCAAAAGCTCCCTGCTCAGAGCCTGCTCTGCGCTTTCTCCTTTGGTCGTCTCAACTTTTCCGCCGGGAAACTCCCAAAATCCAGCCAGATGGCTCCCCTTTTGCCTGCGGGTAATAAAAATCAGCCCTTCTGCGTTAACGATCGCACCTACGGCAATATCAATGCGCTTCTTTTCCATATCGTTCTCTTTTTATAAACGGCTACAGACATAAAGAGCGCCAGAGGCGCTCTTTAATCTAACAGCTGCGAGAATCGCCAGAACTTAGTTCAGTCGACCGTGGCACTGCTTGTATTTCTTACCCGATCCGCAAGGGCAAGGATCGTTACGGCCAATCTTGCGCTCTTCGCGCACAACCGGACGATTACCTTCCGGCTCTTCCGCCAGCGCATTGTCGCCCTGATGGCTAAACTGCTGCTGGCGAGCCAGACGCTCAGCCTCTTCACGACGCTGCTGTTCGACGGCCTCAACCTCTTCCGGCATACGCACCTGAACTTTGCTCAGGATGCTGATCACTTCGTACTTCAGCGCTTCAAGCATGTTGGCAAACATTGAGAAAGACTCGCGCTTGTACTCCTGCTTCGGATCTTTCTGCGCGTAGCCCCTTAAGTGGATGCCTTGACGCAGGTAGTCCATCGCCGCCAAGTGCTCTTTCCACATGGTGTCCAGAGTTTGCAGCATGACGCCCTTTTCAAAGTTGCGCATCATCTCTTCGCCGACAATCTCTTCCTTCTCTTTGTAGCTCTTCATTGCTTCTTCAATGATGCGCTCGCGCAGCGGCTCCTCGTGAAGATCGTGCTCATCATCCAGCCATTGAGCGATAGGCAGCTCAAGCTCAAAGTCGTTTTTCAGGCGCGCTTCTAACCCCGGAACGTCCCACATTTCTTCCAGAGACTGAGGCGGAATGTAGTTATCAATAACCAGATTAAAGACGTCCCCGCGAATACTTTCAATCGTCTCGCTGATATCGCTTACGTCCAGCAGCTCGTTGCGCTGAGAGTAAATAGCGCGGCGCTGGTCGTTAGCAACGTCATCGAATTCCAGCAGCTGCTTACGAATATCGAAGTTACGGCTTTCCACTTTACGCTGCGCGTTAGCAATAGCCTTGGTTACCCACGGGTGCTCGATGGCTTCCCCCGGCTTCATACCCAGCTTGCGCATCATGCCGGCAACGCGGTCAGAAGCGAAGATACGCATCAGGGCGTCTTCTAAAGAAAGATAGAAGCGTGATGAACCCGGGTCACCCTGACGGCCTGAACGGCCGCGCAGCTGGTTATCAATACGACGAGACTCGTGACGCTCGGTGCCAATAATGTGCAGGCCGCCTGCCGCCAGTACGCGGTCATGGCGCTCTTGCCATGCATCTTTAATCGCTTTGATTTGTTCTTCTGTTGGTGACTCCAGCTCGGCAATTTCGCTCTGCCAGCTGCCGCCCAGCACGATATCGGTACCACGACCGGCCATGTTGGTGGCGATGGTTACTGCGCCTTCCTGACCGGCGTTAGCAACGATCTCGGCTTCCTTCTCGTGGAACTTCGCGTTCAGTACCTGGTGAGCAATACCGGCTTTTTTCAGCTCGCGAGACACGACTTCCGATTTTTCAATCGAAATGGTCCCCACCAGCACTGGCTGACCGTTGGTACTGCGCTCTTTGATGTCTTCGATGATCGCATCGATCTTCTCTTTTTCCGTCATGTACACCAGATCGGGCATGTCTTTACGGATCATCGGACGGTTTGTTGGCACCACAATAGTGTCAAGGCGATAGATTTGACGGAATTCGAACGCTTCCGTATCCGCAGTACCGGTCATACCAGCCAGCTTCTCATACAGACGGAAGTAGTTCTGGAAGGTGATAGAGGCAAGCGTCTGGTTTTCGTTCTGAATGTCGACACCCTCTTTCGCTTCCACCGCCTGATGAAGGCCGTCTGACCAGCGACGGCCTTCCATCGTACGACCGGTATGCTCATCAACGATGATAACCTCGCCGTCCTTAACAATGTAGTCTACGTCGCGGGTAAACAGCGCGTGGGCGCGCAGAGCTGCCGTAACGTGGTGCATCAGAACGATGTTAGTAGGAGAATAGAGAGATTCGCCTTCAGCCATTAAGCCAGTATCCATCAGCAGAGACTCTACCAGCACCAGACCACGCTCTGTCAGGTTAACCTGACGGCTCTTCTCATCAACGGAGAAATGGCCTTCGCCCTGGAAGGTGTCTGAATCTTCTTTTTCCTGGCGCTCAAGCTTAGGAATAATCTTATCGACTTTACGATACAGCTCAGAGCTGTCTTCCGCAGGGCCAGAAATAATCAGCGGCGTACGGGCTTCATCGATAAGGATGGAGTCCACTTCGTCCACTAGCGCATAGTGCAGCGGGCGCTGTACGCGCTCTTCCGGGCTGAACGCCATATTGTCGCGCAGGTAGTCAAAGCCGTACTCGTTGTTGGTACCGTAAGTGATATCTGCTGCATAGGCTTCACGCTTGGCTACAGGCGGCATACCGGGAAGGTTGATGCCAACAGTCAGCCCTAAAAACTCAAACAGAGGGCGGTTGTTTTCAGCATCTCGACGCGCCAGATAGTCGTTGACGGTTACCACGTGCACACCGCGGCCAGAAATAGCGTTTAGATAAGCAGGCAGCGTTGCCGTTAAGGTTTTACCTTCACCGGTGCGCATCTCTGCAATACAGCGCTCATTCAGCACCATACCGCCGATCATCTGGACGTCAAAGTGGCGCATACCAAACACGCGCTTACTGGCCTCACGCACTACGGCAAAAGCTTCAGGGATCAGCGACTCCAGCACTTCACCTTTTTCCAACCGCTCGCGAAACTCTTGAGTTTTGGCCTTAAGCAGCTCGTCGCTAAGGGACTCATACTCTGGCTCTAGGCGATTAATTGCCTCAACGGCCTTACGCATACGGCGCAGCGTACGATCGTTGCGGCTACCGAAAATCTTAGTCATCATTTTGGTTAACATAAATATAGAACCTCTTTATGACTGCCTATTGGCAGTACGAAAACGGGAAACGTTACGTCAAAAAATTATCCGAATCGCACCACTGCGAGAGTGGGAATTGAGAGCGAAACGGCGATACATCACGCTAACGCAAGAGGCCCCGCGCGAATGCCCTGCACTCGGGCTAACCAAAACCTGACGGGATGAGGAGAATAGAAAACGTCTGCCGGAGAGAGCTTAACCAACAGCTGAGGCAATTGACGCTTAGTAGTTGCAGAAGAGACAGAGAGAAAGTCCAGCAGCGCGCAGTGGCTAAGGTCAGAACTTCCTTTTTGAGCAGCCTTGACGATCTCTTCATCAGCATTAACCTGCTGGAATGAGGCCGCCAGACGCGTCAAATAGTTGCGCAGCGCGAAACGCTGCCAAGAGTTCAAATTCTGAAGTGGACGCGGGTCTGCGGTATGAAACAGGGCCAGTTGCCCCATGCCCGGAACGGCGGTATTGTTTGCATCGAGCTGGGAAAACGCCGTCGACAGAGAAACCTGTTGAGGAAGCCCGTCCAGATTGACGGGCGCGCCGACGCTGGCCGCTACCACCCCGAACAGAAGGTGAGGCCAAAAATAACGCCTGCCAAATTGTCGCCAACGATTTAGAATGCCCATTATCGACTAACCGTTTACTACTCCGGAACTCCACTATGCGAGACAGCCGCCCGCTATTATTAGATACGCTGTTTAGCGATGCAAATTTATTGCGCGACCTTCAACAGCGCGCCATCGCCCTGCTTAAGCTAAACAATGCCGTTAAAGGGCTGCTGCCTAAGGCTATGCACGAACACTTTCGTGTCGCTAACTACCGTCAAAGCGTTCTGGTACTCGAAGTGGCTAATGCCAGCTGGCTTACCCGCCTTCGTTACGAACAGCCCGCTTTACTTACGGCGCTCAGACATGAGATTTTACCATCATTAGCTTCAATCGACATAAAGATTAATCCGTCTCTAAGTACAAAAACGCAGCATTCAATCGCTTTTCGCCCTTTTCAACCAGAAGAAAATGATGGAAAACCGGTACGTACACTCAGTTTACAGAGTGCAGAACAGCTTAGAGGATTGGCCTCAAAGAGTACGGGGAAACTAAAAGAGAGATTAGAACGACTTGCTGCGCTGGCCGGAGAGAGAGGTGCCAGCGCAACAGATCGTGATAAAAAACCGCAGTAGGCGCGTTAGGCCAAAACGGTTCTCGACGTTTTGAACGCCAGAGGCATTTCAGCTTCGTCTTCGAAGGTCACAAACTCCCAAGCTTCCTGCTTAGCCAATACGGCCTGCAGCAGCTTGTTGTTTAACGCATGACCAGACTTAAAGGCGGTAAACGCGCCAATAACGTTATAACCACACATAAACAGGTCGCCGATAGCGTCCAGCATTTTGTGGCGAACAAACTCGTCTTCAAAGCGCAGACCGTCTTCGTTTAACACGCGATAGTCGTCAACAACGATAGCACAGTCAAAGCTACCGCCCAGGCAAAGCCCTTTAGACTGAAGATACTCAATATCGCGCATAAAGCCGAAGGTACGAGCCCGGCTAATCTGGCGTACAAAGGCGTCCGCCGAGAAGTCCATGCGATAACGCTGTGAACCCGCGTCAATGGCCGGATGGTTGAAATCGATAGTGAAGTCGAGGCTAAAGCCGTTGTATGGCTTCAGTTCAGCCCACTTGTCGCCGTCTTCCACGCGCACCGGCTGAGTGATGCGAATAAACTTCTTCGCTACGTTCAGCTCTTCGATGCCCGCATCCAGCAGCAGGTAGACAAACGGAGCCGCGCTGCCGTCCATAATCGGAATTTCAGGCGCGTCAACTTCAATAACGATGTTGTCAATCCCCAGACCCGCCAAAGCGGCATTCAGGTGTTCAACCGTCGAGATACGTACGTCATCTTCATTTACCAGACAGGTACACAGCATGGTATCACGTACGGATTTAGCGTCCGCCGGAAAATCAACCGGTGGCGTTAAGTCAGTACGACGATAGATGACACCCGTATTCGCTGCAGCAGGGCGCAGCGTCAGGGTGACTTTACGGCCGGTATGAAGACCGACGCCAGTCGCCTGAATAATGCGTTTTAGTGTCCGCTGTTTAATCATCGTAATATCTCGCAACGTTAATCCAATATCCCATAGCATATACTATGGTTTCCGCCTTACTTTAACATAAAGAGCGGAGAATCAAAATCATTCAGCGTATTCAGCCGAATTAGTCAGCCTGCTTACGCAAAAATGCCGGAATGTCCAGATAGTCCGGTTCTTTGCTCGGCTGTACGCTTTGATCGTTAACCACTTTCGCCACAGCCGGCTTGGTTTCCTGCTGCTGAAGCGGCGCCAGACCGTGCTGGCCATAGCGATGGTCAACAGGCTGAGGCGCGGGTGATTTAGAAACCAGCGTAATTTCAGGACGCTTGTCCATACCGATGCCGGTCGCGACAACAGTAACGCGCAGCTCATCGCTCATCTCTGGATCCAGAGAGGTACCGATAACCACAGTTGCGTTATCGGACGCAAAGGCACGGATAGTGTTACCGACGGTTTCAAACTCGTCCAGACGCAGGTCAAAGCCGGCAGTAATGTTAACCAGAACGCCGCGAGCGCCGGATAGGTCGATATCTTCCAGCAGCGGGCTGGAGATCGCCATTTCAGCAGCCTCTTCGGCACGGTCTTCACCGCGCGCTACGCCAGAGCCCATCATCGCATAGCCCATTTCGGACATAACGGTACGCACGTCAGCGAAGTCTACGTTCATCAGGCCGGGGCGAGTAATCAGCTCAGCAATACCCTGCACAGCGCCTTTAAGCACGTCGTTAGCCGCGCCGAACGCATCCAGCAGAGAGATACCGCGACCCAGCACTTTTAGCAGCTTGTCGTTCGGAATAGTAATCAGAGAGTCAACGTGCTTGGAGAGCTCGGCAATGCCCTGCTCTGCAAACGTCATGCGCTTTTTGCCTTCGAAGTTAAACGGCTTGGTCACTACCGCAACCGTCAGGATGCCCAGATCCTTCGCCACTTCGGCAACGACTGGTGCAGCGCCGGTACCTGTACCGCCGCCCATGCCCGCTGCGATAAAGACCATATCGGCCCCTTCCAGCGCTGCGCGGATCTGCTCACGGTCTTCTTCCGCCGAGTTACGGCCCACTTCTGGGTTCGCACCGGCGCCAAGGCCTTTGGTGACACAGCTACCGATTTGGATAGTCTGGCCTACCGCTGTTTTTCTCAGTGCCTGAGCATCGGTATTGATGGCGAAGAAGTCCACGCCTTCAATGTGCTCACGCACCATGTGTTCGACAGCGTTACCGCCGCCGCCGCCAACGCCGATGACTTTAATCACCGCATCGTTGGTTAGCTCCATCGGTTCAAACATAGTCTCTCTCTCCGTTTTTGACGCTTAACGGTGAATTATCGCCTAAAACACGTCAATTGCACCACTAAATTAAAATTCTTTACGCAACCAGCCGCTAATACGCTGCGCCCAACTACGCACCGATGTTCTTTTTTCTACATCAGACTCTCCCCGAAGGTGAGACTCTTTACCGTAGTGCAGTAGACCTACCGCCGTTGAGTAGTAAGGCTCTTGCGCATAATCCGTTAGTCCCGTGATGTTCAGCGGCTGCCCGATACGCACCTGCGTATGGAACACTCGTTGAGCACACTCCGCCAGACCGTCAATCTGAGCGGCTCCGCCGGTAAGTACAATACCCGCGGCTAAATGATGTTTTACGCCCTGCTGGCGAAGCTGTTCCTGAACCTGCAGGATCTCATCGTTAACCAGATTCAGCAGTTCGGTATAGCGCGGCTCGACCACGTCTGCCAGCGTTTGACGCTGCAGGCTGCGGGGAGGACGCCCGCCCACGCTGGGCACTTCTACCGTTTCATCTTTGCTCACTAGCGATCCCATCGCGCAGCCGTGACGCACTTTAATGGCTTCCGCATCAGTCGGCGGGGTACCAAAGGCGTAAGCAATGTCGCTAGTGACAACGTTGCCAGCGTAAGGGATGACCTTGGTGTGTCGCAGCGCGCCGCCGGTATAGATGGCAATATCCATCGTGCCGCCGCCGATATCGATCACACATACGCCCAGCTCGCGTTCATCTTCCGTTAACACAGCATAGCTTGCGGCAAGGCCGGCAAATATCAGTTGGTCAACTTTTAAACCGCAACGCTCTACGGCTTTGACAATATTTTTCGCCATATCGTTATGGCAAGTAATCAAGTGCACTTTAGCCTGCATGCGCACGCCTGAAAGGCCGACAGGGTTTTTGATGCCTTCCTGATAGTCGATGGCGTATTCCTGCGGGATCACGTGCAGAATGCGGTGCTCGTCGCGCACGCGGACGGATTTCGCGGTATGCACCACGCTCTCGACGTCTTCCTGCGTCACCTCTTCTTCAGAGATAGGCACCATGCCGATTTCGTTCTGGCAGCTAATATGTTTGCCGGACAGCGCCAGATAGACAGACGCAATTTGGCAGTCCGCCATCAGCTCAGCCTGATCGATAGCACGCTGCACTGACTTCACCACTGACTCAAGGTCGTTTACGCCGCCCTTGTCCATACCTCTCGACGGGCAACTGCCGACGCCGATAATGTTGACCATACCGTCAGGCAGCACCTCACCAACCAGCGCGGCGACCTTCGCCGTGCCGATTTCCAGTCCTACCACCAGTTTTCTGTCTGTCGATTTGATCATTGTCGTTCTGCCTGACTCTGTTGTTGTGTCCAGTCAGATAAAATATTCTGACCATCAATAAATGCGGGCGCCCAGCCTACTGCTGCCCCGGTGTCGTAACGCATGTCCAAAGAGGCAATGCGCTTATCCTCTGGCGCCTGCTTGAGCAGCATTGGGTAGAGTGCGATAAACCGCGTAAGCCGTTGAGTACGGTTTTCTCTGCCCAGTTCAATGCGGACATCGTTGTCCAACACCAGCTGCCACGAGCGACGCTCGCTCATTGACACCGTTTTTAACGTAAACTTGGCTTCCGCCAGCGCGCTGCTCATGCTGTTATAGCCTTCCAGCACCTCTTTCTCGCCGCCTTCCGGCCCGTACAGCATCGGTAGCGAACGATCGCTGACCCGCTCTGCCGGCACGCTGAATACGTTACCGTCTTTATCCATTAGTTGAAGATCGTTCCAGCGAGCATAGGGAACGTACTCAACGATGTGTATCTTTAGTTCGTCAGGCCACTGCTTGCGCACGCTGGCCTGCTTAATCCACTTAAGGTGCAGTATCTGCTGCTGCAAAACGTCGACATCCTGTGACATAAAAGTACCCGGCGAACCGGATGAGAGCACGGCCTGACGGATATCATCATCCGTCGTAATTGCCCGCTCCCCAGTCACAACCAGACGAGACAGCGGAAGCCGCTGCGGATCGCTCATCCACTGCACAACAGCCCAGCATCCCCACGCCATGGTCGCAATTACCATCAGCAGAAAAACGATGCCGACTAGCTGCGTTCCATTGCTACGCCCGGAGCGCCTTTTTTCCTGCTCCTCCCGGACGTTTCGTGCCGCCTGAGACATATCAGTCAGCCAACGCCAGGATCTTTACAACCAGTTGGGAAAAACTCAGGCCGCTCTCACGCGCAGCCATCGGCACCAGACTGTGGTTAGTCATCCCCGGTGCAGTATTCACTTCCAACAGATAAAACTGACCGTCGCTGTCCAACATCACGTCAACACGACCCCAGCCCCGACAGCCAACGGCACGGTAAGCAGACATCGCTAAATCCCTCAGGGCCTGCTCTTTGTCAGCGTCTAAGCCGCTTGGGCAAAAATACTGTGTCTCATCGGACAGGTATTTCGCCTGATAGTCATAAAATACGCCAGCAGGCTGAATGCGGATAGACGGCAGAACCTCATCGCCCAAGATGGCAACTGTAAATTCAGGACCGCTTAGCCACTTTTCTACCAGCACGCTGGTATCGTGCTGGAAGGCGCTTTCAAGAGCCGGTACCAGCTCTTCGACGGCGTTAACTTTACTCATACCAACGCTAGAACCTTCACAGCTCGGCTTGACGATCAGCGGCAGGCCCAGGCGGGCAACGATCGCCTGCGCGTCAACCTTCGCCAGATCTTCACTCTTTAGCGCCACGTAAGGCGAAATCGGTAAATCAGCGCCCTGCCACAGCAGCTTAGTACGCCACTTGTCCATCGTTAGCGCTGAAGCCATTACGCCGCTGCCGGTATAGGGTAGACCAAGAAACTCCAGTACGCCCTGCAGCGTGCCGTCTTCACCGCCGCGACCGTGCAGCGCAATAAATACTTTGTCGAATCCATCCGCTTTCAGCTGAGCAACCGGATAGGTTTTCGGATCGATAGGATGGGCGTCAACACCCGCCTCTTTCAGCCCGGCAAGCACCGCTGCGCCTGAATTTAGTGATACTTCACGCTCTGCGGACGTTCCGCCAAAGAGCACAGCGACTTTCTCAGCCATGATTTTCCTCGTTTGTATTTATTGACTGTAACTTTAAATCTGCTAATCGGCGCGCCACGCGCCCAATGTTTCCAGCGCCCTGCATCAGCACCAGATCGCCGCCGCGCACAACCTGCGACAGCATCTGCGGCAGTTCGTCCGCGTTGGTCACTAAAATAGGATCCAGCTTGCCGCGGCCGCGAATAGTGCGACACAGAGAGCGGCTGTCCGCGCCGGGGATCGGCGGCTCGCCTGCGGAATAAACGTCAAGCATAAACAGCACGTCAACCTGAGACAGTACGTTAGCAAAATCGTCATACAGGTCGCGGGTGCGAGTATAGCGGTGAGGCTGGAACACCATCACCAGACGGCGCTCTTTCCAACCGGCTCTGGCGGCTTTGATAGTCACGTCCACTTCGCTAGGGTGATGGCCGTAGTCATCAACCAGCATGATGTCGCCGTCTTCCCTCTCGAAGCTGCCCAAGAAGTCAAACCGCCGACCGGTTCCCTGGAAGTTAGCCAGCGCCCTGATGATCGCCTCGTCTTCGATCCCCTCTTCCGTCGCTGTCGCAACAGCCGCCGCGGCGTTCAGCGCGTTGTGGCGGCCAGGGGCATTAAGCATAACCTTCAGATCGCTGCGATCCTGACGGCAAAGAGTGAAGAACCCTTGAGAGCGAACCTGCTCGTAGTCTTTTACCCTGACGTCCGCATCTTCGCTAAAGCCGTAGGTAATGACCTGACGCCCAACCTGAGGTATTAATTCGCGCACGACCGGATCGTCAATACACATGACTGCACGACCGTAGAACGGCAGGTTGTGTAAAAACGTAATAAACGTCTGCTTCAGATTTTCGAAGTCGCCCTGATAGGTATCCATGTGGTCGGCTTCAATGTTCGTGACAATCGCAACCATCGGCTGCAAGTGCAGGAACGAAGCGTCGCTTTCATCAGCTTCAGCAATCAGGTAGCGGCTGCAGCCCAGCGCGGCGTGAGTGCCTGCGGCTTTTACCAGACCGCCGTTAACGAAGGTCGGATCCAGACCGGCCTGTGCATAGATGCCCGTAACCATCGCCGTAGTGGTCGTCTTACCGTGTGTACCGGCAATAGCGATACCGTGACGAAAGCGCATGATCTCTGCCAGCATTTCTGCACGGCGGATAACCGGAATGCGCGCTTCCCGAGCGGCAACCACTTCAACGTTGTCTGCCGGGATCGCCGTAGAAACCACAACGACGCTGGCACCCAGCACGTTTTCCGGGCGATGGTTGAAATGAATTTCAGCCCCTAGCTCGCTCAGCTGCTGCGTGACCGCGTTCGGCGCCAGATCGGAACCGCTGATGTGATACCCTTCGTTGGCCAGCACCTCAGCAATGCCCCCCATACCCGCGCCGCCGATGCCGACAAAATGGATATGCCGAACCCGGCGCATTTCAGGCACCATGGTGCGAAGCTTTGCTAGTCGCTGTCTGTCTACACACTCGTTCACTGTATTCTTTTTACTCTCGTTAACCCGCGGGGATCGCCCGCAAAAATCTCATTTATTTAGCGACGCTTTTAACCACGTCGGCCACTCGCTGAGTGGCATCGGGAATCGCTATTGTTTTCGCCTGCATCGCCATCGCTAAAAGGCCAGAGCGGTTAAGCTCCTCCAGCGCAACGGTGAGCGTATCGACGTTAAACTGTGGCTGTTCAATAATCTTCGCCGCTCCGGCTTTTTCCAGCGGCAGCGCGTTCCAGTACTGCTGGCGATCTTTATGCATAAAGGGCACAAAAATGGCCGGGAGCCCCGCCGCCGCAATCTCGCTAACGGTTAGAGCACCGGAACGACAAACGACAACGTCAGCCCATTCATAGGCAGACGCCATGTCGTCAATAAATTCAGTAATTTTATGGTGGGTCATCCCACGCTGCTCGTAGTCTTTCTGAACGCTTTCCTGCGAGCCTTTTCCTACCTGATGCCAAATGGCGATTTTGTCACCCAGCCGCTCAGCGGCCTGAGGAACCGTTTGGTTCAACACGCGAGCGCCCTGGCTGCCGCCCACGACGAGTACGCGAATAGGCCCGCTGCGTTCAGACAGGCGAACCTCCGGTGCTGGTAAAGCCAGCACGTCAGTGCGTACCGGGTTACCCACGACGTCCGCATTCGGAAACGCGCCGGGAAACGCCTGTAGGACACGAGTAGCAATTTTAGCCAGCCAGCGGTTAGTTAAGCCCGCAATGCCGTTCTGTTCATGGAGCACCACAGGAATGCCGCAGCGCCACGCAGCCAGCCCACCGGGGCCAGACACATAGCCTCCCATGCCGAGCACCACATCAGGCTGGTAGTTGCGCATAATGGCCTTTGCCTGACGAACCGCGCGGAAGATGCGAAACGGCGCGAGCAGCTGCGCAACAATACCCTTACCGCGAAGGCCGGAGATAGTAATGAAGTCAATCTCGATTCCGTGTTTAGGCACCAGATCTGCTTCCATTCTGTCCGCTGTACCCAACCAGCGAACCTCCCAGCCCTGCGCCATCAGGTCGTGCGCGACAGCCAGACCGGGGAATACGTGCCCGCCAGTGCCACCCGCCATAACCATTAAACGCTTCTGCTTCATCGAGAACCCCTTACGTGCGCCTGGCAATTAACCAAACGCGTTTCATAATCTATTCGCAGCAGCAGCACCAGCGCCACTGACATCACCAACAGGCTCGAACCACCGTAGCTGATAAGCGGCAGGGTCAGCCCCTTGGTTGGCAGAATTCCCGCCGAAGCGCCCACGTTAACCAAAGATTGGAAGCTAAACCACAGGCCGATTTCACAGGCTAAAAATCCGGCGAACCGCTGATTGGCTTCTAGCGCGCGGCGCCCAATCTGCATCGCTCTAAAAGCGACGAAGAATACCATTAAGAGCACTAAAACCACACCCAAATAGCCCAATTCTTCACCAATAATGGCAAAAATGAAGTCGGTGTGGGCTTCTGGCAGGTATTCCAGCTTCTGAACCGAGTTGCCTAGCCCCTGCCCCCAGAGCTCGCCTCGGCCAAACGCCATCAAAGACTGAGTCAGCTGATAACCGGCACCAAAAGGGTCTGCCCACGGATCCCAGAACGACGTTACCCGGCGTAGACGATAAGGCTCAGCAATAATCAGCAGCACCACTGCAAACACGCCGGAGCCGATAATCGCCAAGAACTGCCACAGCTTGGCACCGGCTAAAAACAGAACGCCTAGAGTGGTCACAAACAGCACGATAACCGTCCCTAGGTCAGGCTGCGCCAGAAGAAGCACGGCCAGCACCACCATCACGCCCATCGGCTTACAGAAGCCCCAAAAATTGTTGCGAACTTCGTCAACCTTACGAACTAAATAGCTGGCCAGATAGAAAAACAGCGCCAGCTTTGACAGCTCCGCAGGCTGGATCCTCAGCAGACCTAAGTCAATCCAGCGGGATGCTCCTTTAACCGAACTGCCTACAACCAGAACCACGAGCAGCATCAGAATCGCGATCATCAGGATGACCGGACTGTATTTCTGCCACAGCGACAGCGGGATGCGAATGGCCACCAGCGCAACGATAAAGGCTAAGCCGATATAGACCGCATCACGCTTAGCAAAGAAGAACGGGTCATCTGTATAGCGCTGAGCAATGGGCATCGATGCCGACGTCACCATAATAAAACCAACAATCGCCAGACCAAACGTGAACCACAGCAAAGTGCGATCGTACATCACGTCGCAGTCTGCTGCGCTGTTCTGGCGACTGCCGTTGACCCACTGAGTAAAGCGAGCCAAAGGCTGGTTAAAACTCAACAGGCTCATTTAGCCTAACTCCTGAGCCAGACGGGCAAACTCGTGCCCTCTCAGCTCGTAATTTTTGAACTGATCCAGACTGGCGCAAGCAGGCGATAGCAGCACCGTGTCCCCAGGCTTCACGCGACTGGCGATCTTCGCCATTGCTTCTGCCATAGTTTCCGTCATTTCGGCAATTTCCGGGCGCAGGTTAAACAGCGCCTCACGGTCTCTGCCGAAACAGTAAATACGCACACGATCCCCCATCAGGTGGGAACGCAAAGAAGAGAAATCGGCCGACTTACCGTCACCGCCTAACAGCAGGTGCAGCACGCCCTCAACCTGAATGCCGTTAAGCGCCGCTTCCGTACTGCCGACGTTGGTTGCTTTAGAGTCGTTAATCCAGCGCACGCCGCCGTTATCCCATATCAGCTGGAAGCGATGCTCCAGACCGCGAAATTCGGTAAGCGCCTGCAGGCTGGATGCTCTCGGCAGGCCAACAGCGTCAGCCAGCGCCAGTGCCGCCAGCGCATTTAGGTAGTTATGCTGACCAACAACCTTCATTTCTGCGGTGTTCAACACCTTTTCACCGCGAACCCGCAGCCAGGTTTCACCCTGTTGACGACTAAGGTGGTAATCACCGATATCCACGCCAAAGCTGACGCAGCGTTCATCGGCGCCGTGCAGCGGCATGGTAAGCGCGTCGTCTGCGTTAACCACACAAACCTTTGCATCGTTATAAATGCGCAGCTTGGCTTCACGGTACTGGCTCATTCCCAGCGGATAGCGATCCATGTGGTCTTCAGTGACGTTAAGAATCGTTGCTGCCGCCGCATTCAGGTTTGAGGTGGTTTCCAACTGGAAACTGGACAGCTCCAGCACGTACAGCTGGCATTCGTCATTCAGTAGAGAAAGCGCCACCTGACCAAGGTTGCCGCCTACGCCAACCTGCCAACCTGCCGCCTTCGCCATGTCCCCTACCAGAGTGGTAACGGTGCTTTTACCGTTGGATCCGGTAATCGCGACGATTGGCGCCTGCGCTTCGCGACAAAATAGCTCAATGTCGCCAACAATTTCGATACCGGCTGCCGCAGCCTCTTTGAGTACGGGCGTCGCCAGCGCGATACCCGGGCTAACCACCAGCAGATCTGCCTCTAGGATCCAGTCACGGTTCAGGCTGCCTGCGTGACACTCAACGCCTTCAGGAAGCTTGTCCATTCCCGGCGGTGCTGCGCGGGTATCCATGACGCGAGGCGTCACGCCGCGCGACGTAAAGTAATCGACACAGGATAAGCCTGTGAGGCCTAGTCCGATGATAACAACCTGTTTATCCTGATAGTCGATTGCCATAGTTAACGTACCTTAAGTGTGGCTAAGCCAATTAACACCAGCATTAGGGAGATGATCCAAAAGCGCACGATAACGCGCGGCTCCGGCCAGCCCTTAAGCTCATAGTGGTGGTGGATCGGCGCCATACGGAAAATGCGCTGCCCGCGCAATTTGAATGAGCCAACCTGTAGAATCACTGACAGCGTTTCCACGACGAACACGCCGCCCATAATGACCAGCAGGAACTCCTGACGCAGCAGCACCGCTAAAATACCCAGCGCGCCGCCGAGAGCCAAAGAGCCGACGTCACCCATAAAGACCTGCGCCGGATAGGTGTTAAACCACAGGAAGCCCAAACCAGCACCGATAATAGCGGTACAGAAAATAACAAGCTCGCCCGCGTGGCGGATGTAAGGGATGTGCAGGTAGGCGGCAAAGTTGACGTTACCGGTTGCCCACGCTACTAAACCAAGGCCCGCAGCAACAAACACCGTCGGCATAATCGCCAGCCCGTCTAGGCCGTCCGTCAGGTTGACCGCGTTACTGGTACCGACGATAACAAAGTAGGACAGCAGAATATAAAACGCCCCCAGCTGAGGCATGACGTCTTTGAAAAATGGCACCACCAGCTGTGTGGCGGCAGTATCTTTACCTGCGGCATACATAGCAAATGATACAGCCAGCGCAATGACTGACTGCCAGAAGTACTTCCAGCGGGCAATCAGCCCTTTGGTGTCTTTGCGCACAACCTTACGGTAGTCATCAACAAATCCGATAGCGCCGTAGCCCAGCAGCACAAACAGCGCACACCAGATATAAGGGTTACCCAGATTGGCCCACAGCAGAACCGATACGGTAATCGACGCAAGAATCATAATGCCGCCCATTGTCGGCGTGCCGCGCTTGCTGAAGTGAGATTCTGGACCGTCGTTTCGCACGACTTGACCAATCTGAAGCTTCTGCAAATAGGCAATCAGTCGTGGCCCCATCCATAAAGAAATGAACAGCGCAGTCAGCAGGCTGACGACGGCGCGAAACGTCAAATAGGAAAAGACGTTAAAGCCGGAATAAAGAGAGGCCAATAGATCGGCCAGCCATACTAACATTGAACTATCTCCTGTACTCGGTGCACAACCTGCTCCATCGCAGAGCTGCGTGACCCCTTAACTAATATCGTTATCACTGCGTGCTCAGACAGCAGCTGCTTTAAACGCTGGGCAACCGCTTCTTTATCCTGAAGATGTTCACCACGCCCGCTGGCTGCACTTATCGTTTCGCTAAGTGTGCCAACGCTCAGCACTTTATCCACACCGGCAAGGCGAGCCGCCTCACCAACCTGACGATGACACTCAGCTGCGTCATCACCCAATTCACCCATATCGCCCACGACCATGACGCGGTAGCCAGGCATAGTCGCCAGCGTTTGCGCAGCGGCAGTCATAGACCCAACGTTAGCGTTATAGCTGTCGTCTAACAGCAGCTTTCCCTCACCTAATGAAAGGGGAAACAGCCTGCCGGGAACGGCGCCAAGGGTTGCTAATCCGGCTTTCACTGATTCCAGCGTTGCCCCTACAGACAGCGCCAGTGCAGCAGCAGCCAGTGCGTTCGCCACGTTGTGAGGCCCCGGCAGAGGCAGCGTAACGTCTATCTCACCCAGCGGCGTATGCATTAAAAACTGTGAGCCCAGCGGGGTTGCCGTTACTCGGGTCGCATAAAAGTCGACGCCTTCGGTTTGCTGCCCGGAAAATAACCAGACTCGCTTATTCGCCAGCGCATCGCGCCAGCCGTCCAGATCGTTGCTGTCAGCGTTAACAATCGCGACACCGTCAACAGGCAGACCGCCAAAAATTTCGCCCTTCGCCTTCGCGACGCCCGCCAGTGAGCCAAAGCCCTCTAGGTGAGCCGCTGCCAGGTTATTGACCAGAGCGGTTTCCGGCTGAGCCAAATTCACCGTATAGGCAATTTCACCCGCGTGATTAGCGCCCAACTCAATCACTGCAAAGCGATGAGACTTGGTCAGACGCAGCAGCGTCAGCGGCGCGCCGATGTCGTTATTCAGGTTTCCGGCGGTATAAAGCACCTCGCCACACTGCTGTAGAATCGCCGCCGTCATCTCTTTGACGCTGGTTTTCCCAGAGGAGCCGGTCAGCGCTACTACTCTGGCTGGCACCTGCTGCCTCACCCAGGCTCCTAGAAGCCCCAGCGCGATGCGGGTGTCTTTCACTTCAATTTGCGCGATATCAAGAGGCAGGTGGTGGTCTACCACCAGCGCCGCCGCACCTTTCTTTATCGCCTCGGCAGCAAAGTCGTGCGCGTCAAAGCGCTCGCCCTTCAGTGCAATAAACAGGCTGCCTTCTTCAACTTTGCGCGTATCAGTAACGACCGACGTAAACTGACGCCCGATGATATCCTGCGTTCCGGCGATCAGCCTGCCGTCAACGGCGGCCGCCAGCTGAACTAGCGTTGCCGGGATCATGCTAATACCCCTTTCGCCATGCCAAGCAGGCTGGCGACAGTTTCTCTATCCGAATAGTCCAGCTTGCGAGTGCCAATAATTTGGTAGTCCTCATGGCCTTTACCGGCAATAAGCACCACATCATCCTTTCCGGCCTGCATTATAGCGCTAGCCACAGCTTCAGCCCGCCCAGAAATGGCCCGAGCACGACCTGCATCAATAAAACCGGTTAAAATGTCCGCCACGATATCTTTTGGCTCTTCGCTGCGCGGGTTATCGTCGGTTACAACAACGCGATCCGCCAGCCGTTCGGCAACGCCGCCCATTAACGGACGTTTGCCCCGATCTCGATCGCCGCCACAGCCAAATACACACCAAAGCTCACCTTTACAGTGCAGGCGAGCGGCCTCTAAAGCTTTTTCCAGCGCGTCCGGCGTGTGGGCATAGTCAACCACCACCGTTGGACGACCCGGTGCACTAAAAACTTCCATCCGACCGCATACCGGCTCAAGCTGGGCAGTTGTCTCGACCAGCTCAGAAATCTCATACCCCAGCACCAACATGACGCCAAAGGCCACCAGCAGGTTGCTGACGTTGAATGCGCCCATTAGGCGGCTTTCCAGCACCCCGGCACCCCAGCTTGAATCAAAGGATACCGTGGCGCCGTTATCGTGATAGCTAACCTGTGAGGCCTTCAGCCAGCGGCCGCGCCAGTCTGCGGGAAGGTTGTCCTCCATGGTGACCGCTACTGCGTCCGGCATATCCGCTATGTGTCGCAGGCCAACGGAATCATCGACGTTGATGACTGCCTGCCCCACTTGATGCTCGTTAAACAGCCGCCACTTGGCCGCTTCGTACTCTTCCATACTTCCGTGGTAGTCCAGATGGTCACGGCTCAGGTTAGTAAAGGCGGCAGCGGCAAACTTCAGCGCGGCAACCCGAGCCTGCACCAGACCGTGAGAAGAGACTTCCATCGCGGTAAAGGTTGCGCCCGCCTTCGCCAGTTCGTTCAGCTCGCGCTGTACGTCAACGGCGGAGCCGGTGGTATTTTCACTTGGAATAACCTGTCCCAGCAGGCCGTTGCCTACTGTACCCATCACCGCACTGCGCTCGCCCAACAGCTGGCTCCACTGCGCCAGAAGTTGAGTCGTAGTTGTTTTACCGTTCGTACCGGTCACGCCTACCAGCCGCATACGGGCCGATGGCTCGCTGTAAAAGCGCCCAGCAATCTCTGACAGTTTCTGATTCAACCCCTGGATATACACCACGGGAACACCGTGAGAGATAGTCACGCTGCCGTGTTCCGCTTCGCCTTCAGCTTCAGCGATAACCGCAGAAGCGCCCTGTGCGATAGCCTGAGCAATATAGCGACGACCGTCAGCCTGATGCCCTTTTACTGCCAAAAACAGATCCCCTGCCGCAGCCTGACGGCTGTCCAGCGTCATCTCTTTCAGGCGGCACTCTGGGACGTCAATACGCCACGGAGCAAGCAGATCTTTTAGGCTAAGACTCTCCACCGGTAGCTCCTTTCTGATTGATTACGAGTTGGCTCTTCTCTTCTTCCGTCAGGGCGTCTGGCTTAACGTTCATCGTTCTCAGCACGCCGCCCATAATGGCGCCAAACACCGGAGCGGAAACCGCGCCGCCGTAGTACTGCCCGGCAGAAGGATCGTTAATAACGACGACCAGCGCGTAGCGAGGATTGCTCGCTGGCGCTACGCCTGCGGTATAGGCAATGTATTTATTGACGTAGCCACCGTTAGGCCCAACCTTTTTGGCTGTACCTGTTTTAATAGCAATACGATAGCCTTTCACTGCCGCCTTGGTACCACCGCCACCCGGCAGGGCTACGGATTCCATCATATGCACCACAGTACGCACTGTATTTTCCGGGAAAACGCGCGTTCCCTGTACCGGCGGATCGATTTTGGTGATCGACAGTGGACGATAAATTCCGCCGCTGCCGAGCGTTGCGTAGGCACGCGCTAACTGTAACGGCGTTACCATTAGCCCATAGCCAAATGAGAAGGTGGCCCTCTCTATGTCAGACCACCGTTTTTTTCTTATAAATAAGCCACTGCTTTCTCCAACCCCCAAATTGGTAGGCTGAACCAACCCAAAGCGCGTGTAGGTATCTACCAGTGCGTCAGGCGGCATATCCAGCGCCAGGTGAGAAACCCCGACGTTACTGGATTTTTGCAGAATACCCGTCACGGTCAGCTCCGGATAAAGCGCCACGTCTTTAATTTCATGGCCGTTTACCCGGTAAGGACGCGTATTCAAAACGCTATTTTCTTTAATGATGCCCCGGTCAAGCGCCGTCAGCACCACTAGCGGCTTGACGGTAGAGCCCGGTTCAAAGATATCGCTAATGGCGCGGTTGCGGAAAAAGTCGGCGGGAGTGCCCACCCGGTTATTCGGGTTATAGGAGGGGCTGTTGACCATCGCCAAAATTTCACCCGTGTTCACATCCACCAGCACCGCACTGCCTGACTCCGCCTTGTTAGCCGTTACGGCGTTACTCAACTCGCGGTAAACCAGCGCCTGTAGGCGCTCGTCAATGCTTAGCGTCAGGTTGTGGGCTGCCTGACTGTCGACAGAAGAGATGTCCTCAATGACGCGGCCGTAGCGGTCTTTACGCACCGTGCGCTCGCCGGACTTTCCGACCAGCTTGTCTTCAAAGCTTTTTTCGATGCCTTCAATGCCCTGGTCGTCAATGTTGGTAAAGCCAACCACGTGGGCGGTTACAGAACCAGCGGGATAAAAGCGGCGGGACTCGCGCTTAAGGTAAATGCCCGGCAGCTTGAGCTTGCGGACGTAGTCTGCCGTTTCAGAGCTGACTTGACGAGTAACATAAACAAAACGCCCTTTAGGATTGGCGTTGATGCGTTCAGCGAGTTTTTCTAACGGCATACCGGCTACGTCAGCCAGCGCCTTCCAGCGCATATCAGAGGAAATACCTCCGCGCTCGTTAAGTTCTTTAGGGTCGGCCCAAATGGCATTAACCGGCACGCTGACGGCCAGAGGGCGCCCAAGGCGATCGGCAATCATACCGCGCGCGGTAGGCACTTCCTGCACGCGCAAAGAGCGCATATCGCCCTCTTTTACCAGCTTGTCCGGCTCAATAACCTGAAGCCAGGCAGCGCGAGCCATTAAACCCGCCATCGCCAGTACGATAAACAGACACAGCAAACCAAAACGCCAGCTTACAAAGCCGGCTTCATTCTCGGGTCGTTTGACCTTAATTTTATTGGTTCGCGCTGCTTTCATCGTATTTTTAGCCAAGGTTGTATTTATTCCATTAATTTTTTATTTCGCGCTCCGTGCGCAATTTCTATTTCTGAATAACTATCTGTTCTTGATCCGGTGTGACGTGCTGCATATATAGCTTCTCGCTCGCCAACCGCTCGATGCGGCTGTGGTCGGCTAGGGCGTTCTCTTCCAGAATCAGGTTACGCCACTCAATTTCCAACGCTTCGCGCTCTAGGATCAGCTGTTCCCGTTCGGCGGTCAGCAGGCGCGTCCGGTGGCTCGACAGCACCACCGCTACGGCAGAAACCAGTACCAGTACGGTCAACAGCATTGGCAGTTTAGCGTGCAGCAGCAGGTCGTCTTTGATGATCGCCGCGAGGCTGTGGCGCTCATTCGGGATCACTGTTCCGTCCTCTCGGCAATGCGCAGCACCGAGCTTCTGGCGCGAGCGTTAGTGCCGATTTCCTGCTCTGAAGGCATCATTTTGCCAGCGATTTGAGCTTTCTACCGCCGTGCTCTCTCAGCTGCGCTTCCGTCAGCGGAATACCGGCAGGCACCTTCGGCCCCTGACTGTGCTGACGAATAAAGCGTTTAACAATGCGGTCTTCCAAAGAGTGAAAGCTAATCACTGACAGACGCCCGCCTTCGGACAGCGCGGTTAGTGCGCCGTCCAGCGCGCGTTCAATTTCTTCCAGCTCACTGTTGATATAGATACGGATCGCCTGAAAGCTGCGAGTTGCCGGATGCTTGTGGCGATCTTTAATCGGCGTCGCGGCGGCAATAACGTCTGCCAGCTCTTTCGTTCTCGTCAGCGGCTGTTCCCGGTTACGCTCTACAATGGCGCGGGCGATACGCTTAGCGAAACGCTCTTCACCAAAGGTTTTCAGCACCCAGGCGATGTCTTCTTCTTCCGCCTTTAACAGCCAGTCTGAGGCAGAAATCCCACGGGTAGGATCCATTCGCATGTCCAGCGGACCGTCGCGCATAAAAGAGAACCCGCGCTCTGCGTCATCCAGCTGCGGTGAAGAAACCCCCAAATCCAGCAAAATACCGTCGATACTGCCGCTTAGCCCCAGCTCGCTAACATAGGCGGCTAGGTCAGAAAAAGGTCCGTGAATAATAGAGAAACGGGGATCGTTGATGGCAGCCGCTGCCGCAATAGCCTGCGGGTCACGGTCAATAGCGATAAGGCGACCGCTTTCCCCTAGCTGAGAGAGAATCAGACGCGAATGCCCCCCACGGCCAAAAGTACCGTCAATGTAGATGCCGTTTTGCTGAACGTTCAGCGCGTTAACCGCTTCGTCCAGCAGCACAGTGGTGTGCTGAAATTCTGTCGACATAGCTATAGTGACAAATCCTGTAACCGTTCAGAAAGAGGGTGTTCAGCGAGCTGTGCCGCCTCAATGTCTTCCTTAACCTGTTGATACCATGCCTCTTCGTTCCACAGTTCAAACTTATTGAACTGACCAACGAGCATCACTTCCTTCGTTAGAGAGGCGTGACTGCGAAGCGTAGGGGCGATCAGTAGACGACCTGCATTATCCATTTGGCACTCGCTTGCGTGCCCCAGCAGCAGGCGCTGAACGCGACGCTCTACTGGATTCATGCTGGACAGCTTCGCCAGCTTTTCTTCTATTTTTTCCCATTCGAACAGGGGGTAAAGCAACAGACACGGCTGGTGGAGGTCAATGGTGCATACCAATTGCCCTCCACATTCATCCTGTAAGGAATCTCGATAGCGCGTCGGCACGGCTAGCCGGCCTTTACTGTCGAGATTTACCGTTGTTGCTCCACGAAACATGGGCGGGTCACTCCTTCGTGACAAGATTTACCACTTTACCCCACAAATTCCCACTAAGATAGAGTTTAAGGAGGGTATTAAAAGCTTGTCAAGACGCAGTGAAGCCTCTTTTCCGCGCACGCGGCGCTTTTCGCGGCTTTTTCACTGGGGTGATCGATGGGCAATAACGAAAGCAGGTAAATTAATAACATGAATAATAACAACATTTCTTTTTTATGAACGCGTTGGTTAACATAATGCGAAGCGCATTAAGCTAACGGGAAAAAATATGCCAATTTGAAAAAAAACTTCTGTCGCCAGACTCGCTCATTCAGGAAATGAACCATGAGGAGAAAGAAAGGAAAACGCGGCGCTATTTTACTCGTCGGGTGATATTTACCTTAGTCCTTAAAAGTAACATAACGTAACGATCGGAGCCGCTGTCAGAGAAAGCGTGTCGAGCCCGCTACGGGGCCCGACATATAAGGAAGGAAAAGAGGCCGATGCTGTCAGGCGCGGCTTAGGCAACCACGGCGACAAAGGTTACGGCGAATTCGCGTTAGCCCCGGCTTCGGCCGCTGAGGTTCATCAATGCTGGCCAGAACCAGTTCCAGCACTCGCTCTGCGACTTCCCGGTGACGCTGAGCGACGGACAGAACCGGACACTCAAGAAAATCCAGCAGCTCGTTATCGCCGAACGTAGCAATCGCCAAATCGGTTGGCAAATGCCCCTGCTTTTGCAGAATCACGTCCATCACGCCCTGAAGCAGGGAGAAAGAGGTGGTGTAAATCGCCTGCGGAAGGGGATTGGACTGTAGCCAGTGCCCAAACGCCTCAGCGGCGGACTCGCGCTCATAGCTGTTAGCGTACAGATAGTTAACCGGGCGCTTGTCTTCTTTCCACGCCTGACGGAAACCCTGCTCACGCAGTTGGCTGACAGACAGCTCCGGCAGCGCGCCAAGATACACTACCGAGTCGGCCTTAAACTGACGCAACTCCCCTGCCAGCATTTCGGCGTCTTCGTAGTCAGCACCGACGACGCTGATGAAGTGCTCGCGATCCAGCGCGCGGTCAAGAGCAATGATAGGGAAATTGCTGTTAACCCAGCGCTGATAGAACGGATGCTCAGGAGGCAGCGCAGTGGAGACAATCAGTGCGTCCACTTTGCGCTGGAGCAGATGCTCTACGCAGCGCATTTCGTTGTCCGGCTGGTCTTCTGAACAGGCGATCAGCAGCTGATAGCCGCGCTGGCGTGCCTGACGCTCAAGATAGTTAGCAATTCGGGTATAGCTGGTGTTTTCCAAGTCAGGGATAACCAGCCCGATAGAGCGGGTACGACCGGCTCTCAGACCCGCCGCAACGGCGTTGGGTTGATAATTATGTTCCCGGACTACCGCCATGACCTTCTCGACCGTTTTATCGCTCACCCGATACTGCTTCGCCTTACCGTTTATGACGTAGCTGGCCGTGGTGCGCGATACGCCCGCAAGACGCGCAATTTCATCCAGTTTCACATTAGCCCCTTAAGTATTTATTTAAACCCCATAGAGGGTTACACACCCCTCATATTAATACAGATATCCCGACAATATGAAGATTTAATCTGATTCCGGTCAATGAGATAGAAGCTTAATCCATTCAGCCTGAATGGATTAAAAAGCGTAGTGAATAAAGGTTCATAACCCTGCCGTGCCTACATAAACGGATAAAAAACGCCGCGTCACTGCGGCGTTCTGATCCTGAAGCAGCGTTTATGCTCAGCGCATAATCCTCTCACCGCGCCCTACGCCAACGAGCCCTGAGCGCGCAACCTCCACCAGCTCACCCGCGTCGCGCATGGCGGCGAGAAACGCGTCCAGCTTGCCGCTGTTGCCCACCAGTTGGACAGTATAAAGCGATGAGGTGACGTCAACGATCTGCCCACGGAAGATATCAGCACAGCGCTTAACCTCTTCTCGCCCCTCTCCTGACGCTCTGATTTTCACCAGCATAATCTCGCGCTCAACGCACTCGCTGTCGATAAGCTCAGTCACCCGCAGTACGTCTACCAGCTTGTGCAGCTGTTTTTCAATCTGCTCAAGCACCTTGGCATCGCCCTTGGTCTGAATGGTCATACGGGACAGTGTCGGATCGTCGGTCGGCGCTACTGTCAGGCTTTCAATGTTGTAACCACGCTGAGAAAACAGGCCAATCACGCGAGACAGCGCACCGGACTCGTTTTCCAACAGGACTGATAGAATACGGCGCATCGCTAGCTCCTCTCCGTTCTGCTTAACCACATTTCGTCCATCGCCCCACCGCGGATCTGCATCGGGTAGACGTGTTCTCTTTCATCAACGGCAACGTCAACAAACACTAGGCGATTTTTCACCGCCAGCGCCTCAGCCAGTTTGCTTTCCAGCTCATCCGGTCGAGAAATAGAGATACCGACGTGACCGTAGGCTTCCGCCAGTTTGACGAAGTCCGGCAGTGAATCCATATAGGAGTGAGAATGACGGCCAGCGTAAATCAGATCCTGCCACTGTTTCACCATGCCCAGGAACTTGTTGTTCAAATTAAGTACCACCACCGGCAAATCGTACTGCAATGCCGTGGACAGCTCCTGAATGTTCATCTGAATGCTGCCGTCACCGGTCACACACACTACCGTTTCCTTCGGCAACGCCAGCTTCACGCCCAGTGCAGCGGGCAGGCCAAAGCCCATGGTGCCGAGGCCGCCAGAGTTAATCCAGTGTCTGGGCTTATCGAACGGATAATAGAGAGCGGCAAACATCTGGTGCTGCCCCACGTCAGAAGCCACATAGGCCTTGCCTTCCGTAAGACGATACAGCGTTTCAATCACTGCCTGCGGTTTAATGCGATCGCCGCTTTTGTCGTAGGCCAGAGAGTCTTTGGTTCGCCATTCGTCGATATTTCGCCACCAGCCGCTGAGGTCAGCAAAGCTTTTAGCCGGATCGCGCTGTTTTAAAAGCGCCAGCATTTCACTGAGCACCTGCTTGGCATCCCCGACAATGGGCACGTCAGCGTTAACTGTTTTAGATATAGAAGTTGGGTCGATATCGATATGCAGCACTGTCGCATCCGGGCAGTACTTCGCCAGATTGTTAGTTGTGCGATCGTCAAAGCGCACGCCGACGGCAAAAATCGTATCGGAGTTGTGCATGGTCAAGTTGGCTTCGTAGGTGCCGTGCATACCCAACATGCCGATAAAGCGTTTATCCGTTGACGGAAACGCGCCAAGCCCCATCAGTGAGCTAGTGACGGGCAGATTCAGCATCTCTGCCAGCTCTTTCAGCTCAGCATCACAGCCGGAGGCAATCGCACCGCCGCCGACATAAACCACCGGCTTTTTCGCCGCCAGTAGCACCTGCAACGCCCGTTTGATTTGCCCACGGTGACCGTGAGTCGTTGGGTTATACGAACGCATAGATACCTGCTCCGGATAGGAGTATGGGATCTTGATTGCTGGATTAAGGATGTCTTTCGGCAGGTCAACAACGACTGGGCCAGGTCTACCCGTGCTGGCAACGTAAAAGGCTTTTTTCAGCACGCTAGGAATATCTTCGACATGCTTCACCAAAAAGCTGTGCTTAACCACCGGGCGGGAGATGCCCACCATGTCGCATTCCTGAAAGGCGTCGTTACCAATCAGCGAGGTAGCCACCTGCCCCGACAGCACCACCAGAGGCACAGAGTCCATATAGGCAGTAGCAATACCGGTAATAGCGTTCGTCGCTCCCGGTCCGGACGTCACCAGCACTACACCAACTTCACCGGTCGCGCGGGCAAAGCCGTCCGCCATGTGAACCGCTGCCTGCTCGTGACGCACCAGCACATGGTCAATGCCCCCTACCGTATGCAGCGCGTCGTAAATATCGAGCACTGCTCCACCCGGATAGCCAAATACGTGCTTCACGCCCTGATCGATAAGCGACCGAACGACGATCTCGGCGCCTGATAACGTCTCCATTAAACTCCTCCTGGGTAAGCCGTGTTTGCCACAAAGCCGTTTACTGTTGGTTTATTGTTCTTTTTCTCTCTTCCATATGCACTAAGGAAAAATGCACAGAGGAAAAGTCAGAAAATTAGAATAATTATATGGAGCGAAAAAAGATAGCCAATCGATAACGTATTACCACACCCGCTATCCATTGATAAAGAGGTTTTCTCGGCGTCGACAGCGTGACGCCGAGATAATACAGTAAAACAGTACAGTAAAAATGAGCCTTTATCGCCTTCCCGGCAGCATGGCAGCAATCAGGTTTTTACGCAGCCAAAGCGATACGCCAACAACGGCTAAAACATGAAGGCAAACCAGCGCCGTCACTGCGTTGACTAACCAGAGATGCCACTCTTCCACCGGCCACCGATCGATAAGCGAAGTGTCCTGCGCCCAGCCGGTAAAAGCGACGACCGGGAGCAGCAGCCAAAACAGCCAAATAGCAATAGCGCCCAGCGGGTTATGGCCCAGCGCACTCGGCGACTTTCGTTCAGCCATTTCGTGAACGTGCTCTACCAAAGCAGCTTTAGTGGGAATAATGGCAGACAGGCGAGCCGGGCCTCGAGCCCCGGTCGCCCCCCCAAATCAGGCGTACTGCAATCAGCGCGACAATCACCAGGCCAATGCTCTGATGCCAGACGCTTCCGGGCTCCGTCAAATACAGTCGATTTGACAAAAAGCCCAGCGCCACGCACCAGTGGGTCAACCGAACGACGCGATCCCAACGCTCAGCCATCATTTATACTTCTTGTGATACTCGTCGCGAGTAACCTTAAACTGCTCGGCGGCCTTTTTAGCTTCGTCGAGTTTGCCTTCATCGACCAGAGCCTGTGCACCGTCGATTTCGCCAATCAGAACGTCTATGCCGTGATGGTAGTCGGTGACTTCCGCGCTATCAGAGGCTTTGCCTTCCAGCTTGGTCGGTGTGCCCTGTTTGGCTTCCTGTGCGGCCTGCTTCATGGCTGCCAGTCCCTCTTTGAAGGCCTCCGCAGAATCGGCATTCAACACGGCGCGATAGTTCTTAGCGAGGCTCTTCATCGGCGCCTCGACGTCGCTGGCGTTAACGGCCGCACCAAAGGTCAGCGCGCCTGCGGCCATCAGACCAATTAACCACTTGTTCATTTTTGCTCCTAAATAAGAAGTAAGAAATAGAAGATAAGAAATCGACATTGCTCTGAGATTTTGGTCTCATCAATCTAACGGATACTGTTAACATGATGAGAAACGTAAACATAACAAAAATAGAACAAAAATAAAACAAAAGACAGCGCAAGCAACAGCACAGTCAGGCAAGATAAAAAACAATCGTTGACAACAATCCGGCAATCCAGTATCAATATCCCCCTCAACCGAATTAACAAGGTGCTGATTACATGTTCAACATTCGCCTCCTTAGCCTCCTCCTCCTCGCATCTCCTTGCGCGGACGACTTGTGGGCAGCGAACTGAACTGAATCAGAAAGAACACAAGAACCCGCGCAGACTGCGCGGGTTTTTTTTTGACCTCGCAGGACGCCGAAGCCGGTAAACCGTCAAACACTGAAAGGAACACGTCATGAGCCAACAAGTCATTATCTTCGATACCACCCTGCGCGACGGCGAGCAGGCGCTGCAGGCCAGTCTGAATGTAAAAGAAAAAATGCAGATAGCTCTGGCGCTAGAGCGCATGGGCGTTGACGTTATGGAAGTGGGCTTTCCGGTATCCTCCCCCGGTGACTTTGAATCCGTACAGGCTATCGCTCGCCAGATTAAGAACAGTCGCGTCTGCGCTCTGGCCCGCTGTGTGGATAAAGATATTGACGTCGCCGCCGAAGCGCTGCGCGTCGCTGAAGCCTTCCGCATTCACGTATTTTTGGCGACCTCTACGCTGCACGTTGAATCCAAGCTGAAGCGCTCGTTTGAAGACGTTATGGAAATGGCTGTTCGCTCAGTCAAGCGCGCTCGT
Organism: Leminorella richardii; assembly: GCF_900478135.1. Classification (NCBI taxonomy): domain Bacteria; kingdom Pseudomonadati; phylum Pseudomonadota; class Gammaproteobacteria; order Enterobacterales; family Budviciaceae; genus Leminorella; species Leminorella richardii. Next base: position 2,770,278 of record NZ_LS483470.1, read on the forward strand.
AACTACAGTGACGATGTCGAATTCTCCTGTGAAGACGCAGGGCGTACGCCAATAGACAACCTGTGCCGCATCGTCGAAGCCGCCATCGGCGCCGGTGCTACCACCATTAACATTCCCGATACGGTCGGCTACACCGTTCCCCGCCAGTTCGGCGGCATCATCGAAAGCCTGTACCAGCGCGTTCCTAACATCGATAAAGCTATCATCTCCGTCCACTGCCACGACGATCTGGGCATGTCCGTCGCCAACTCCATCACTGCCGTGCAGGCAGGCGCCCGTCAAATTGAAGGAGCGATGAACGGCATCGGGGAGCGCGCCGGGAACTGTGCGCTGGAAGAAGTCATCATGGCCATCAAAGTACGTCAGGACATTCTGGGTGTGCACACCAATATCAACCATCAGGAAATCTACCGCACCAGTCAGTTAGTCAGCCAGCTGTGTAATATGCCTGTACCCGGCAACAAAGCGGTCGTAGGTTCAAACGCTTACGCGCACTCTTCCGGTATCCATCAGGACGGCGTGCTGAAAAATCGCCAAACCTACGAAATCATGACGCCGGAATCCATTGGCTATAGCCAAGTACAGCTGAACTTGACCTCTCGCTCTGGCCGCGCCGCCGTGAAGCACCGCATGGAATCGATGGGCTATAGCGAAAACGACTACTCACTGGACGAACTGTATGCCAACTTCCTGAAGCTGGCTGACAAAAAAGGCCAAGTGTTCGACTACGACTTGGAAGCGCTGGTCTTTATCAGCAAGCAGCAGGAAGAACAGGATCGCTTCTCGCTGGACTACTTCAGCGTGCAGTCAGGCACCAACCTGATGGCGACCGCTACTGTGCGCCTGATCTGCGACGGTGAAGTGAAGTCAGAAGCCGCTACCGGCAACGGCCCTGTAGACGCAGTTTATCAGGCTATCAACCGTATCGCTGAGTACCCAATTTCTATCGTCAAATACCAGTTGACCGCCAAAGGCCAGGGTAAAGACGCGCTGGGTCAGGTAGACATCGTGGCGGAATATGAAGGGCGACGCTTCCACGGTATGGGTCTGGCAACCGACATCGTCGAGTCATCTGCGCTGGCGCTGGTGCACGTGCTGAACCACGTATGGCGCGCCCAGCAGGTGGAAGCGCAAAAGCAGAAGCTGGCGCACGTTTAAATAAAAACGACATTGAGATTGTTGACAAAGGTCTTGAATAAAACTTACGGAGTCAAACGGCGGGAGAGGCCTCCGTTGGGGTCGACTTGGCGTAAGCCAACGACAAACCGGCCTTGCCGGTTTGAACAGCGCTAGCGCTGGCCCTTTAGGGTGAAGCCCGAAGGGCTTCATAACTGCCCGTAGGAGGGCTAGGCCCGCCGCACTCCCAAAGCTAATACAAGCGCCCTCCCGACCGAGCACGATGGTGATATAAGTAGGCCGTATTTTCGGTCGGAATATCCTCTAAAGCTTATAAGGATGGTTTGTCAGCAGTCTAATTGGTTTAGCATTATTAAAAATAAACAATAGAGGTAAAGAGCAACTATGACGCGTTCCTATCACATTGCCGTTCTACCGGGAGACGGCATCGGCCCAGAAGTCATGCAGCAGGCGATAAAGGTGTTAAACGCCGTACGCCAGCGTTTCGCTATGGACATCACGACGCAAGAGTATGACGTCGGCGGCGCTGCTATCGATCGCCACGGCATGCCGCTGCCGCCGCAAACGCTGGAAGGCTGTGAAAAGGCTGACGCAGTGCTGTTCGGTTCGGTTGGCGGCCCCAAATGGGTACACCTGCCGCCTGACGAACAGCCGGAACGCGGTGCCCTGCTGCCCCTGCGTAAACACTTCCAGCTGTTTTCTAACCTGCGCCCAGCCAGCCTGTACAAAGGTCTGGAAGACTTCAGCCCGTTAAGAAGCGACATCGCCCACAAAGGGTTCGACATTCTGTGCGTGCGCGAACTGACCGGCGGCATTTACTTCGGCCAGCCTAAAGGGCGCGAAGGCAGTGGCCCACAGGAAAGAGCCTTTGATACCGAGGTGTATCATCGCTTTGAAATTGAGCGTATTGCCCACATCGCTTTCGAAGCGGCACGCAAGCGCCGCTCCAAGGTGACCTCGATTGACAAGTCCAACGTGCTGCAAACCTCCATCCTGTGGCGCGAAGTGGTGACAGAAATTGCCAAACAGTATCCCGATGTGGAGCTGAACCACATGTATATCGACAACGCGACGATGCAGATGGTGAAAGAGCCGTCACAGTTTGACGTGGTGCTGTGCTCCAACCTGTTCGGCGACATCCTGTCCGACGAATGTGCGATGATCACCGGCTCAATGGGCATGCTGCCGTCAGCCAGCCTGAACGACAAAGGCTTTGGCCTGTACGAACCGGCAGGCGGCTCTGCGCCTGATATCGCGGGTAAAAACATCGCCAACCCGATCGCCCAGATCCTATCGCTGTCTTTACTGATGCGCTACAGCCTGAACGCTAACGACGCGGCTGACGCTATTGAGAACGCGGTCAACAAGGCGCTGGCGCAGGGATTCCGCACCGGTGACTTAGCGGGCAGCGGCCCGTCTGTATCTACCAGTCAAATGGGCGACGCTATCGCTCAGTTCGTCGCAGAAGGAGCATAACTATGTCTCAGACAATGGCCAAAACACTGTATCAAAAGATCTATGACGCTCACGTAGTGTATGAGGCAACGAACGAAACGCCCCTGCTGTACATTGACCGCCATCTGGTGCACGAAGTCACTTCTCCTCAGGCATTTGACGGCCTGCGCGCCATGAAGCGCCCGGTTCGCCAGCCGGGGAAAACCTTTGCCACGATGGATCACAACGTTTCAACTCAGACCAAAGACATCAACGCCTGCGGCGAAATGGCCCGCATCCAGATGCAGGAACTGATTAAAAACTGTAAAGAGTTCAACGTCTCTCTGTACGATCTGAACCACCCTTATCAGGGCATCGTGCACGTGATCGGGCCAGAACAGGGTATGACTCTGCCTGGCATGACTATCGTGTGCGGCGACTCCCATACAGCCACCCACGGCGCGTTCGGTTCGCTGGCCTTCGGCATCGGTACCTCCGAAGTGGAACACGTGCTGGCGACGCAAACTCTGAAGCAGGCGCGTGCCAAAACGATGAAAATCGAAGTGAACGGCGCTACCGCACCGGGCATCACGGCAAAGGACATCGTACTGGCAATCATTGGTAAAATTGGCCACGCAGGCGGCACCGGCCACGTAGTGGAATTCTGCGGCGACGCCATTGAGGCGCTGTCGATGGAAGGCCGCATGACCCTGTGTAACATGGCGATTGAAATGGGCGCCAAGGCCGGGCTGGTTGCGCCGGACGACGTGACCTTCAGCTACGTGAAAGGCCGCCAGTTCGCACCCAAGCCTGAGCAGTGGGACGAAGCCGTCGCCTATTGGCGTACGCTGAAGTCCGATCCGGGAGCCACCTTTGACGCAGTTGTCACATTAAACGCCGAAGAGATCGCCCCGCAGGTGACTTGGGGCACCAACCCCGGACAGGTAATGGCCGTTGACCAGAATATTCCCGATCCGGCTGCTATCAGCGATCCTGTTGAGCGCGCTTCAGCGGAAAAAGCGCTGGCCTATATGAATCTGCAGGCAGGCCAAAAGATGACCGACGTCGCTATCGACAAGGTGTTTATCGGCTCCTGTACTAACTCCCGCATTGAAGATCTGCGCGCTGCCGCAGCGGTTGCCAAAGGGCGCAAAGTGGCTCCCGGCGTTGTTGCCATGGTCGTGCCTGGCTCAGGCCCGGTAAAAGCGCAGGCCGAAGAGGAAGGTCTGGACAAGATCTTTATCGAAGCCGGTTTTGAATGGCGTCTGCCCGGATGCTCCATGTGTCTGGCAATGAACAACGATCGGTTAGAGCCCGGCGAGCGCTGTGCTTCAACCAGTAACCGCAACTTTGAAGGCCGTCAGGGCCGAGGCGGACGCACCCACTTGGTCAGCCCCGCGATGGCCGCCGCTGCCGCCGTCAGCGGCCACTTTGCCGACATCCGTTCGCTGGCTTAAGGAGACAACAGAATGACGAAGTTTACTCAACATACCGGCATCGTAGTGCCGCTAGACGCCGCCAACGTAGATACGGACGCCATTATTCCTAAGCAGTTTCTGCAAAAGGTCACCCGTACCGGCTTTGGCCAGCATCTGTTCAACGACTGGCGTTTTCTGGACGACGCAGGGCAACAGCCCAATCCAGACTTTGTGCTGAACAAGCCGCGCTATAAGAGCGCATCCATTCTGCTGGCGCGGGAAAACTTTGGCTGCGGCTCGTCCCGCGAGCACGCGCCGTGGGCGCTGACCGACTACGGCTTCAAAGTGGTGATTGCGCTAAGCTTTGCCGATATTTTTTACGGCAACTCGTTTAACAACCAGCTGCTGCCGGTCACACTGGCAGAGGCGGAAATTGACGAACTGTTCGCACTGGTAGGCGCTCAAGAGGGCGTTACCTTTACCGTCGATTTGGAAAATCAGAAAGTGATTGCCGGTAGTAAAGAGTATGCCTTTACTATCGATCCCTTCCGCAAGCACTGCATGATTAACGGCCTGGACAGCATCGGTCTGACCCTGCAACATAATGACGCTATCAGCGCCTATGAGGCAAAGCAGCCCGCGTTCTTACGCTAATACACCATAAACATAAATAAGCCTCCGCAAGGAGGCTTATTTCAGATTGATGACAAAGATCTCAAATAGAATTTAAGTATATTACGGAGCTAAACGGAGGGAGAGCGCTACTCGCTTCGCTCGCCCTTCGGGCCAACACTTCGTGTTGTTCAACGCCTAAAGGCGTTGTCCGTTGGGGTCGACTTGGCGTAAGCCAACGACAAACCGGCCTTGCCGGTTTGAACAGCGCTAGCGCTGGCCCTTTAGGGTGAAGCCCGAAGGGCTTCATAACTGCCCGTAGGAACGGTAGGCCCGACGCCCACCTAAGGCTAATAAAGGCGCTCTTCCGGCCGAGCACAATAGCGATATAAATAGGCCGTATTTTCGGCCGGAATATCCGCTGAAGCTAATTTAGTATGGTTTGTCAGCAGCCTGATTTCATAATAATCTCATCAGACCGACCTACATTAATATATTATCCCCCACACTCTTTTCATTAATTTAAATAACAAAACACACATAATTTAAACAAAATAGAAACAAAGATTATTAATTTATAATTAGAATACAAATCAATAAATTAATAAAAATTTTCACGATGAAACACATTCTTACTCAAATATCATACAAATATTATTTCATTAAAAAACATACAGATAAAAACAAAATAATTACATATTACTCTATTCGGATTATTGATTATTTCCCTTCATTAACGTATTAATATGTTCACTGCTAATATATAGCGCAAAGATAGTTAAGTCTTAAATACACTGAATAGTTTTAAAACCACATTTTGACCGATAGCGATGCCGTACTTTTATTCTCTTGTGCGGCCGTCCGATCGCGTCTTCAGGAAGAAAGCGCCGGGAACCGTTCCCGTTTTGCACCGATCGGCCCCATCTGTTACCTATTGCTCAAAGTGCCGTTTACAAGGCAAACTTTTAATGAATACTGATAGCACACAGGTACATTACGCGATTAACGGTTGGCTACTCGATAGCACGACCGATTCCCTGATCCACCAAAAGACCCGAGAGATCAAACGCCTCGGTGAGTTCCAATTCAGGCTCCTGATGATTTTGAGCGAAAGCCCTGACACGATATTTTCCAGAGACCGCCTGAATGCGCTGGTTTGGGAAAAGCGCGTCATCGGCCAAAACAGTCTCCCTAACGCTATCCACGCGCTGCGTGCTGCACTAGAGGACTGCGGAAAGAATCAGAAGGTGATAAAAACCGTTCCGAGGAAAGGTTACCTTCTCGATAAAGCCTACTGCATAGCCCTGACGCCAGAAACCGAAAGCTCAGAGCCTGCTGTCGATGGTGACATCACAGTAGTGGCATCACCTCAACTCGACAGCGTAGAACTGTCTAACAAACCAGAGGAAACGGTCAATCAGCCAGAAAGCGACTATCTCCATAACATCAGTTTGCTCCAGACAGACTGGGTTGCTCCTGAAACCATCCAAAAAGCGGCCTCCCGGAAAAATCGGTACTATGTCAGTCTGCTAACTCTAGTGTTTAGCGCGCTGCTCCTAGGCGCATTCTTGCTTCCGCCACCTCAGGCTTTCTCCGGTATTGATACACTCAAAGAGGAACAAGAGTGCCTGCGCCCCGACCTTCGGTTTAATCATTCCGACGTATCTCCCTCCTCACTGGCAAAGATTCTACACCTGCTAAAAGAAGCCTAACGCCTGACCAAACATTTAAAAGCGAGACAGCGTGAGAAAAATACTCATTTATCTCACGCTGTGCTATTTACTGTTTCGCGACATTTCGACAAAATTGAATAACTTCTTTACTACCCAAGCGCGCTATTCTCGGTTCCTCTAAGGTTATCCGATCTGCCTGCGCAGCAAACGCCTACTCTTCAGCGACGAAAAAACCGTACACTGACCCGCGGCGTTTCACTTATAACGCGCCGCTCCAGCGCTTGGCGTTTAGTTTATTAACTTTAGGAAAAGTGCATGATAGGTCCATATCTCAACGGTGCCGCCATCTTTTTTGGCGGCGCCCTCGGCCTCGTTTTGGCGCCCTTCATCCCACAGAGATTGAGAGAAGGCCTTCCCGCCGCGTTTGCCATGACCTCTATCGCCATGGGCATCATAATGACCATCAAGGTGCAGCAGCTGCCCGCCGTCGCACTGGCGCTGATCCTTGGGGTCGCCATTGGTGAACTTTGCTATATGGAGAAAGGCGTTCAGCGGTTTGGCACTTGTGTTCAACGCGCACTGTCTCGCGTTGTCCCCCAGCGGCATCACGGTATGACGCAAGAGGTGTACAGCCAGAACTTTAGCGCGCTGATCGTACTGTTCTGCGCCAGCGGCACTGGCGTAGTAGGCTCACTCACAGAGGGCATGACCGGCGACTATCAGCTTTTGCTGGTCAAGTCGCTACTGGACGTGTTTACCGCCGCTATTTTCGCCACTTCACTGGGCGTCGGGGTGATGACCATAGCCCTTCCCCAACTGGCGATTCAGGCTACGCTGTTTTATTCAACCCGCCTTATCATGCCCTTTATGAATGAGATAACGCTGGGAGACTTTTCCGCCTGTGGGGGGATCCTGATGATCGCCGTTGGGCTTCGCATCGCGCAAATCAAGTCGTTTGCCGTGGTGAACTTCCTGCCTGCGCTAATTCTTATCGTGCCCATATCCCTTTACTGGCATAAACTTATGGGGTAATTCCCCCTTGCTGCGCGCTGGGCGTAAATCGCGCTTTCTCCGCGCGGCAAGAGCCACTACAATGCTGATACCTCAACGGGGTGCTTATATCAGGCTGTGTTCTGCCGCTATATCCGATGGCAGAACACAGACTAAGCTGAGAATGCGTTCAACTGCCTGAACCTTACCCGTAGAACCTGATCCGGTTAGTGCCGGCGGAGGGATTTGAGAACGCGTTCGACTTTTGTCTGCCGCTGAACGCGCCGCTGTCTCAACACCCTTTACTCTCCGCCTTTGACCTTTCGCACTGGCTTTATCGCTGACTTAACAAGCTGATTGAATAAACAGGAGAGCAACGTGTTAAAAAGACTGACTATTGCAGCGCTGCTGCTGGCTTCTACGCCCGCTCTGGCGGCTGACGACAAGCCTACGCTAACAGTCTATACCTATGACTCTTTCGCCTCTGAATGGGGCCCTGGCCCTAGCGTTAAGCAAGCCTTCGAAAGCGAGTGCGGATGCACCTTGAATCTGGTTCCCCTATCTGACGGCGTCTCCCTGCTAAATCGCCTGAGAATGGAAGGCAGCAACAGCCGCGCTGACGTTGTGCTTGGCCTAGACAACAATCTGATCGCCGCCGCGAGAAAAACCGGCCTGTTTGCCCCTCACGCCCTCAATGACGGATTGAAAAATCTGACCGTTCCCGGCGGCTGGCAAGACGATACCTTTATTCCCTATGACTACGGCTATTTCGCCTTTGTCTACAATAAAGAAACCCTGACGACGCCGCCCAGCAGCATGAAAGCGCTGCTGGACGATCCGCAAAAATGGCGCGTGGTCTATCAGGATCCGCGAACCAGCACCCCAGGTCAGGGCCTAATGCTGTGGATGCAGAAACTGTACGGTGACGAGACGTCACAGGCGTGGCAAAAGCTGGCGAAGAAAACCGTCACAGTGACTAAGGGATGGAGTGAGGCCTATAAGCTGTTTTTAAAAGGCGAAGCCGATCTGGTGCTCAGCTATACCACCTCCCCGGCCTACCACATCGTTGAAGAAAAAACCGACCGCTACGTCGCCGCACCGTTTGAAGAAGGGCACTATTTACAGGTAGAAGTTGCGGGACGGCTCAAGTCCAGCAAACAGCCAGAACTGGCAAGCCAGTTTATGGCGTTTATCATGACGCCTGCTTTCCAGAACGCTATACCGACGAAAAACTGGATGTATCCTGCAACAGATATCCCACTACCAGAGGCATTCAACCAGCTGACCAAGCCCGCCAGCGCGCTGCAGTTTAGCGCAGAAGAGGTTGACGCTAACCGAGCCTCGTGGATCCGAACGTGGCAAAGCGCCGTCAGCCGCTGATAGCGCCCTGGCTGTGGCCGGGGCTGCTGTCCGGCAGCCTGATTGTCACCGTAGCGCTCACCGCGTTTGTCTCCCTGTGGCTATACGCACCGGCAGACAATCTGAGTTCACTGCTAAGGGACGACTATCTGTGGCACGTGGTGCGATTTACGTTCTGGCAGGCGCTGCTGTCCGCCGTTATTGCCATTTTTCCCGCCATTTTTATTGCCGGAGCGCTGTTTCGCCGGGAGTTTGTGGGAAAGCCCTGCTGCTTCGCCTGTGCGCTATGACGCTGGTGCTGCCAGTGCTGGTGGCGGTATTCGGGCTATTGAGCGTTTACGGTCAGCAGGGTTGGCTCTCTCAGCTTTTACGCCTGATGGGCTTTACGCCAACGTTCTCCATCTACGGCCTGACGGGAATTCTGCTGGCTCATGCATTCTTTAATATGCCTCTGGCAACCCGGCTTCTGCTACAGTCGCTGGAAGGCATTGCCGTCGAGCAGCGCATGCTGGCAGCTCAGTTGGGAATGAACCACTGGCAGCGCTTTCGCTTTATTGAATGGCCTGCTCTAAGGCGCCAGATCCTACCTACCGGCGCGCTAATTTTTATGCTGTGCTTTGCCAGCTTCGCTACCGTACTGACCCTCGGTGGAGGCCCTAAGGCGACAACTATTGAGCTAGCTATCTATCAGGCGCTCTATTACGACTTTGACCTTCAGCGCGCCGCGCTGCTGGGTTTGATCCAGCTGTTCTGCTGCCTGCTGGTTATTTCTGTCAGCCAACGGCTTAACGCAGTCTCTCCTGTTGGTGCGACTTATGCACAGCGTTGGCGGGATCCTAACGACTCGCTGCCGCGCCGGATCGCCGACAGCCTCTTGATTATCGCAACAGTTCTGTTTCTGATTCCTCCGCTGCTGTCAGTCGTTATCGACGGCCTCAACAACGCAGCGCCCAGTGTTTTAAGTCAGCCTGCTCTCTGGCAGGCGACATTGACCTCAGTGCGCATTGCCGCTGCCTCTGGGCTGCTGTGTCTGACGCTGACCATCATGCTATTGTGGAGCAGCCGGGAGCTCAAGCTGCGCCACAGCCCGTGGGGAGGCCGACTTGAAGCCTGCGGCACGGTAATATTGGCGATGCCCGCTATCGTTCTGGCGACGGGCTTTTTCCTGCTGCTGAATCACGCCGTCGGTGCAGGTGTTACTCTTCCTGTGCCTGCGGATGCGCTGGTGGTTTTTACCAATGCTCTGATGGCAGTTCCCTACGCACTAAAAGTCTTGGAAAACCCCATGAGGGATCTGGCTGAGCGCTACACGCCCCTGAGCCAGTCTTTGGGAATGACTGGCTATCATCGCCTAAAGTGGATTGAGCTTCGCGCCCTTAGACGACCAATGGCACAGGCGCTGGCCTTCGCCTGCGTACTGTCTATCGGCGACTTTGGCGTTATCGCGCTGTTTGGCAATGACGAGTTTCGCACACTACCCTATTACCTTTATCAGCAGTTGGGCAACTACCGCAGCGCCTCCGCGGCCGTTACCTCACTCTTACTACTGCTGGTAAGCCTTACTCTGTTTACCCTGATTGAACGATTACCCGGACGCTATGATCGCACTTAATGAACTGTGCTACCCCTACCCGCCTCTCACCCTACGCTTTAACCTTCAGGCAAAGGCGGGGGAACGCATCGCTATTCTTGGCCCCAGCGGCGCGGGTAAAAGCACGCTGCTGCATCTTATTGCCGGATTTATCTTTGCCCAAAGCGGGGAGCTATGGCTTAACGGCCAAGATCATCTCAGCACGCCGCCTTCAGAAAGGCCGGTGTCCATTCTGTTTCAGGAAAACAACCTGTTTGCTCACCTTACCGTTGAACAAAACATTGGCCTTGGGCTGGATCCCGGCCTTCGCCTGACGCCTGAACAGCGGCAAAAAAGGCTGGATATTGCCCAGAGAGTTGGTCTAGCAGACTATCTTGATCGTCTGCCCTCTCAGCTCTCCGGCGGCCAGCGACAGCGGGTTGCTCTGGCGCGTTGCCTGGTGCGCAACAGGCCTATCCTGCTGCTGGACGAGCCCTTCTCCGCGCTGGATCCTGCGCTGCGTGCTGACATGCTGTCGCTGCTGGAAGAGGTCTGTGATGAACAAAAGCTGACGCTGCTGATGGTTTCCCACAATCTGGACGACGCGAAGCGCATCGCCGCCAGAACGCTGCTAGTTAACAAGGAGAAATTGTTTACGACGGCTCAACACAGGGGTTAGTAACGGGTAATGCTGCGGCAGCGGCTCTGCTGGGTATTTCCTGAGGGTTAACGTTCAGGGAGCCGATTTAGCTCCTGCCTATCCCATGTCTTATACTAGGCTGTGTCCCGCAGCCTAACTATCATCGCGAAGCCGCGACAGCCGCTGCGCTTCCTGCTCAACTTTCATCAGCACGTCGCTAAACACGTCCACAGGCTGCGCGCCCGAAACCGCGTACTTGTTGTCAAAGATAAAGAATGGCACCGACGTAACCTTCATCTGCCGGGCAAGAGCCTCATCCGCTCGCACCCCGTCACCATAGCGATTGCCGGACAGCAGTTCCCCCACTTCAGCCCGCTGAGGCCGACCTGCTCCCCCAGCGCGATCAGCGTGTCTCTTTCTGAAATGTTTCGCCTTCGCTGAAAAATGCGCTCATCAGGGCATCACCTATCGCGTCAGCCTTACCCCTCTCGGCAGCAAAGTGCTGCAGTCGGTGAGCGTCAAAGGTATTTGCCGGGATCAGCCGATCAAAGCGGAAAATAAGCCCCGTCAACGCCGCCTGACGCGCCGTGTGCTCAGTCATCTCCCTCGCCCGTTCGATACTCATATCGTACTTTTCCGCCAGATGGCGATAAACGTCACCACCACGCAGGGATACCGCTCGCGGATCCAGTTCAAAGCTTCGAAACACAAGCTCCGCGCGATCCGTCAGGCCACAGGCAGCCAGTGCGGTTTTAAGATGGCGCTTGCCGATATAGCAAAACGGACAGGAAAAATCCGACCACATTTGTATTTTCATTATTCGCTATTCCTACTCTTTCAAAACCGACGCAAAAGCCATAACGGCTGCCGTTTAGCACAAGAGAAATCGCCTGCGTGCTGCGCCTGAACTGTGTCTAAAATAACGCCACCTGATTAAAAGGTAGAACATGCCGCCGCTAAACTTGCAGTCTACGCGGCAATGAAAGCGTAAGGATGTGACCGCGATCGACTATCCCGCCGAGAAACGGCGGGATAGCCAAGAGAGTTAAGGGTAACTCTGAATGGAGGTAAGCGTTAACTTCTGGTCTTTAAAGGTAAAAAAGTAGTTATCCAGCCCAACGCAGCCATCAATCTGCTCATCGGTAGCATTATCCATAGAGTCTACTTCAATGCGTAAAAGCAGCCCCGGCGCGCGATCGCCAAGCGCCTCGGCAGAAAAGCTGCCGCTAAAGGTTGTTACGCACGCGCTTTCTTTGTTTTCAATTTTATAGGTGTCAACGCGCATAGCTCCTGCATTAGGCTTAATATGGCTAAGTGCCTGTAGCCGATAAACAATGTTGTCACCGCACGCCACAATGTCAGCATCAGTCAGTTTCGTAGTCTCATCTGAACAGATTTCCGGCCCTTTCTCTCCCCAGGAGAGGTGATCGCGCTGGTAAACCTCTGAGTCAATGAAGGTGCTCAGCTGGCGAATGTCTTTTTTCTCAATAGCCATCTGAAAGCGACCAAGCTGAAGCAGAGACTCTGTGCGCTCCGCGTCATTCAGCTCTTGCGGCTGAGCCTGCACGGTAGAACAGATCATAGCGGCGGTAAACAGGGTAAGAAGTTTTCTCTTCATGAGTCAGCTATCCTTTTCAAAACGAAATATCGGTAAAATTCAAACAGTCTGCCGCACAATTTATACACAACCCAACCGTTTGCAACGATTTTTGTTAGGTATGCCCTGAAGTCGCGTGTCCTGCGCAGTAAAAGCGTTAACACCTGTATGGATATACATGTTAATCTGTTTATCCTCTTTCTCGGGAGTATCTGCTCCCTAAATCCGATTTTCACATAAGGAACATAGGGCGTGAGCGCGGCGCAACAGGGTTTTATTCTTACTCGGCACTGGCGGGATACGCCCGCGGGTATCGAGGTCGACTACTGGCTGCCACCGATAGCGGGCCAGTTCGCCTGCGCATCCCCCTCCAGCAGGCCGTTGCCTTTGTTCCTACAGATCGTCGAGCCGACGTTGAAAAGCTTATCGCTAATGAGCGAGGCTGCTGGCTAAAACCGCTCAGCATGAAAGACTTCCAGCGCCGCCCGGTTGACGGGCTGTACTGCAATCAATATCGCCAGCTCCAGCGGCTGGAAAAGCAGCTCACAGAAGCCGAAGTGCCTCTGTACGAGGCGGATATCCGTCCTCATGAACGTTACCTGATGGAGCGATTTATTACCGCACCGGTTTGGTACGACGGCGAGAAAGCCGCCGACGGCAGCGTAAAAAACGCCCGCCTCAAGCCGGCTCCCGACTACCGCCCGACTCTGCGCTTTGTCTCGCTGGATATTGAAACCTCAGAGCGGGGTGAGCTTTATTCCATAGGGCTCTACGGCTGCGGCCAAAGTCAGGTTTACATGCTGGGGCCGCAGAACAGCGAACAGCCACCGCCAGAAGGCGTAGATGTGGAATACGTCGCCAGCCGCCCGCTGATACTGGAAAAACTCAACCAGTGGCTGGCAGAGCACGACCCCGACGCGATTATCGGCTGGAACTTGGTGCAGTTTGACCTTCAGGTACTGCAAAAACACGCCGAGCGCTACCGGGTTCCCCTGCTGTTTGGCCGCGGCGGTAGTGCCCTTGAGTGGCGTGAGCACGGCTTTAAGCAGGGGCATTTTTTCGCCTCCGCCAGCGGCAGGCTGATTATTGACGGCATTGAAGCGTTGAAAAGCGCCACCTGGAGCTTTCCTTCTTACAGTCTGGAAAACGTTGCCCGCGAGCTGCTTAACGAAGGCAAGGCGATTAACAATCCCTATCAGCGCATGGACGAAATCAACCGCATGTTCCGGGAAGATAAGCCTGCGCTTGCCTACTATAACCTGATGGACTGCGTGCTCGTGGCGCGCATTTTCGACAAAACTCAGATGTTCTCGTTCCTGCTGGAGCGCGCGACGGTTACCGGTCTGGCTGCCGATCGCAGCGGCGGCTCTGTTGCCGCCTTTAGCCACCTTTACCTGCCGCGTATGCACCGCATCGGCTTCGTTGCGCCTAGCCTAGGTCGACTGCCGGAAGAGCACAGCCCCGGCGGCTACGTCATGTCGTCAACGCCCGGCCTGTACGACTCCGTGCTGGTGCTCGACTACAAAAGCCTGTACCCCTCGATTATTCGCACTTTTCTTATCGATCCGGTTGGCCTTATTGAGGGCACACTCAACCCCGACGACCGGGACACCGTACCCGGTTTTAGGCAGGCGCAGTTTTCCCGCCGCGTTCACTGCCTGCCCGATATCGTTAAGGGGATCTGGCAGGGTCGAGAAGAGGCCAAGCGACAGAACAATAAACCCCTTTCTCAAGCGCTGAAAATTATTATGAACGCCTTTTATGGCGTTCTCGGCGCCAGCGGCTGTCGCTTTTTCGACCCTCGTCTAGCCTCGTCGATTACTCTGCGCGGCCACGAAATCATGCTCAAAACCCGCGAACTGATTGAACAGCAGGGATTTGACGTTATCTACGGCGATACAGACTCCATCTTTGTCTGGCTGAAAGAGAAGCACGACAACCCGCGAGCGCAGAAAATCGGCCGGGAGCTTGTCGCCCACGTTAACCAGTGGTGGGCGACGACACTGAAAGAAAATATGGGGCTGGAGTCCGCTCTGGAACTAGAATTTGAAACCCACTTTAACCGATTTTTAATGCCCACCATTCGCGGCGCCGAAGAGGGCAGCAAAAAGCGCTATGCCGGGTTTATCGTTCGCGACGACGGCAGCGAGGAGATCGTCTACAAGGGTATGGAAACCGTGCGCACCGACTGGACGCCTCTGGCTCAGCAGTTTCAGCAAGAGCTCTATTCGCTTATTTTCCACGGCCTTCCCTACCAGTCCTTCATACGCGACTATGTGGAGAAAACCCTTCAGGGAGAGTTTGACGACCGGCTGATCTACAGCAAGCGTCTGCGCCGTAAACTGGCCGACTACCAGAAAAATGTCCCGCCGCACGTCAGAGCGGCTCGTCTGGCAGACGACTACAATCAGGCGCACAGCAGGCCGCTGCAGTATCAAAACGGCGGCATTATTCGCTACCTGATAACGCTACAGGGGCCTGAGCCACTGGAAAACCTTCATTCTCCCATCGACTATCAGCACTATGTCTCTCGACAGCTCGAACCGGTTGCAGATGCAATTTTGCCGTTTATGCATGATAATTTCGATTCGCTGGTTACAGGGCAATTAGGCTTGTTTTAACAACCGCCTGTCATTACCATATCGCCCTTAAATTTTTATACTCGCCGCACAGCAAACGCGCTGGCTGAGCTTGTCCGAGCGAGCCCCATCACCATTAAGAAGCCGAAAGATATATGCCTTTTACTGTAGGTCAACGCTGGATTAGCGACACGGAAAGTGATTTAGGATTGGGAACAGTGGTCGCAGTGGACGCGCGCACGGTTACCCTGCTGTTTCCCGCCATTGGCGAAAATCGCCTGTACGCGCGTAAAGACGCGCCAATCACTCGAGTTGCATTCAATCCCGGAGATCGCGTAACCAGTCATGAAGGCTGGCAGCTCATCGTTGATGAGGTAAAAGAGACTGACGGCGTTCTCACCTATATCGGCCAAAAGGTCGACGGTGATGAATCCCCTGTCTCCCTGCGGGAAATTATGCTCGACAGCAAGCTTACCTTTAGTAAGCCGCAGGACCGTCTGTTCGCTGGGCAAATCGACCGCATGGATCGCTTTAGCCTGCGCTATCGCGCCAGAAAGTACCAAAGCGAGCAGTACCGCATGCCTTGGAGCGGCCTGAGCGGCATTCGCGCCAGCCTTATCCCCCATCAGCTGCACATTGCCCATGAAGTGGGCCGCCGCCACGCACCGCGCGTGCTGCTGGCAGACGAAGTCGGTTTAGGTAAAACCATTGAAGCCGGTATGATTATTCACCAGCAGCTACTGGTGGGTCAAGTAAGCCGCGTGCTGATCGTCGTGCCGGAAACGCTACAGCATCAGTGGCTGATTGAAATGCTCAGGCGCTTCAATCTGCACTTCTCTCTGTTCGATCACTCCCGCGTGGCAGAAGCCATGCAGCAGGATGCGGAAAACCCGTTTGAAACGGAACAGCTGGTCATCTGCTCGCTGGACTTTATTTGCCAGCTCGATGCCAAACAGCAGGCGCTGATGGTTGACGCTGGCTGGGATATGCTGATCGTTGACGAAGCGCACCACCTTGAGTGGAGTGAAACTGCGCCCAGCATCCAGTATCAGGCCGTTGAACAACTGGCACAGAGCATCCCTGCCGTTCTGCTTTTGACCGCGACGCCAGAACAGCTTGGTCAAGAAAGTCACTTCGCTCGCCTGCGCCTTTTGGATCCAAACCGCTTCCACGACTATCGCGAGTTTGTTGCTGAACAGCAAAAATACAAGCCGGTTGCCGACGCAGTCAGTCTGCTGGTTGGTGGAGAGACTCTGAATAACGATGCCCTCAACGCCCTTGGCGAGCTGATTAGCGAACAGGACATCGAGCCGCTACTCAAGGCTGCAAACCTGAAAAGCGACGAAGGAGAAAACGCCCGCCAAGAGCTGGTTACCATGCTGATGGACAGGCACGGCACCAGTCGCGTGCTGTTCCGCAATACGCGTCAGGGGGTAAAAGGCTTCCCTCTGCGCTATCTGCACCAGATCAAGCTGCCGCTACCCGCACAGTACCAAACGGCGTTCAAAGTCGCCCGCATGATGAACGGCACTGAGCCGCTCTCCTCGCGCGCTCACGATATGCTTTACCCCGAGCAGATTTTCCAGTCACTGGAAGGCGACGGCATCAGCTGGCTCAACTTTGACCCGCGCGCGCAGTGGCTCATTGACTACTTAAAGCAAAACCGTCAGGAAAAAGTGCTGGTGATTTGTGCCAAGGCCGCTACAGCGCTTCAGCTAGAGCAGGTGCTTCGCGAACGCGAAGGCATCTACGCCGCAGTGTTCCACGAGGGGCTATCGCTGGTTGAGCGCGACCGCGCTGCCGCCTGGTTCGCCGAGCGCGACAACGGCGCTCAAGTGCTGCTGTGTTCTGAGATCGGCTCTGAAGGCCGTAACTTCCAGTTTGCTAACCGCCTGGTTATGTTCGATTTGCCGTTCAATCCAGACCTGCTGGAACAGCGCATCGGGCGTCTCGACCGTATTGGCCAAAGCCGCGATATCCACATTATGGTGCCCTATCTGGAGGATACCGCTCAGGCGATCCTTATCCGCTGGTTCCATGAAGGGCTCGACGCCTTTGAACACACCTGTCCTACTGGGCGCCCGGTATACGACGCCGTTCACGATGACCTCATGGGTTATCTGTCTGAACCGTCGAAACAGGAAGGCTTTGACGACTTTATTGCCCGCAGCCGTGAAAAGCACCTTGATCTCAAAGCGCAGCTGGAAAACGGCCGCGACCGCCTGCTGGAAATGAACTCTAACGGCGGCGAGCGCGCACAGGCGCTGGCTAACGACATCGGCGAGCAGGACAACAACGTTGATCTTATCGGTTTTACCCTCAACCTGTTTGACATCGTGGGCATCAATCAGGATGACGACACCGATAACGTCATGATCCTCACGCCATCCGACCACATGCTGGTGCCAGACTTTCCCGGACTGCCGCAGGACGGCTGCACCATTACCTTCGATAGGGAAACGGCTCTGTCCCGAGAGGACGCTCAGTTCATCAGTTGGGAACACCCTATCGTTCGCAACGGCCTCGACCTTATTCTGTCGGGAGATACCGGCAGCAGCGCCGTTTCTCTACTGAAAAACAGGGCGCTGCCGGTCGGCACCATGCTGGTAGAGCTGATTTACGTGGTAGAAGCGCAGGCGCCTAAAAACCTACAGCTTACCCGCTTCCTGCCCCCGACTCCGGTTCGCCTGCTGCTTGACCGCAAGGGTAGCGATCTGGCGGGCAGCGTGGAGTTCGAAAGCTTCAACCGCCAGCTTAACGCTGTCAACCGACATACTGGCAGTAAGCTGGTAAACGCGGTTCAAAAAGAGATCCACGACGTTCTGCAAATGGGCGAACGCCTGATAGAAGAGCGCGCCAGCGTGCTGATCGATGCGGCTCGCCGCGAGGCCGACGACACGCTAGAGCAGGAACTGAGCCGCCTAAACGCCCTGAAAGCCGTGAACCCGACCATTCGGGACGACGAGCCAAAAGCCATTGAGCAAACGCGCCAGCAGATCCTAGAGTGTCTAAAGCAGGCAACCTGGCGGCTTGACGCGCTGCGGCTCATTGTTGTCACTCACCAGTAGTCCGAGGAACGGCGTCATGATGGAACACTACGATCCGCCAACCGAGCCCTGGCTCCACGTCCTGTATCAGGACGACCACATTATTGT
This sequence comes from Leminorella richardii, assembly GCF_900478135.1. Classification (NCBI taxonomy): domain Bacteria; kingdom Pseudomonadati; phylum Pseudomonadota; class Gammaproteobacteria; order Enterobacterales; family Budviciaceae; genus Leminorella; species Leminorella richardii. Next base: position 2,788,442 of record NZ_LS483470.1, read on the forward strand.
GGTCAACAAGCCAAGCGGTCTGCTGTCGGTGCCGGGTAAAGCGCCCGAGCACCGAGACAGCATCATGACGCGCGTTCAGCGCGATTTCCCCGGTGCGGAGTCCGTTCACCGACTGGACATGGCCACCAGCGGCGTGATGGTGGTGGCGTTAACCAAGGCCGCCGAGCGAGAGCTCAAGCGCCAGTTCCGCGAGCGGGAGCCGAAAAAAAGCTATATCGCGCGGGTGTGGGGGCATTTGGAAAAAGATGAAGGGCTTGTCGATCTGCCGCTTATTTGCGACTGGCCAAACAGACCAAAGCAAAAAGTCTGCTTTGAAACCGGTAAAAGCGCGCAAACCGAATACCAAGTGCTCAGCCGCGATGCGGACGGCTCAACACGTGTTCTACTGATGCCGATTACGGGGCGCTCTCATCAGCTGCGGGTTCACATGCTGGCGCTGGGTCACCCCATTCTTGGGGATAAGTTCTACGCGCATCCAGAAGCAAAAGCCATGGCTCCGCGCCTACAGCTGCACGCGCGAGAGCTGCACATCACCCATCCGAAGTTTGGCGGGCCGATGCACTTTACCTGTGAGGCGGATTTTTAACCGCAGACAGCGGCAATAGATAGATGTAGTAGATAACTAAGATGGTGTGACTATTGTGACGACTAACTGCCGTCATTCGCATCCCTTCAGGTGAGAAAGCAGTTCGTCAACGCAGGTCTTTACGTCTTTCCCTGCCGTATCGATAACGATCCTAGGCTCCTTCCAAGGCCAGTACTCTCTTTCATGCATAATCTGCTGCCAGGTTGGCAGCGTCAGTCCGGGCACATCCGACTGGCGGGACTCAACCCGGCGACGATGCTCGACTTCATCACTACAGATAAACTCAACGTCTAAAGAAGGAACGCCCGCTTCGCGAGCCACCTCTTGCCAGCGCATGCGAGACCAGTCAACGGGATTGACGCAGTCCGCTATCACGCAGTGCCCCAGCAACAGGTTATCTTTTGCCATGGCACAGCAGACTTCGTACCCAGCGATGCCCACATCGCGCTGCAGAACATTTGCGCGGCAAATCGCCTGCTCTGCCGAATCAATTCTTAGATAAACCGCCTGAGTTCGCGCCGCGAGCGCCTTAGCAATAGTGCTTTTGCCAACGCCCGGCAGGCCGCTGAAGACAAGCAACAGATTCTCTCTCATCATGGCGATACGGTCTCCGTGGGCTATTTAAACCCCTTTTCCCGTTTAATTAAGTCGTAGGCGGCCTGAATTTCCTGCGCCTTCTGCTTGGCGAGTTCCATCATTTCCGGCGGCAGCCCTTTGGCCACCAGCTTGTCTGGGTGGTGCTCTGTCATCAGCTTACGATAGGCGCGCTTGATGGTCGCCGCATCGTCTTCGGGCTTAACGCCGAGCACGCTACAGGCGTCAGCGAGAGTTGGCCCTGACTGAGGGCGGTATCCTCCTTGCCCCTGACCTTGCCATCCGCCTCCGCCGCCAAACTGGCGACCGCTTTGAATCATATCCAACAGCCTGTCTAGCTGTATGCGGGAAATGCCCAGCTCTTCGGCAATAACGTGCAGCACTTGGCGCTCGTTGGGGTGCAGCTCACCATCGGCAAAGGCAGCCTGCAGCTGAATCTCGAGAAACATGCGTAAAAGATCGGCGCGCCCAAAGCTAATGGCTCTAAACTCTTTAAGCTTTGCCCGCAGAGGGTAGTTACTCTGTTTACCCTCGCGAAACGCCTGCTGAGCCTCTTCTCGGCGGGTGCCGAACAGCTGCATTCTGTCCATGATCATGGCGGCGTTCTTGATATCCAGCTCTGTCACCCGCCCCTTCGACTTGGTCAAGTGCCCCATAACCTGAAACGTGGTTTGGAAAAACAGCGCCTGACGCGCCTGCTGATTGGCAAAAAAGCCTCCGCGCCGGGCTTTTCTTGTATTGTCGATCATATGACCGACGATCAGCCCAAAAAGAATCGCCCAGAACCCACCGCCGGAGACGATACCCAGCAAAACGCCCAGAATTTTTCCCCAATACTGCATATTGCCCTCAATTGACCATGCCGCGAACTGCAAATTGCATTATCATACTCGCCAAAGATTGAACCGCCTAACGGTGATGGTAAGATTTAACGCTGGAGTAACAGCCGGGAGTAGGCTACTCTCACACGATTTACTTCTGCTAACATGTATACTTGGAAACGTTCGGACTGTCTTTTCAGACAGGTTTTTTGCTGTCTCAGCGCCGAATAAAACGGGTAGAACTCGCTAATACCGCGTAGCTCAAAGGACGATCGGGTATAGCCGCAACAGATGGAATATCAAGACTAAGCGCATGAAAAAACGTTACCCCACTCTGCTGGCCACCACCGTTTGGATGGCTTTATACAGCCAAAACGCCTTGGCCGACAACCCGCTTGCCGAGCAGTGTATGCTCGGTGTTCCAATGTATGAACGCCCTTTGGTTTCAGGCGATCCAAACAGTCTGCCGGTTCACATTGAATCCGACGACAGTCAGGTCAACTATCCTGCCAGCGCTATTTTTACCGGGAACGTCGTCATTGAACAGGGTAACCGGCTGCTGAAGTCTGATGAAGCTGAACTGCATCAAACCCCGCAAGAGGGTCAGCCCGATCCGCTGCGCACCGTAACGGCAACCGGCAACGTTCGGTATGACGACAACATGATCAAGCTCAGCGGGCCAAAAGCGTGGTCTAACCTGAACAGCAAAGACACTGACCTGTATGAAGGCCAGTATCAGATGGTCGGCCGCCAAGGCCGCGGTCAGGCTGACGTGATGAAAGTGCGGGAAAACAACCGCTACGCCATTCTTGAAAACGGTACTTTTACCTCCTGTCTGCCCGGCGATAACAGCTGGAGCCTTGTCGGCTCAGAAATTATCCACGACAGCGAAGAAGAGCTGGCGGAAATCTGGAACGCACGGTTTAAAATCGGCCCTGTCCCGGTTTTCTACAGCCCCTATTTGCAGTTCCCCACGGGCAACAAGCGTCGTTCAGGCTTCCTGTTGCCAAATGCCAAGTACAGCAACACCAGCGGGCTTGAATTTGCCCTGCCGTACTACTGGAATATTGCGCCAAACTTCGATGCCACCATCACTCCGCACTATATCGCTGAACGCGGTATGCAGTATCAGAACGAGTTCCGCTACCTGCTGGCGCCTGGTGCTGGCTTGATGGAGTTCGACTGGCTGAAGGGTGACGACAAATTCTCCACAGACTATCCGGATGAAGAGAACAGCGACCGCTGGCTGTTTTACTGGCGGCACTCCGGCGTCATGAACCAGCACTGGCGCTTTAACGTTGACTACACCAAGCTGAGTGACTACCGCTACCTGAGCGACTTTGACAGCGAATACGGCTCCAGCACCGACGGCTACGCCACCCAGAAATACAGCGTAGGCTACGGCGCACAGAACTGGAACGTCACTGCGGCAATGAAAAAATTCCAGATCTTCTCTCGCGGCGGTAACGCTAACGCCTACCGCGCCGAGCCGCAGGTCGACTTTAACCACTATATGTACGACCTAGCCGGGTTCGATCTCCGCACCTACGCGCAGGTGGCCAAGTTTACCAGCGAGAGCGCCAGCAACCCGAAGGCCGTGCGTTCTCACCTTGAGCCAACTCTCAGCTTCCCGCTGGCTAACCGCTGGGGCAGCATCGATAACGAATTCAAGCTGATGGCGACTCACTATAATCAGGACATTCCTGACTATGCCAAAAACGCCCAGCTAAAAGACTCAGTAACTCGCGTACTGCCGCAGTACAAAATCTCCGGCAAGCTGGTTTTCGATCGCCCTATCGATATGTGGCAGGACTACACTCAGACGCTGGAACCCCGCGTCCAGTATCTGTACGTGCCGTATAAAGATCAGAGCGAGATCAATATTTATGACTCTACGCTGCTGCAGTCTGACTACACGGGCCTGTTCCGCGATCGCTCCTACAGCGGCCTTGACCGCATATCTTCTGCGAATCAGGTCACTACAGGTTTAACTACCCGAGTATACGACGAAGGGCAAAACGAGCGCTTTAACGCCTCTATTGGCCAGATTTACTTCTTTGAAAGATCCCGTACCGGTGACGACAGTAACTACTATTCCAAGACGGATAAAGACAGCGACACCGGCAGCGTTATCTGGGCTGGCGATACCTTCTGGAAGATTAACTCCAACATGGGTCTGCGCGGCGGCGTTCAATACGACACTCGCCTCGACACGATTTCTGTTGCCAACGCCGTTGCGGAATACCGTAAAGACAGCGAACGTGTGCTTCAGCTAAGCTACCGCTACGCCAGCCGTGAGTACATTTCAGCCGTGCTGCCAAACAGAACGGCGAACCCGGCCTACGATCAGGACATTTCTCAGGTTGGTGGCATCGCGACCTGGCCAATTGCCGATCGCTGGTCAATGACGGGCGGCTATTACTATGACACGAAACTAAACAAGGCTGCCGATGGTCTAATAGGCGTTCAGTACAACACATGCTGCTGGGCGGTCGGCGTTCGCTATGAAAGAAAGATCGTCGGTTGGGAAAGCGACAAGTTCAACAGCGAGTACGATAATAAAGTATCGTTCAACGTTGAGCTTCGCGGCCTGAGCAGAAACTACAACCGCGGCGGAACCAAGATGATGGAAAGGGGCATTCTCCCTTACCAGCAGGCCTTCTAAGAGCCTACGCTTCGGTCTGAACACATAACTGTTTATTTTTACGATGAACCCGCTAAAAGCGAATGATGAGATGAAAAAAGTAATGAAAAATTGGAAATCGCTGGCTACCGGCTTAGCGCTGTGCACGTCAGTGGCATCCATGTCGTTGGCATCGTTTAACGCGCTTGCCGCGCCGCAGGGTCAGCACGTCGATCGCGTCGCCGTTGTTGTGAACAACGGAGTGATTCTGGAAAGCGACATCAACACCATGATGGCGTCGGTAAAAAACAGCGCACGCCGCGCGGGTCAGCAGCTTCCTGATGATAGAACGCTTCGCGCTCAAATTACCGAGCGTCTGGTGGTGGACACCATCATCGCCCAGATGGGTGAACGCATGGGAATTAAAATCGATGACGCTCAGGTCGACCGCGCCATTGCTGATATCGCCCGCCAGAACCGCATGGCGCCCGCACAGTTGAAAAGCCGCCTAGCGGCTGAGGGCATCAACTACGGTAAGTATCGTGAGCAGATCCGCAAAGAAATGCTGATGAGTGAAGTCAGAAACAACGAAGTGCGCCGCCGCGTTACCATCCTGCCACAGGAAGTTGACGCCCTGGCCAACCAGATTTCTAAGCAAATCAGCGGCAGCGCTGAGCTTAACCTTAGCCACATTCTAATTGCCATGCCGGAGAATCCAAACGCCGAGCAGGTCGCTAAAGCGAACGAGCTGGCAACCAATCTGGTTGAACAGCTAAAAAATGGCGCAGACTTCGGCAAGCTGGCGGCATCCTTCTCCAACGATCCTCAGGCGCTGAAAGGCGGCCAGATGGGCTGGGCAAAAATGGAAGAGCTGCCGTCCATTTTCTCAAACGATCTGCAAAACTCGAAGAAAGGCGGCATCGTTGGCCCTATTCGATCTAACGTCGGCTTCCACATACTGAAGGTTAACGACATTCGCGGCGAACAAAAGGCGATTTCCGTACTGGAAGTGCACGCCCGCCACATTCTGATCAAGCCCTCTATCGTAATGACAGACGATCAGGCGCGCGCCAAAATTGCCTCTCTTGCCGATGATATCAAGAGCGGTAAAACCTCGTTCCAGGAAGCGGCTCGTAAATATTCAGAAGATCCGGGCTCGGCTCAACAGGGCGGCGACCTTGGCTGGTCATCCCCAGAGTCTTACGATCCGGCTTTCCGCGATGCGCTGATGCGCCTGCAGAAAAACGAAATCAGCCAGCCTGTTCGCTCCTCTTTCGGCTGGCATCTGATCCAGTTTATGGAGTCTCGTCAGGTTGATAAAACCGATGTGGCGCAAAAAGATCGCGCCTACCGCATGCTGTTTAACCGTAAGTTCTCGGAAGAAGTACCAAGCTGGATGCAGGAAGTCCGCGCGGGCGCTTACGTGAAAGTCATGGACAACAGCAGTGGCGCTGCACAGTAGCCCACAGCGGGTCGTCATCACGCCGGGGGAACCCGCCGGCGTGGGGCCAGACCTGACAGTTCAGCTGGCTCAGCAAAGCTGGCCGGTTGAACTGGTTGTCTGCGCCTCAGCAGAGCTCTTGCAACAGCGGGCAGCCCATCTGGGGCTGCCTTTGCAATTACGCCCCTATACGCCCTCTCAGCCTCCTCGCCCACAGGAAGCGGGTACTCTTACTCTGCTGCCAGTGGAGCTACGTGCACCCGCTACGCCGGGTCAGCTCAGCGTCGCAAACGGTCAGTATGTGGTAGAAACCCTTGCTCGCGCCTGCGACGGCTGCCTGAACGGCGAATTTGCCGCCCTGATAACCGGGCCGGTGCACAAGGGTGTGATTAACGATGCGGGCGTTCCCTTTACCGGCCATACCGAATTCTTTGCAGAAAGAAGCCACCGTCAGCGCGTGGTCATGATGCTGGCGACAGAAGAGCTGCGCGTTGCGCTGGCAACCACCCACCGCCCCCTGTCGCAGGTCTCCGCGGCCGTGACGCCGCAAAGCCTGACAGAGACGATAGAAATCCTTTATCGCGATCTGCAGGAAAAGTTTGGCCTTACTCAGCCCTGTATCTATGTCTGCGGCCTGAACCCTCACGCGGGTGAAGGCGGCCATATGGGTCGAGAAGAAATTGACGTCATTATTCCCACACTGGACTCACTGCGCCAGCGCGGGATGAATTTGGTTGGGCCTCTGCCCGCCGACACGCTGTTTCAGCCCAAATACTTACAGCATGCCGACGCCGTGCTGGCCATGTACCACGATCAGGGGTTGCCGGTATTAAAATATCAGGGCTTTGGCAGAGCCGTTAACATCACGCTGGGCCTGCCCTTTATCCGTACGTCGGTCGATCACGGCACTGCGCTGGATCTGGCTGCCACAGGGCAAGCCGACGCAGGGAGCTTCACCGTTGCTCTTAATCTCGCTATAAAGATGATAAATAATCGTAATGAATAATAGAGTTCACCAAGGCCACTTCGCCCGCAAACGCTTCGGGCAAAACTTTTTAAGCGATACCTATGTCATTGACAGCATTGTTTCGGCTATTCACCCGCTGTCGGGTCAAGCCATGCTGGAAATCGGCCCCGGGCTTGCGGCACTGACCGAGCCCGTCGCCGAGCGGATAGACCACCTGAACGTTATCGAGCTGGACAGAGATTTGGCCGCTCGGCTGGCGGTCAACCCCAAACTGAAAGACAAGTTGACTATCTACCAGCAAGACGCCATGACCTTTGACTTCGCGGCGCTGTCTAAAGAGCTGGGTCAGCCGCTCAGAGTGTTCGGCAACCTGCCCTACAACATTTCAACTCCGCTGATGTTCCACCTTTTTAGCTATACTGGAGCTATCAGCGACATGCATTTCATGCTGCAAAAAGAAGTGGTCAATCGCCTGGTCGCCAGTGAAAACAGCAAGGCCTACGGCAGGCTCAGCGTGATGGCGCAGTATTACTGCCGAGTAATTCCGGTGCTGGAAGTTCCTCCTACCGCCTTTAAGCCCGCGCCCAAAGTGGACTCGGCAGTCGTCAGGCTCATTCCACACGCGACTCTGCCCTACCCCGTAGAGGACGTTCGCCTGCTCGGTCGCCTGACGACAGAGGCCTTTAACCAGCGCAGAAAAACCATCCGTAACAGCTTGGGTAACCTGTTTACAGCAGACCAGCTGACCGAGCTTGGATTGGACTTAAACATGCGGGCGGAAAACGTCTCTGTTGAACAATACTGCAAGATGGCCAACTGGCTGTCGCAGCGCGGCGTTTCACCGCAGGCTGAACAGGAATAACCATTATGATCGATAAGCCCCGGATTTGTATTCAGGCACAGAGCTTCTACGTTGAGGCTCAGTCGCAGCCAGAAGAGGATCGCTTTGTGTTTGCCTATACCATGACGGTACGCAATCTGGGGCGCGAACAGGTGCAGTTGATGGGCCGCTACTGGCTTATCACTAACGCAAACGGCAAGCAGACTGAAGTTCAGGGGGAAGGCGTCGTTGGCGAACAGCCCCTGATCCTGCCCGGCGGAGAATATCAGTACACCAGCGGTGCGGTGCTGGAAACGCCGCTGGGGACCATGGAGGGGCACTACAAAATGATCGACAGCGACGGTCGCCCCTTTGAAGTCATTATTCCGGTCTTTCGCCTCGCCATTACCTCTCTGATTCACTAGGGCTTCACTGTTATGGCAACACTGTTAGTGGGCGACGTCCACGGCTGTTTTAATGAACTGCAGTCCGTTTTGGCACAGGCCGACTTTAATCCCCAAAAGGACACCCTGTGGCTCACTGGCGATCTGGTTGCCCGAGGCCCTGACTCTTTAGAAGTGCTGCGCTATGTTTGCTCACTGGGAGACTCCGCCCGCTTAGTCCTAGGCAATCACGACCTGCACCTGCTGGCAATATACGCAGGCATTAGCCGCAACAAGCCTAAAGATAACCTGACTCCCCTTCTGGAAGCGCCGGACTGCGATACGCTGATCAACTGGCTGCGTCGCCAGCCGGTTCTTCAGGTAGATGAAGAGCAAAAAATCATTATGGGGCACGCGGGTATCAGCCCGCAGTGGGATCTGGCAACCGCCAAGCGCTGCGCGCGCGAGGTTGAGGCCATTCTCTCCAGCGACAGCTATCCGCTGTTTCTTGACGCCATGTACGGCGACCTGCCCAACTGCTGGAATGACGACTTATCCGGGCTTCCCCGCCTGCGCTACAGCACCAATGCTCTCACCCGCATGCGCTACTGCTACCCAAACGGCTGTCTGGATATGATCTGCAAGGACATTCCTCAAAAAGCGCCAGCCCCTCTCAAGCCCTGGTTCAGCCTTAACGGCCCCGTGGCACAGGAGTTTTCGATTGTCTTTGGTCACTGGGCTTCGCTGGAAGGGGAAGGCACACCTGAAGGCGTCTACGCCCTCGATACCGGCTGCTGCTGGGGTGGACAGCTCACGCTGCTGCGCTGGGAAGACAAGCGCTATTTCTACCAGCCCTCGCTGGCACAAGAGCACGCAGACCCCATCTAACCCACTTAGCCTATTAAAACAAACCGGGCCAAACGGCCCGGGTAACAAATAGCGTCTAGCGAACGCGCTCTAGTATCTCAAAGCGGTACGCGTGACCGTTCTTTTCGTCCGCCTCGTGCCGTTCAGAAAAATGCTGAGTCCAGCTGTAGCGCTGGTAGTCAGGGAAATGGGTATCACCGGCAGGCGACGCTTCAATATGCGTCAGGTAGAGTCTATCGGCTCTTTCCAGCGCCTGTTGATAAACGTTACCTCCGCCTATCACCATCACTTCATCTACGCTACCCGCTTCGACAAACGCCTGCTCCAGCGTCGTTACCCAAACCACCCGATCGTCACTTTGGCTCTGGCGGCTAATAACGATGTTCTTACGCCCCGGCAGCGGCCTGCCGATAGACTCATAGGTTTTACGTCCCATAATCACCGGCTTGTTGAGGGTGTTTTGCTTAAACCAGGCGAGATCTGCCGGCAGGTGCCACGGCATGGCGTTATCAGCGCCGATAGTTCGGTTATCTGCCATGGCGGCAATCAGGCTAACGATCATAACGGTGTCCCTTTATTATTTGTTCTATTAATTGTTCGAAAGCTCTACCGAGCACTGCATCAAGCACTACACGCTTGGGCGTCGGCGATAAATCCACAGTGCCGGAAGAGAAAGTCCAATAGAAAGCGCACCGACGATAAACGACGCCCTCAAAAAGTAAGTTATCAGCGTTTCAAACAGCTGCGGCGAATAGCCCTTGTGGGACAACTCAACCAAAGCAATCATCGCCTTATAGGCGAATACGCCGGGAAACATCGGAATAACCGCCGCCACAGTGAACACTTTCGGATGCGCCAAAAAGCGCCGCGACCAGCGAATGCCGATAGAGCCTATCAGCATACTGGTCAGCAGTGTGCTCCACTCCAGCGGCAGCTGATAGTATATCAACACGGTACGAAAGCCGTACCCTATTGCCCCCAGCAGCGCACAGTACTTCAGCGCTTTCACCGGGACGTTAAACACCAGCGCAAAGCCCACGGCGGGTACAGACGCCAACAGCATATTTTCAATCAGCGTAAGAATCAGGTTCATAGCCAGCTCCTAAATCCCCAAACCGCCATTGCTACCACCACACCGATACAGGTAGACAGCGTCAGCAGGCTCGCCATTGTCCAGCGGGCAATGCCGGTATTGATATGGCCTTTAAACATATCAGCGACGGCATTGATAAGCGGAAAGCCCGGCACCAGCAGTAATACACAGGAAGCCATGGCAATAGGTGCTTTAGAGATATCGAGCCAGTTCACCAGCCAGCCTGACGCAGTCGTCGCGACAAACGCCGTGGCGAAAAAGTTGATAAGAGGATTCATCTGGATGGAAGTCAGCACCTGTCGGGCATACATCGCCAAGGCACTGGCAAAGAAGGTGGTGGTCACGGTATCGAGATTTCCCCCAGCCAGCCGACAAAAGCAGGCGCAGGATAGCCCAACCATCACCACCATCAGCCAGCGCGGGTAGCGCAGCGGCTTGATGTTATCCAGGCGTTTTTGTACCTGTTCGATATCCAGTAGGCGGTGCTCGGCCAGAATGACGATGCGCTGCACTTCCGTTACCACGTGCATATTGATGCCGCGGTCGATGTTCTTGCGAGTGGAGGTCACACAGTGCCCCCGGTGAATAGTACTCAGCACCACAGCGTTAGCGGAAATGGAGCTTTCCACGTTCTCAACGCCCAGCGCAACCCCCAAGCGACTAGACAGCTGTTCAACCAGCATACTTTCCGCACCGTGCTGAAGCAGCAGCAGGGCGCACTGAATGCACAGTCGGGTAATCTCCCGCTGGCGGTGCTCTATATGGTCAGACTCCACGCGTTTCACCTGACAAAAAAGGATGACAATCAGAAAGGACCGTAAGCATAGCACCGAGACTTAAGCGGCTTCAAATGGCGCGGGCCCTTACAACGCTATTTCTTTCATTTTAGAAAGAAAAAAGAAAGCCCGCGAGTCGTGCACTTTCGCGGGCTTTTTACTGACTTAAATAACGGCTATTTTAAGAGCCGATGCATTTCCTGTACGGAAATCACCTTCTCTGTCGCATCAGCGTTCATCGCCATGGTGGTGGCAAAGCCGCCGTTCAGCGTGGTGTCGTAATGCACCTTGTACTGCAGCGCGCTGCGGCGGATAAGCTTCGAGTCCTCAATCGCCTGACGCCCCTCAGTGGTGTTAACGATATAGTCGTATTCGCCGTTCTTGATCCTGTCCTGAATGTGCGGACGACCTTCATGCACCTTGTTCACCAGCCGTGGATTAATGCCCGCTTCCCCCAGAACAACCGCTGTACCGTGAGTAGCGTCTAGGTCGAAGCCCTGCTTAAGCAGTTTAGCGGCTAGGTCGACAACGCGGGACTTGTCCCCTTCGCGCACGGAGAGCAGCGCGCGCCCTTTCGGGATACGCCGCGAGCTGCTGCCCAGCATCGCCTTGGCGAAGGCCTCGGCAAAGCTGCGGCCTACGCCCATCACTTCACCGGTTGAGCGCATTTCCGGCCCAAGGATAGGGTCTACGCCGGGGAACTTGTTAAACGGCAGAACCACCTCTTTTACCGAGTAGTACGGTGGGATCACCTCTTTCGTCACGTTCTGCTCAACCAGCGACTTGCCGACCATCACGCGGGCAGCTACTTTTGCCAGCGGAACACCCGTTGCCTTGGAGACAAACGGTACGGTGCGCGCCGCGCGCGGGTTCACTTCAATCAGGTAGACATCGTTGCCCTTGACGGCAAACTGCACGTTCATCAGTCCGCGCACGCACAGCTCAAACGCCAGCTTTTCTACCTGACGGCGCATCTCGTCCTGAATATCCTGACTGAGGGTATAGGCCGGCAGCGAACAGGCCGAGTCACCGGAGTGCACGCCCGCCTGCTCGATGTGCTCCATAATGCCGCCAATCAGTACACGCTCACCGTCGCAGATGGCGTCGACGTCCACTTCAATCGCATCGTCGAGGAAGCGATCCAGCAGTACCGGGGCATCGTTAGAGACGCTGACGGCAGTCTGGAAGTAGCGGCGCAGGTCGCCTTCGTCATAGACAATCTCCATAGCTCGGCCACCCAGCACGTAGGATGGGCGCACCACCAGTGGATAGCCAATCGTCGCCGCCTTGTCCACCGCCATTTCAATGGTCGATACCGTAGCGTTAGCGGGCTGGCGTAGCCCCAGGCGAACCACCGCCTGCTGGAAACGTTCACGGTCTTCAGCTCGGTCGATAGCGTCCGGCGAAGTGCCGATAACCGGTACGCCTGCGGCTTCAAGGTCTCTCGCCAGCTTCAGCGGCGTCTGGCCGCCATACTGGACGATAACGCCCTGCGGCTGCTCAACGCGCACGATTTCCAGCACGTCTTCCAGCGTGACCGGCTCAAAGTAGAGGCGGTCAGAGGTGTCGTAGTCAGTGGAAACGGTTTCCGGGTTACAGTTGACCATGATGGTCTCATAGCCGTCTTCACGCAGCGCCATGGAGGCGTGTACGCAGCAGTAGTCAAACTCAATGCCCTGCCCGATACGGTTTGGCCCACCGCCCAGCACCATGACTTTCGGCCGATCGCTGTTCGGCTTGGCTTCACACTCTTCTTCATAAGTGGAGTACATATAGGCGGTGTCAGTGGCAAACTCTGCCGCACAGGTGTCGACCCGCTTATAGACTGGATAAAGGCTGAACTTATGGCGCAGCTTGCGCACTTCTGCTTCCGAAACGCCAGCCAGTTTGGCTAAGCGCGCGTCGGCAAAGCCTTTGCGCTTGAGCTGGCGCAGGAAAGTCTCATCCAACCCAGTGACGCCCAGTTCAGCGACCTTCGCCTCTAGCTTAACCAGCTCCTCGATTTGCACTAGGAACCAGCGGTCGATGTTGGTCAGATTAAAGATGCCGTCAACCGACATCCCCGCGCGGAAAGCATCGGCGATGTACCAAATCCGCTCGGCGCCCGCCTCTTTCAGCTCGCGGCGAATACGGGTCAGCGCGTCAGCGTCGTCCAGATTGACTTTCGGGTCAAAGCCGGTTGCTCCCACTTCCAGACCACGCAGCGCCTTTTGCAGCGACTCTTGCTGAGTGCGGCCTATCGCCATCACCTCCCCAACTGACTTCATCTGAGTCGTCAGGCGGTCGTTAGCGCCGGCGAACTTCTCAAAGTTAAAGCGAGGGATTTTGGTCACGACGTAGTCAATAGAAGGCTCAAACGAGGCCGGGGTTCTGCCGCCGGTAATATCGTTCATCAGCTCGTCGAGGGTGTAGCCTACCGCCAGCTTGGCCGCAATCTTGGCGATGGGGAAGCCCGTCGCTTTAGAAGCCAGCGCCGAGGAGCGCGACACCCTAGGGTTCATTTCAATGACAATCAGCCGCCCATTCTTCGGGTTAACTGAAAACTGCACGTTCGAGCCACCGGTCTCAACGCCAATCTCGCGCAGCACCGCCATCGAGGCGTTGCGCATAATTTGGTACTCTTTGTCCGTCAGGGTTTGAGCGGGAGCGACGGTAATGGAGTCCCCGGTGTGAATGCCCATCGCGTCGAAGTTTTCGATGGAACACACGATGATGCAGTTGTCATTCTTGTCCCGCACCACTTCCATTTCATACTCTTTCCAACCGATCAGCGATTCGTCAATCAGCAGCTCTTTGGTGGGTGACAAATCCAGACCGCGCTCGCAAATCTCTTCAAACTCTTCCCGGTTATAGGCAATACCGCCGCCGGTGCCGCCCATGGTGAAAGACGGGCGAATAATGCAGGGGAAACCGACGTCTGCCGCGACGGCGTACGCCTCTTCCATGTTGTGAGCTATACCGGAGCGGGCAGTGTCCAGACCAATTTTTTTCATCGCTTTGTCAAAGCGCTGGCGATCTTCGGCTTTATCAATCGCGTCGGCGGTAGCGCCAATCATGGTGACGCCAAACTCGGCCAACACGCCTTGGCGCTCCAGCTCCAGCGCACAGTTCAGCGCCGTCTGGCCGCCCATAGTAGGCAGCACCGCGTCCGGGCGCTCTTTTTCAATAATCTTGCGCACCACTTCCCAATGAATGGGTTCAATATAGGTGGCATCGGCCATCTCCGGGTCGGTCATAATGGTGGCCGGGTTGGAGTTAACCAGAATAACGCGATAGCCCTCTTCTCTGAGAGCCTTGCACGCCTGTGCCCCAGAGTAGTCAAATTCGCAGGCCTGGCCGATAACGATCGGGCCAGCACCAAGGATCAGGATACTTTTAATGTCTGTACGTTTTGGCATGGTCAATGGCTCCCGATCTTAGTTTGCTTTATTTGTGCGGTAGATCTGAATCAGTTCAATAAAGTGGTCAAACAGCGGGGCTGCATCGTGCGGCCCGGGGCTGGCCTCCGGGTGCCCTTGGAAGCTAAAGGCGGGGCGATCTGTCCGGTGGATACCCTGTAACGTGCCGTCAAACAGTGACTTGTGCGTTGTGCGCAGGTTAGCAGGCAGTGTCGATTCATCAACGGCAAAGCCGTGGTTCTGGGCGGTAATCATCACTGTGTTACCGTCAAGATCTTTCACCGGATGGTTGCCACCGTGGTGACCAAACTTCATCTTCTTGGTTTTCGCTCCGCTGGCCAGCGCCAACAGCTGGTGGCCTAGGCAGATGCCAAAAACCGGCACGTCGGTGGTCAGAAAGTGTGATATCGCCTGAATGGCATAGTCACAGGGGGCTGGGTCACCGGGGCCGTTGGAAAGAAAGATGCCATCAGGGTTCATCGCCAGCACGTTTTCTGCCGGAGTCTGGGCGGGCACTACCGTCAGGCGGCAGCCGCGATCCACCAGCATGCGCAGAATGTTACGCTTTGCGCCGTAGTCATAAGCGACTACGTGGTAGGGAAGTTCGCTTTCACTGCTTGCTGCCGGCAGCTCTCCCTCCAGCGTCCAGCTTCCCTGTGTCCAGCTGTAGGCTTCTTTCGTTGTGACTTCTTTCGCTAAGTCCATTCCTTCTAGCCCAGGGAAGGCCTGCGCTTTCTCTAGAGCCAGCGCAGCGTCGGGCGCATCACCGGCGATAATGCAGCCGTTTTGAGCGCCTTTCTCACGAAGCAAACGCGTCAGCTTACGGGTATCGATATCCGCAATGGCGACGATATTGTTGCGCTTTAAGTAGTCTGACAGGCTTTCCTGACTGCGGTAGTTGCTGGCAATCAGGGGGAGGTCGCGAATAATCAGCCCCTGCGCGTGTACGGCGGAGGACTCTTCATCTGCTGCATTGGTACCGATGTTGCCGATATGGGGATAGGTAAGAGTAACGATTTGGCGTGAATAGGATGGATCAGTCAGAATTTCTTGATAACCGGTCATGGAAGTATTGAATACCACTTCCCCAACCGCCGTACCTACGGCCCCTATTGCGCGGCCTTTAAATTGGGTTCCATCTTCCAGAACCAGTAGCGCGGTTTTACTCAAAGCACCCTCCCAGATAGAATAAACAGTCAAAAATAGTGAATATTAATTCATTTAACTATACCTTCTAAATAGGCACAAAAAAAGCCTCATCGGCAAATTTTGAGCAAATTGGGCGCATTCTAAAGACAGGTGCGTCCTTTGTCCACTAAAACACACATATTTTAGTTTATTTTGAGGCTTTCGCATTAAAATAAAGTCATAATCAAAGAAAAAATCAGGTAACAATGGAAAAGTAAACGATTGCTATCCATTTCGCTTAATAAGCCTTGTTGAAATTGATAGGAATAGCAAAAAATAGAACTTCGATGTAAAAAATAGATCAAAAAAATAAGATAACTTATAAAAATAAATAAATTTAATGAAAAACAAAACCAAGCCCCATAAAATCAAATAAAAACTTATCCATATAAATTTAAAGGAGAAAAAATGATAAAAAAAAGACAAAGCCAAAGCCTTGTCTTTTAAAATTTGAATTTTAAATACAGAAATTAGTCATTCAAAGATAAAACATCTCTCATGCTGTATAAACCAGATTTATACTGACTCAGCCATTCAGCAGCGCGCACTGCGCCGTTGGCAAACGTCATTCTGCTTGACGCCTTGTGGGTAATTTCAACTCTCTCACCAATGTCGGCAAACATCGCTGTGTGCTCACCCACGATGTCCCCAGCGCGCAGCGTCGCAAAGCCGATCGTCTGGCGGTCGCGCTCGCCGGTGTGCCCTTCCCGACCGTACACGGCACACTTTTTCAAATCTCTGCCGAGCGTGTTAGCAATAGCCTCTCCCATTGCCAGCGCGGTTCCTGAAGGTGCATCCACTTTATGCCGATGGTGGGCTTCAATAATTTCAATATCGGTATAGTCGCCCATAACCTTGGCGGCCTGCTCAAGCAGCTTCAGCACCAGATTCACGCCTACGCTAAAGTTGGCGGCAAACACAATGGGGATCTCCCTCGCGGCAGTATCGATAGCGGCTTTTCCTGCATCGTCAAAACCTGTCGTACCGATCACCATGCCCTTACGGTGCTGGCGGCAAAAGGCAATGTGCGCCAGAGTACCTTCCGGACGGGTAAAATCGATGAAAATATCGAAATCGTTAGCCACTGCGTCAAGGCTGTCATTAATCTTTACGCCGACCGCACCAATACCGGCCAGTTCACCCGCGTCTACGCCAACCAGTGATGAGCCTTCGCGCTCCAGCGCTGCACCCAGTACTACGCCCTCGGCCTGAGAGACGGCCTGAATCAGTTGACGCCCCATACGCCCGCCGGCACCGGCGATGGCAATCCTAACCTGTTTCGTTGACATGCTGTTCCTCTAAATAGTTAACGCTATGGTTACGGGTCAGATTAACGCCCTCTCCCATCGCGTGACAAACACATTTACTTATTCTTCAGTCGGTTCGAACAGTTATTCTTATGTTCAACCCCGTAGAGATAAACCAAATACGCACAAAAACGGGCTGAAAAATCAGCCCGCTAACAAACCTACTGCCTGAACGCTATCGGGAATTAATCGACCTGCTTTACCCGCAGTTCTTTCGGCACTTCAAACACAATACTTTCTTCGCGCCCTTCCATTTCAACGGCGGGTTCACCGCCCAGCGCGCGTAGCTTATCTATCACCGCCTGAACCAGAACATCAGGCGCCGATGCGCCTGCAGTAACGCCCACAGAGGCAGCGCCCTTCAGCCAGACTTCCTGAATGTCGCTTGCGGTATCAATCAGGTAGGCGGGCTTTCCTACCCGCTGCGCCAACTCAGCCAGCCGGTTGGAGTTAGATGAATTTTTGGAACCCACGACCAGCACCACGTCAGCACCCTGCGCCAAATTGCGCACAGCCTCCTGTCGGTTAGTGGTCGCGTAGCAGATGTCGTCTTTACGCGGCCCGATAATATCCGGGAAGCGCTCGCGCAGGGCGTCAATAATATCCGATGTATCGTCAACAGAGAGCGTTGTCTGCGTCATAAAGCACAGGTTGCGCTCGTTCTTGACGTTAAGATTCCAGACGTCCTCCGGTGACTCCACCAGATACATCCCGCCCTCTTGGTTGCTGTACTGTCCCATCGTGCCTTCCACTTCAGGGTGCCCAGCGTGGCCGATCAGGATCGCTTCACGCCCCTTGCGGCTGGCGCGAGCCACCTCCATATGCACTTTGGTCACCAGCGGGCAGGTGGCATCAAATACGGTGAGATCCCGCGCCTTCGCCTCAGCGCGAACCGCCTGAGAAACGCCGTGCGCAGAAAAAATCAGAATAGCGCCGTCTGGCACTTCACTCAGCTGTTCAATAAATACCGCACCGCGATCGCGCAGGCTGTCGACAACATAGCGGTTATGCACCACTTCATGGCGAACATAAATAGGCGCACCGTAAATTTCCAGCGCGCGCTCAACAATGCTGATTGCCCGGTCGACCCCGGCACAAAAGCCGCGGGGGTTTGCCAACAAAATCTGCATGCTTATTCTCCAGACGGATAACAGAAGCGAGCGCCCGCATTGGACGCTCGCCGTATATGCACTCGCGTAGCCGAACCTAGTCGGCAGCCTTCTCTTTTTTAAAGATAAAGCCTTCCAGCACGACCATCACTGCGCCGATACAGATCGCACAGTCAGCGACGTTAAACGTCGGGTAGTGCCAGTCGCCGATATAAAAGTCAAAAAAGTCGACAACAAAGCCGTGATACAGGCGATCGAACAGGTTGCCCAGCGCACCGCCGATAATTAACGCAAAGGCGATATTGCTCCAGCGCTCTAGCGCCCGTGAACGGTACATCATCACGATAAGCACCGTGGTGATCGTCACCGCTACCGCCGCCAGCGCCCAGCGCTGCCCCATAAAGGAGCTGAAAGCGGCGCCGTAGTTGCGGGCATAGTAAAGATTAAAGAACGGCAGAAGATCGACAGACTCTCCCAACTGAAACTTACTGATGACCACGAACTTAGTGAGCAAGTCCACAACCAGTACGACGACCGCTAGCCAAAGCCAGCGGACGCCCGTTGATAAAATAGGCTTCTTCATCAGGCAAACTTACGCTCTTCGCCCTGCCCCGCAACGTTAGTTGCGCAGCGACCGCACAGCTCCGGCTGCTCGGCGTTTTGGCCAACGTCCTGAGTATAGTGCCAGCAGCGCGGGCACTTGCAGCCAGGCGCTTTAGCCAATCCGACCTTAAGCCCTTTGAGCATTTCGCTCTGCTGAGCATCCGATGCGGCATTCGCCAGAGGCGCAACCTTCGCGCCAGAGGTCAGCAGCACAAAGCGAAGCTCATCCTGCAGCGCATTCAGCCGGTTCTCAAGCTCAGGCTCTGCGTACAGCGTGACTGATGCTTCCAGCGAGCCGCCGATAAGCTTATCAGCGCGCGCCTGCTCCAGCACCTTGTTCACTTCACCGCGCACTTTCAGCAGCGAATCCCAGTATTCGTCGTTCATTGACTCACCGTCAGCCAGACCAAACAGCCCCTGATACCATTCGCCGGTAAAGACAAAGGCATCGCGCTCGCCCGGCAGGTACTGCCAGATTTCATCGGCGGTAAAGGACATCACCGGCGCCATCCAGCGCACTAGCGCTTCGGCAATATGATAAAGCGCCGTCTGACAGCTGCGACGCGCCAGACTGTCGCCCTTGGCGGTGTACTGGCGATCTTTGATGATATCCAGATAGAAAGAGCCCATCTCGATGGAGCAGAACTGCATCAGTCGCTGAATAACCACGTGGAAGTCGTAGTTATCGTAGCTATAGGCAATTTCCTGCTGCGCCTGCAGCGCTTTGCCTACCGCCCAGCGGTCCAGCACTACCATCTCTTCCGGCTTCACCATATCGCGCACCGGATCGAAACCATTAAGGTTCGCCAGCAGGAAGCGGGCGGTGTTGCGAATACGGCGGTAGGCGTCAGCAGAGCGCTTGAGGATCTCGTCAGACACGGCAATCTCACCGGTATAGTCTGTAGAGGCCACCCACAGGCGCAGAATGTCGCCGCCCAGCTTGTTCATGACTTCTTGAGGGCTAACAGTGTTGCCGATAGACTTCGACATCTTACGACCCTGACCGTCAACGGTAAATCCGTGAGTCAGCACTTCACGATAGGGCGCTTTGCCCTTCATGGCGGTAGAGATCATCAGGGATGACATAAACCAGCCGCGGTGCTGATCCGAGCCTTCCAGATACATATCGGCGCTGTGGCCGTGGAATTCGGGACGAACGTCAACCACAGAAGCGTGCGTCGACCCAGAGTCGAACCACACGTCCAGCGTATCCGGCACTTTAACGTAGTCGGCCGCTTCATCACCTAGCAGATCTTTTGGATCGAGATCCCACCAGGCCTGAATACCGTGCTCTTCTACGCGCTGGGCCACCTGCTCCATCAGCTCCAGTGAACGAGGATGCAGCGCATCCGTCTCTTTATGGACGAACAGCGACATTGGCATACCCCAAGTGCGCTGGCGAGAGATACACCAGTCAGGGCGGTTTTCTACCATGCTTTCGATACGCGCCTGCCCCCAGTCCGGGATCCAGCGTACTTTCTTGATCTCAGCCAGAGACTGCTTACGCAGGCCGTTCTGATCCATGCTGACAAACCACTGCGGCGTCGCGCGGAAAATAATCGGCGACTTGTGGCGCCAGCAGCAGGGGTAGCTGTGCTGTAATTTTTCAACGTGCAGCAGCGCACCGCGGCTTTTCAGCAGTTCAACGATAACGTCATTGGCCTTAAACACGTTCATGCCGTCCAGCCCTTCGCCGGTGCCGGGCAGGTAGCAGCCGTCAGGGCCAACCGGGTTGGCGACTTCAAGACCGTACTTCAAACCAATAGTATAGTCGTCAGGGCCGTGGCCCGGCGCGGTATGAACGGCACCGGTACCGGCGTCCAGCGTAACGTGCTCGCCCAAAACGATCGGCACGTCGAAGTTCAGGAACGGGTGCTTAAAGCGCATCAGCTCAAGGTCAGCCCCTTTGGCACAGCCCAGAACCGCCCAGCGTTCAATACCGGCGCGCTTCATGACGCTCTCAACCAGCTCAGCGGCCAGAATCAGCGTGCCATCCTCCACCTGCACCAGCTGGTAATCAAATTCAGGGTGCAAAGAGATAGCGCGGTTAGCCGGCAGAGTCCACGGCGTGGTAGTCCAGATAACGGAATAAATCGGCCCATCGACGCGGTGAACGCCAAAGGCTTTAGCGACAGCAGCCGGATCGACGGCGGCAAAGCGCACGTCAATAGACGGCGACGTTTTATCGTAGTACTCCACTTCGGCTTCCGCCAAGGAAGAGCCACAGTCGATACACCAGTGCACTGGCTTAGCGCCCTTGTGCAGGTGACCGTTAGCGATGATTTTACCCAGCGCGCGGATGATGTTGGCTTCCGTCTGGTAGGCCATGGTCAGATAGGGGTTGTCCCAGTCGCCCAGCACGCCGAGGCGGATAAAGTCTTTCTTCTGCCCTTCCACCTGGCCGGCAGCATAGCTGCGGCAGGCCTTGCGGAACTCTGATGCGCTGATTTTTTCGCCGGGTTTACCCACTAGCTGTTCAACCTTCAGCTCAATCGGCAGCCCGTGGCAGTCCCAGCCGGGAACGTAAGGCGCATCAAAACCCGCCAAGCTTTTTGACTTGATGATAATGTCTTTAAGAATCTTGTTGACCGCGTGACCAATGTGAAGATCGCCGTTGGCATAGGGAGGGCCATCGTGAAGAATAAACGTTTTCTTACCCTTCTTGGCCTGGCGAATCGCACCGTACAGGTCCGCTTCATACCAACGCTTCAGCATATCCGGCTCGCGCTTGGCAAGATCGCCGCGCATCGGAAAGCCGGTTTCTGGCAGGTTCAACGTGTTCTTATAGTCAGTCATTCGATTCTCTGTTCCATTATCTCGACAAATAGATTAAGTCCGCACCGTCTGCCCAAAAAACCGACGGGCGGTAGCGACATCGTTTTCAATCTGTTGCTTTAGCGCCTCCAGCGACGCAAAGCGCTGCTCGTTGCGCAGCTTTTCTCTGATGACAACGTTAATATGGCGGCCGTAAAGATCCATATTGACGTCCAGCAGGTGCACTTCAAGCTGCTGACGCACGCCGGACACCGTAGGGCGTGTGCCAATATTGGCCACGCCAGGCAGCGGAGACGGCGTCAGCCCGGTAACTTCAACGGCGTAAACACCCTTTATCGGCGCAACCAGCCGCTTCATCGGCAGATTAGCCGTAGGGAAACCGATTGTGCGCCCTAATTCGTCACCGTGCACCACTCGCCCGCTCATGCCGTAAGGGCGCCCTAATAAAGATTCTGCCAGTGCCAGATCGTCATCGCGCAGCGCCTGACGAATCATCGTGCTGCTGATGCGCTTGCCGCCTTCACAAAAGCTCTGTGTATTCGTGACCGAAAAGCCGTTTTGCTCCCCAGCCTCTTTCAGCAGGGAGAAATCCCCCAGACGGCCTGCACCAAAGCGAAAATCGTCGCCCACGGTCAAAAACTTAACACCTAGCCTTTCAACCAGCAACTGAGAAATAAACTCTTCTGCGCTGATGTCGGCAAACGCTTTGTCAAACTTGACGCACAGCAGGTAGTCAACGCCCGCTTCTGCAAGGTGTTGGCACTTATCCCGCAGCCGTGTCAGCCTGGCGGGCGCTTTGTCCGGAGCAAACAGCTCCATCGGCTGAGGTTCAAAAATCATTACCATCGTCGGGAGGCCAAGACGTTCTCCCTCCCGCTTTAGCTGGCGCAGCAGTGCCCGATGGCCCAGGTGGACGCCGTCAAAGTTCCCTATCGTCAGTACGCAGCCGCAGTGACGGGGACGTAGGTTATGTATGCCGCGAATCAGCTCCATAGATCAGCTCAGGGATTCTCTACAAATCGAAGGCGCCGATTATAGCAACTGCAACACCGAAGGTTAACCGGCGATTGCGCGATCGCTTAAAATCTTCGGCCTTTTACAGCAGCAAAAGTCACCGATAAACGTCTCTTAGCGCTTAGTTCTTCAGCACACGCGTAAAGAAAACGCGTTAATGACTGTATTCCGATACGTAAAGCTGTTAGAATTCTGCGCCATCGATAACCGCGGTGTCGCTTCTTCTTTGTTCCTGAAAAAATTGTTCGTGGAATAAAAAATAGCGGCGCTAATTTGTACAAATCCGTTGACAAAAGAAGGCTGAAAGGGCATATTCCTTCGCCTTTAGAATGTCCTCAAGAAACTATTTGGGAGTTGGACCTTGGCTAATATCAAATCAGCTAAGAAACGCGCCATCCAGTCTGAAGCGCGCCGCAAGCACAATGCAAGCCGCCGCTCAATGATGCGTACCTTTATCAAGAAAGTACGTATGGCGATCGAATCAGGTGACAAAGCTGCTGCAGTAGCTGCGTTCAGTGAAATGCAACCAATTGTTGACCGTCAGGCAGCAAAAGGCTTAATTCACAAGAACAAAGCTGCACGTCATAAGTCACACCTGAGTGCACAAATCAGCGCTATGCAGTAATGCTTCACGCTGTTTAAAAAAACCGGCAATGCCGGTTTTTTTATGCCCAAATTTTGTGTCAAAGGCGCGGCTTATGCCGCAGCCTTCCCATGTAAACGACCAAGCGCCGACTTCAACATTCCATAGCCCAGCACCGCAGCCAGCGTTGAGCCCAGCAGGATCCCTAACCTCGAATATACCATCAGTGCATCCTCTTGCCCTTCAAATGCCAAAGAGGAGATAAAGATAGACATAGTAAAGCCGATACCGCACAGCACTGAAACCGGAAAAATCAGCTTCAGATTAATGGACGGCGGCAAGGAAACCAGCTTGACCTTAAGCGCCAGCCAGCAAAAGCCAAAGATACCCAGCGGCTTGCCCACTACCAGACCTGCCATGATGCCAAGAGGTAGCGCATCGACCAGAGACGATGCCGTTACCCCACCCAGCGACACTCCTGCATTTGCGAAAGCAAACAAAGGCAGGATCAGAAACGTCACCCACGGGTGAAGCTGGTGAATAAGGCTATCCAGCGGCCTGCTGCTGTCTCTGCCGCTGAGCGGAATAAAGAACCCAGTGATAACCCCCGCCAGCGTTGCGTGTACGCCAGACTTCAGCATAAATACCCACAGTACGGCTCCCACTGCCAGATAGGCTATCTTATTGCCAACTCCGCATCGGTTCATCAGCACCATGGCGGCAATCGCGGTCGCAGCACCTGCCAGCGCAATACCGGAAAGCGTCTTGGTATAAAACAGGGCAATAATCACAATCGCGCCCAAGTCATCAATAATCGCCAGCGCCATTAAAAACGCCTTCAGGCTGGTTGGAACTCGGTTGCCCAGCAGCGCCATGACCCCTAAAGCAAACGCGATATCGGTAGCCGCCGGTATCGCCCACCCGCTGCGCGTTACCTCATTGTCTGCGTTAAACGCTAGGTAAAGCAGAGCCGGTATTACCATTCCGCCAATGGCCGCCACGACGGGAAACATCGCTTTGTCTCTGCCAGCCAGCGAGCCTTCAATCAGCTCTTTTTTCACTTCCAGACCAATCACCAGAAAAAAGATCGCCATCAGGCCATCGTTAATCCAATGCGCCAGTGAATGACTTATTTCCAGAGTTCCCGCCTTAAATGCGATGGGAAGATGCAAAAAGCCTTCATACGCTGCCTGTAGAGGGGAATTAGCGACAATCATTGCTGCTATAGCTGCTAAAATCAGCAAAATACCGCCGGAAGCCTCCAGCTTGAGAAACTGGCGTAAATAGTAAGTCATTGCTCTTATCCCTTCACTCAACAAGACGATGAGTATTTTTCATTGCCATTAATTTAGGTAGGCAATAGTACAAAACAACACATATTTTAGTAAAGTTATGCGATTAAACCAAAACAGGATAGTCAAAGTAGAAAAACAACAAGAAGAGTAAAAAAAGAATTTAAATATCAATATTATAAAAATTACTTATTCAATAAAAATGCTCATCTACCGGGTAGAAGATTTACACAACTTCACTGATTCCTTCTTCAAAGAATAGCGTTATAGAATAAAAAACGCCCGACCAAGAAGGCCGAGCGCTGTAGTTAAGCCTGACGAGAATGCAAAGAGCTAGCCGGTCAAATCGTCAAAAAACTTCTTCACGCCGTCAAAAAAGGACTTAGAACGCGGACTGTTTTTCGAGCCTTTATCGCCCCCTAAGGACTCATCCAGCTCTTTCAACAGCTGCTTTTGCTTTTCGTTCAGCTTAACCGGGGTTTCAACCACAACCCTGCACAGCAGGTCACCCTGACTGCCGCCCCGTACGGACTTCACGCCTTTGCCGCGCATGCGGAACAGCTTGCCCGTTTGAGTTTCTGCCGGGATCTTCAGGTTGACGCGACCGTCCAGCGTCGGTACTTCAATCTCGCCGCCCAGTGCCGCCATAGCAAAGCTGATAGGCACTTCGCAGTAGAGGTTGTTGCCGTCCCGCTCAAAGATCGGGTGCTGCTTAACCTGAACCTGAACGTACAGATCGCCCGCCGGAGCGCCGTTCTCACCGGCCTGCCCTTCACCGGATAACCGTATACGGTCGCCGGTATCAACACCCGCAGGGATCTTGACCGACAGAGTCTTGGTCTTTTCAACGCGCCCCTGACCGTGGCACTTATTGCAGGGATCTTTAATGATCTTGCCGCGCCCGTGACAGGTAGGACAGGTTTGCTGTACGGCGAAAAAGCCCTGACGCATTTGCACTTGGCCGCTGCCGTGGCAGGTACTACAGGTCGTTGCAGAGGTTCCAGCCTTCGCACCGCTGCCGTGGCACACGTCGCATTCAGCCAGCGTTGGAATACGGATCTCTTTGGTCACGCCGCGCACCGCCTCTTCCAGCGTGAGCGTCATCGTATACTGAAGGTCGGCACCCCGGCTTGCGCGCTGACGGCGGCCGCCAAAGATGTCGCCGAAAACGTCGCCAAAGATATCGTTAAAGTCAGCGCCGCCGCCAAAGCCGCCGCCGCCCATACCGCCCTGTTCAAAGGCAGCATGGCCGTACTGATCGTAGGCCGCTTTCTTCTGCGAGTCAGTAAGAACCTCATAGGCCTCTTTGATTTCCTTAAACTTCTCTTCGGAATCTTTGTCGCCCTGATTGCGGTCAGGGTGATGCTTCATCGCTAGGCGCTTGTAGGCCTTCTTGATTTCACGCTCGTCGGCATCGCGACCTACGCCCAGAATCTCATAATAGTCTTTCTTTGCCATCGGTGGACTTTACCCTATATATGCGTACACGGGCGTAGAGTTTCCTCAACGCCCGTGCCAAGTTCCGTTAACGAGCCCCGCTAGGGCTCGCTACCGTGCCCGCTTAGGGCGATTACTTCTTGTCTTTAACTTCTTCAAACTCGGCGTCAACGGCGTCGTCATCTTTACCGGAGGTGCTCTGCTGAGCCCCTGCATCGGAAGATGCGCCTTCAGCATGCTGCTGCTGAGCCATTTCCATCAGCTTGCCGGACGCTTCCACCAGAGCCTGGATCTTGGCTTCGATATCCGCTTTGTCTTCACCCTTCAGTGAAGTTTCCAGCGCGCTCAGAGCGCTTTCAATAGCGGCCTTGTCGCCTGCATCCAGTTTGTCGCCAGCTTCAGTCACCTGCTTACGAGTGCTGTGCAGCAGGTGGTCGCCCTGGTTACGAGTTTGAACCAGCTCTTCAAACTTACGGTCAGCATCGGCGTTAGCTTCAGCTTCGCGCACCATTTTCTGAATTTCATCTTCATTCAGGCCAGAAGAAGCCTTGATGGTGATGTTCTGCTCGCGACCAGAGTTCTTATCTTTCGCAGAGACGTGCAGAATGCCGTCGGCGTCGATATCAAAAGGTCACTTCAATTTGCGGCATACCGCGCGGTGCAGCCTGAATACCGTCAAGGTTGAACTGGCCCAGCGACTTGTTGTCAGCCGCGCGCTTACGCTCGCCCTGCAGCACGTGGATGGTCACTGCGGACTGGTTGTCTTCCGCCGTTGAGAACACCTGACTGTGCTTGGTCGGGATCGTCGTGTTCTTGGTGATCAGCGACGTCATCACTCCGCCCATGGTTTCGATACCCAGAGACAGCGGGGTAACGTCCAGCAGCAGTACGTCTTTCACATCACCGGACAGCACGCCGCCCTGAACCGCAGCGCCGATAGCAACGGCTTCGTCTGGGTTAACGTCTTTACGCGGCTCTTTGCCGAAGAAGTCTGCCACTTTCTGCTGAACCAGCGGCATACGGATCTGACCGCCGACCAGGATAACGTCCTGAACGTCACCAACAGACAGGCCAGCGTCTTGTAAAGCCACTTTGACCGGCTCCAGAGAGCGGTTAACCAGATCTTCAACCAGAGACTCAAGCTTAGCGCGAGTCACTTTAATGTTCATGTGCTTAGGACCGGTCGCGTCTGCGGTGATGTACGGCAGGTTAACGTCGGTCTGTTGTGCAGAAGAAAGCTCGATCTTCGCCTTTTCAGCGGCTTCTTTCAGGCGCTGCATCGCCAGTGGATCGTTGCGCAGGTCAAAGCCCTGCTCTTTCTTAAACTCGTCGACCAAATAGTTGATCAGGCGCGTATCAAAGTCTTCACCACCCAAGTGGGTATCACCGTTGGTCGCCAGAACTTCGAAGGTTTTCTCGCCGTCGACTTCGTCGATTTCAATAATAGAAATATCGAAGGTACCGCCACCCAGGTCGTATACCGCGATAGTGCGGTTACCCACTTCTTTATCCAGACCGTAGGCCAGCGCAGCCGCAGTCGGCTCGTTGATAATACGCTTAACGTCCAGACCGGCAATGCGGCCTGCGTCTTTGGTTGCCTGACGCTGAGAGTCGTTGAAGTAAGCCGGTACGGTAATAACCGCTTCGGTGACTGTCTCGCCGAGGAAATCTTCCGCGGTCTTTTTCATTTTCTTCAGCACTTCTGCGGAAATCTGTGGCGGAGCAATTTTTTGCCCTTTCACTTCAACCCAGGCATCGCCGTTGTCAGCACCGATAATTTTGAACGGCATGATGTCTTTGTCGCGCTGAACTTCGTCATCGCCAAAGCGACGGCCAATCAGACGCTTGATTGCAAAAAGCGTGTTCTGAGGGTTGGTTATCGCCTGACGCTTGGCCGGCTGGCCCACCAGAATTTCGCCGTCCTGGGTATAGGCGATAATTGACGGGGTAGTACGATCCCCTTCTGCGTTTTCAATGACGCGTACCTGAGTACCGTCCATCACGGCAACGCATGAGTTCGTTGTTCCCAGGTCAATACCAATAATTTTACCCATTGCATGTTCTCCACTTAAAAAAACTGTCTTCGTTCACATACTCACCTATATGGGGATGGTAAATCGCTTTTCAACTGTCGTTTTACACATCACTACCCAAAATAATTCACACTGCACGGCTTAAAACGCTGCCCCTGAAAGGGAGAGGCCTCAAGGGCCGGAGTATTTATAGCCAACACATATGCAGTGTGAAACAAAATGGGTATACAGGCTTGCCTTAACCGTTGTTCATAACATGGGGTCAACCCTGCGGGCATCAAGGGGGAAAAATAAAAAAATTTCCGCCTATTTCTGATCTAAACCATTGTTTAACGCTTACGCGCTCATTATGATGCGGCGCTTGCCTGAAAACTTGTGGTAGACCGGCAGGCAGCGCAAAACGCCACCGCTTTAGGCGGAATAAAAAAACAGTTTATTAAACAACGTATTCGACTGAGTACAGGGGATATATGCACTCAATTAAATTAGCGAACCCGGGTCCGTTAGGATTGATGGGATTTGGTATGACCACCATTCTGTTAAACATCCATAACGCGGGATTCTTTCCGGTAGTGACTGCTATCGTCGCCATGGGAATTTTTTACGGCGGCATCGCTCAGGTTATTGCCGGCATTTTAGAATTCAAGAAAGGCAACACTTTCGGCGTGACTGCTTTTACCTCTTACGGCTTTTTCTGGCTGACGCTGGTCGGCATTTGGTACCTGCCGGGTAACGACCACGTTTCCTCCACTGACGGCACTTTCCTGGGCATCTATCTTGCTCTGTGGGGCGTGTTTACACTGTTTATGTTCTTCGGCACCCTGAAAGCCAACCGCGCACTGCAGTTCGTTTTCGCCAGCCTGACCGTACTGTTCTTTATGCTTGCTATCGGCAACATTACCGGTAATAAAGGCCTGCTGAACATTGCTGGATTTGAAGGCATCGTCTGCGGCGCCAGCGCAATTTATCTGGCAATGGCGGAAGTGTTGAACGAGCAGTTCGGTCGCACCGTTCTGCCTATTGGCGCGCCAAAAGGTCAGTCACACTAGTATCGCTGCACCATCAAATAAAGACCGCATTTCAAAAACAGCCGTCAGGCTGATAGAAATGCGGTTTTTTTATATCGCTATATTTCCTTCACTTTTTCGCTCTGCCACATTCTCGTCTAAATGGCCAAACAGGCGCTGGCAGTATTCCATCAGGTACTCAACGCAAACCTGCAGCTTAACGCTCTGATAAAGCGGCTCCTGATACACAGCCCAAATGTTAGCACTCTGGGAATACTCAGGAAGAATGCGCACCAGCTCGCCCCGTTCAAGGAACGGCATTACGTCCCATTCTGAACGTAAAATCACGCCTTTTCCCTCCAGCGCCCAGCGCAGAACAATCTCCCCGCTGTTGGAAGAAAGGTGACCGGAAATTTTTACCGACTTCTTATCTTTGCCCTTTTTCAGCTCCCAAATACCGGGAGTGACGTCCCGCTCTTTGGTAATCAGACAGTCGTGACCAGACAGCTCGCCGAGGGAGCTAGGCAAACCGTGTTTTTCTATGTAGGCCGGTGCGGCACAGAGAATTCGCTTATTCTCCGCTAGCCGACGTGCAATGTAGTTTTCCGCAATGTCGTCGTTGATGCGGATATCCAGATCGATACCGTCCCGGCTTAGGTCAATCTGCCGGTCAAACAGCTCAAAGTGGATATGCAGCTCAGGGTAGAGCCTCATCAGCTCGGTAATCGCAGGAGCAATGTGCGTGCGCCCAAATCCAAAGCTACAGCCGATGCGGATCATCCCAACCGGTAGGGTTTTCATTTGCGTAACGTCGTTTACCAGCGTCTGCATGTGACTGAGTACGTTCAGGGCGTGGTCATAGCAGCGCCTACCGCTTTCCGTTAACACCACGCCGTGAGCCGAACGGTTGAGCAGCGTGGTATTGAGTGTGGACTCAAGGATATGTATGCGCTTGGTGACAAACGCGGGCGTCTGCCCAAGCTTCTCCGCCGCGCCGCTAAAGCTGCCGCAGTGCACAATCTCCACCAGAACCTGAAGATCTTTAGGAAGCGGATACTGATTTAACGCCATTGCCCTGCCCCTTGAATGAAAAATCCCTACTCACCAGAGATGATAATGAACTGAACGTTGCGCCGCTTCAATCGGCATCCTGCCGTTATTTACCAAGTGCGAGTCAAAACCCCTTTTATTCCTGTGGAATTGCCAGTCTCCATCATGATTTCAGAGGTAAATTAACAAAACGCTAATCAATCATTCACGGCGCCAGAAAAAATTAATCCTTACTTCCTGTGGTAGTTTCCTCTCGACGTTGTCGATTTCTTTCGTTTTACCCCGAAGCATTCAATAGCTATTCAATAGCTGGAGCCATGTCAATGAGTATACAAAACAAGCAGGAAGCCGTCGGTAAGCTGACGCAGATCGTCGCCGACTTTACCGCCATGATCTCAACCCGCATGCCGGACGACGTTGTCGATAAGCTAAAAGAGCTACGAGACGCTGAAACCTCACAAATGGGGAAAATCATCTACCACACCATGTTCGACAACATGGAAAAAGCCATTACTCTCAACCGCCCTGCCTGTCAGGACACCGGCGAAATCATGTTTTTCGTTAAAGTGGGTAGCCGCTTCCCGCTGCTGGGAGAGCTGCAGGCCGTATTAAAACAGGCGGTGGAAGACGCTACCGTTCAGGCTCCTCTGCGCCACAACGCGGTGGAAATCTTTGACGAGGTCAATACCGGTAAAAATACCGGTAGCGGTGTGCCTTGGGTCACCTGGGACATTGTTCCAGATGGTGACGATGCGGAGATCGAGGTCTATATGGCCGGCGGTGGCTGCACCTTACCCGGTCGCTCAAAAGTGCTGATGCCTTCTGAAGGCTATGAGGGCGTCGTGAAGTTTGTGTTTGAAAACATTTCGACGCTGGCGGTCAACGCCTGCCCTCCCGTTTTGGTCGGAGTCGGTATCGCCACCTCGGTGGAAACGGCTGCCGTGCTGTCCCGTAAGGCGGTTCTTCGCCCTATCGGAACCCGCCACCCGAATCCGATCGCGGCCGAGCTGGAAGTGCGGCTAGAGGAAGGCCTTAACAAGCTGGGCATTGGACCTCAAGGGCTAACCGGAAACAGCTCCGTAATGGGCGTACACATCGAATCCGCCGCCAGACACCCTTCTACCATTGGCGTTGCCGTTTCTACCGGCTGCTGGGCGCACCGCCGGGGAACGCTGCTGGTTCACCCTGACCTGTCATTCGAAAACATTTCTCACACCCGGAGCACGCTATGAAAAAGATCCTGACAACCCCTATCAGCGACGACGACCTGAAGGACATCCGCGCTGGAGACGTGATTTATCTGACTGGAACGCTGGTGACCTGCCGCGACGTTTGCCACCGCAGGCTAATAGAGCTTAATCGCCCTATTCCTTATGACCTGCGCGGCAAGGCGATTTTCCACGCCGGCCCTATTGTGCGTAAAAAAGACGACGGTTGGGAAATGGTTTCCATTGGGCCAACCACCAGTATGCGCATGGAGGCGTTTGAAAAAGAGTTTATCGAACAGACCGGCGTGAAGCTGATTGTAGGCAAAGGCGGCATGGGGCCACTGACCGAAGCAGGATGCAAAGAAAACAAGGCTCTGCACGTTATCTTCCCTGCCGGATGCGCGGTAGTCGCCGCGACACAGGTTGAAGAGATCGAAGAGGTTCACTGGACTGAGCTGGGCATGCCTGAATCGCTGTGGGTCTGCCGCGTGAAGGAGTTTGGCCCTCTGGTGGTCTCAATCGACACTCACGGCAACAACCTGATTTCAGAAAACAAAAAGCTGTTTGCCGAACGCCGCGAGCCGCTGGTCGAAGAAATCTGCCAGCACGTTCACTACATAAAATAATAACAAGATAAGAAAGACCGGGAGCCCATTCACCTGGGCTCTGCGCCTCTCTCCCTTTACAGGACACCACAATGGCTACGCTCCGCAACTCTTGGCGGTATTTTGTGCCGCCTGTTGTCAGTATTCTTATTGCCTTAATACCTGCTCCCACAGGGCTTGAAGCCCACGCCTGGCTCTATTTCGCCGTATTTATGGGAGTTATCGCTGGGCTTATCCTCGAACCGGTTCCCGGCGCGGTAGTGGCAATGATCGGCATTTCTGTTATCGCGATTCTCTCCCCGTGGCTGCTGTTTAGCCCCGCTCAGATGTCGCAGGAGGGTTTCAAATTCACCTCTAAGGCGCTGTCCTGGGCAGTATCGGGATTTTCCAACTCGGTTATCTGGCTTATCTTTGCCGCCTTTATGTTCGGCATTGGCTATGAAAAAACCGGCCTCGGCAGGCGTATCGCCCTAATGTTGGTCAAAAAGATGGGACATAAAACCCTGTTTTTAGGCTACGCAGTTATGCTTTCAGAGCTGGTGCTGGCTCCGGTTACACCGTCGAACACCGCTCGGGGCGCGGGAATTATCTACCCGATCATCCGCAACCTTCCCCCTCTCTATGACTCTAAGCCTGACTCGCCAAGCTCGCGCAGCATTGGCTCTTACGTCATGTGGATGGGCATCAGTGCGGACTGTGTCACCAGCGCCATCTTTCTAACGGCGATGGCGCCCAACCTGCTGCTAGCCGGGCTGATGAAGGGCGCGTCCGGTTCGGCACTAAGCTGGGGTGACTGGTTCTTAGGCATGCTGCCTTTGAGCGTTCTGCTGGTTCTGTTAGTCCCCTGGCTGGCCTACGTCCTCTATCCACCGACGCTTAAGGCGGGCGATCAGGTGCCCAAATGGGCCGGTAAAGAGCTGGAAGCAATGGGGCCGCTCTCCCGTCGCGAGAAGTGGATGCTGGTGCTGATGCTGGGAGCTCTACTGCTGTGGATTTTCGGCGGTGATTTCGTTGATGCGGCCATGGTGGGCTACGGCATCGTCGCGGTAATGCTGGTGATGAAAATCATCAGTTGGGAAGACATTATCAGCAACAAATCCGCCTGGAGCGTCTTTTTCTGGCTTGCGTCCCTGATTACTCTGGCGACTGGCCTGAACAACACCGGCTTTATCGCCTGGTTTGGCCACCTTCTGGCACAGGGGCTCAGCGGATTTTCACCGCTGATGGTTATGGTTGCGCTGATTGCCGCGTTCTACCTGCTGCGCTACTTCTTCGCCAGCGCGACCGCCTACACCTCCGCGCTCGCGCCGATGATGATTGCCGCCGCCATGGCGATCCCCGGGATCTCACTGCCAGTGTTCTGCCTGATGGTGGGCGCAGCCATCGGACTGGGCAGTATCCTCACCCCTTATGCGACAGGCCCTAGCCCGATTTACTACGGCAGCGGCTACCTGCCCACAGCGGACTACTGGCGACTCGGCGCCATTTTCGGTGCCGTTTTCTTTGTTCTGCTGATCGCCACTGGCCTGCTGTGGATGCCTCTGGTGCTGGCATAGCTAGCTTGCTGCCTCTCACTACAAAAGCCGACGCTCCGTCGGCTTGATTCATTTCGTTAAAAACAGATCGTAAGGAGCTACTGTGGAACTTAATCAACTCCGGTGTTTCATCGCCGTTGCCGATGAACTCCATTTCGGCCACGCGGCGCAAAAGCTTGATATGCTGCCGTCAACGCTGGGGCGCTATGTCAGGCTGCTGGAGGAAACCTTGGGCATTCGGCTTTTGGCCCGCTCAACCCGCAACGTCTCCCTCACGCCTCACGGTCAGCTTTTTCTTGATGAAGCGCGCGACATCGTCGGCGGTGCCGATCGCCTGGTTCAACACTTTCAAAAGTTAGGCCGACAGCAGGGAGGAAAGCTACGGATAGGCACCATAGACAGCACAGCCGTCAGCCTGATACCGCAGATCCTGCACGCCTTTCGTAGTGCTCACCCGGATGTAGAGATCCAAATTGTGGAGGATAAGTCCTCAAGGCTGCTGCCTAAGCTTCAGTCAGGTCATTTGGATCTTATTTTCATCCGCCCGGCGGAACGCCTGCGCGAGGGGCTGGAAAGCCGCTTTCTGTTTTACGAAGACATTGTTCTCGCGATGTCTGACAGGCACCCGCTTGCGCGCCTTCACGAGATCCACGTAGAAGATCTGGCAGACATTCCGCTGATTGTCCCACAGCGCAGGGTTCGCCCCCACAGCCACGACCTGACGCTGAACCTGTTTCAAAACGCCAACTTCAAGCCGCAGCTGGTACAAATTGGCGATGAAAAGCAGACCATTCTCAACATGGTGGCCGCCGAAATAGGCGGTGCGGTCATGCCCCGATGGGTCACTCGTATGTCTGTGCCTAACGTCAGGTTTATTCCTCTGGCGAAAGGGTGTGAACACGTGCGGGAAATGCTGCCCGTTGCCGCCGTCTGGCTAAAAGGCATTCGCGACGAAACGCGAGACAGCATGATGGCTATTGTTATGCGAGAGCTGGAAAAAGCCTCGGAACAGGGTTAGAAGCAGTCCGGCCGAGCCCATCTTTCTCAGCCGAACTATTTTAGAACAGCGCTATTGCGACAGCACCGACGACAGCGACGACACGCGGTTCACCAGACGGCCGATCTTGTCGATTTCCACTTCAATCACGTCGCCCTCCTGCATAAACAGCGGCGGATTGCGCTTTTTCCCTACGCCTCCGGGGGAACCGGTAATAATGACGTCCCCCGCAACCAGCGGGCTAAAGCGGGAAATGTACTCCACCAGCGCGGCAATAGAGTTAACCATATTGCGCGTCGAATCGTTCTGTACCTGATTTCCGTTCAGATAGGTTTTGATAGTGAGATCCTGCGGGTCGGTAATGTCATCGCGAGTCACCAGCCAAGGGCCAAACGCGCCGGTTTTGCGCCAGTTCTTACCGGAAGTGAACCAGGTAAACTGCATATCCCGCACTGAACCGTCCATAAAGCAGCTATAGCCGGCAATGTGCTCCAGCGCGTTTTCGCGTGAAACGTTGTCCGTATCTTTACCGATAACGACGGCAAGCTCCCCCTCATAGTCGAACTCGCTGCTGTCGTCTGGCTTACAGAGCGCGCCGTCGTGTGCAGTAAGGGAGTCGGGGAAGCGAATAAACAGCGTGGGAGCATTAATGGTTTGTTCAAACTCGATGCGCTTTTCCATGTAGTTCATACCGGCACAGAAAATCTTACTTGGGTTTTCGATAACGGGTAAAAACTGAACTTCATCCAGAGTAAAATCCGCCTGCTCCAGCTTCATTTGCCTAAGTTCGTCTAAAACCTGCCCTGCAATCGCCGATTTAAGATCGGGAAAATAGGCGCTATAGCGTTTTCCCAGATCGTAAATATGGTTCCCTTCAATCCGCCCCCAGGTTTTATTACCTGTTTTCGGATTAATAAAACTTAATAGCTTCATAGTACTGCCCCGCATAGCCTGGTTAATTAAAAAATATGACTGATTAATTCGTTATGTTTCTATAGTCAATCGCCTGCGCGTCTCTCTACGCATGCATTGCACATGCGTAGATAAGGCCTCGATATTTTCTGTGAAGACATAATTAGCATCAATGTAAATAATTAATTATTTAAATTGCTTAATTTGGTTAATTTTTATCGCATTAATACATCCTGTATAAATGACTTATTCCGACAGCAGCGCTTCTCCCTGTTCCTGCCTATTTTGCTTTTCCCGTTTTTCCTGCTTCCTGCGGTTGTAGTCAACCAGCAGCGTCAGCAGTGCCGATACCACCAGCATTCCGGCGACGCAGTAAAGCGCGGCGGAGAAGTCCCCCGTTGTCTCTTTTAGCCAGCCGATGATCGTTGGCCCAGCGAAGCCCCCCAGATTCCCGATAGCGTTAATCGCTGCAAGGCCGGCCGCTGCCGCCGGCCCGGAAAGAAAGAGTGAAGGAATGCTCCAGAGGGGCGGCTTACATGAAGAGATGCCGATATTCGCCATCACCAGCGCCACAACGGCAACCCACAGAACCTGAGACGACCCCGTCAGGATAAACCCAACGCAGGCCAACAGGCAGGCGCAAACCACGTGCCAAGTGCGCTCTTTGGTTTTATCCGAATGCCTCGCCCACAGGATCATGGAAACCGCCGCCAGCGCCGAAGGAATCGCGTTGATAAAACCAATCTGCAGCGTGGTTAATCCAAAGGATTTAATAAACTGCGGCGACCAAATGTTAAGAGAATAGAGCCCAGCGGATGTGCCAAAGTAAACCACGGCAAGGGTCAGTACGCGGATATCCGTTAACCCCTTCCAGACGCTGGTCTTTACTGCCACCGCCTGATTTTGTTTTTCCGCCGCCAGCGTGTCGATAAGCCACTTTGTTTCTGACGCTGTCAGCCAGCGGTTTTTCTCTGGACGATCGTTGACATAGAACAGGGTAAATACCCCCATAATGCCCGCAGCGATAGTGCACAGTAAGAACATCAGCTGCCATCCCTTAAGCCCCAGTGCACCGTCCATACTGAGAATCGCGCCCGCTAGCGGTGACCCCAGCATAGCGGACAGCGGTGCCGCCGCCATAAAGAGCGCAATCACCTGCGCCCGGCGCTTAATAGGGAACCAGGTGCTCAAGTAGAGAATGATGCCGGAAAAAGACCCCGCCTCGGCAACACCCAGCAGAAAACGCACGATATAGAAACCGGTCGCTGTCTCGACGTACATCATAAAGGCGGTAATCACCGACCAGCTGAGCAGTATCCTCGCCAGCCAGATTCGCGGACCGACTTTCTGCAAAATAATGTTAGAGGGAACGTCTGAAATAAAATAGCCAAGAAAAAACAGCCCTGCCCCTAGCCCAAACACCGCGTCAGAAAAGCCGAGATCCTGATTCATGGTCAACGCGGCAAAGCCAATGTTAATTCGGTCAAAGAAACCGACAAAATAAACAATCATGACGTAAGGGACAATGCGCCAGGTTATTTTCTTTAGCGTGGTATGTTCTATAGAATTATTCATATTATTTTTCCGATGTGATAGGAAACGTCCTAGCCGTTTTGAATATTGACGAATAGGATGTAAAACACTGCCCACGGAAAATATGCGCTGGCGCGATGGGATAATCATCCCACGGAAATTATATAAAAATTTAGCATGATCCCTTTAGTCAGAGATAAAACGTCGAAATTTCCCCCATAAAAATACTATTTCAATTAAATACATGACGTTAGACTGCCGATAAAACCACCTTTTCTACTTTTTCATTGACTCAATCATCCGATATTACGTACTCATATTTGTGATAAAACTCAATTTTTAGACACTTTCATAGGCTAACGCCTTGCTAAGCCCTAAAAACAGGTTTTAGCGCCATCGCTGAATGAAGGAAATCGCTATTTTTGCCCAAAAGATAGGGCGAAACGAAAGAGATAAGATAGACGCAGAGCAAATAGATAGATCGCAATAACAGCTACGCCCCGTTTATCAAACGGGGCGTAGCATTTAATCGTAATGCGATGTATTGGTAAGGATTGGCTTTCTACCCCGCTACAGCAGAGCCTTCCTCTTCCACCTTCTGCGGCGAACTGACTAGCGTCGATTCCGTTTCATTCAAATCGTGTCGCAGGTAGATCCCCAACAGCAGGCCCATAATCGACAGCGCTAGCACGTAATAGGCCGGAGCCATTGGAGTAAGCTTCATAATGTAAGTCACGCATACTGGCGTCAGGCCGCCGAAAATAGCGTAGGACACGTTATAAGAGAAAGAGAGACCAGAGAAGCGGATCTCCGCCGGGAAGGCCCGCACCATCACGAACGGCACGGCCCCCACGACGCCAACGCACAGCCCGGCAATCCCGTAAGTGACAAACAGCAGGTCAACGTTGGTCGCCGAATGGTAGAACGTCCAGCTGGCCACCGCCAGCAGCAGGCTGCCGCCGATAAAGGTTTTACTGGCGCCAAATCTGTCTGCCGCCAGCCCCGCTATCACACATCCGACGCACAGCGCGATAATCGCTACGCTGTTGGCCTTCAGGGCAATAACGCGATCGATACCAAACTGGGTTTGCAGGTAGTTAGGCGTCATCAGGATAACTACCACGATCCCCGCTGACAGTAGCCAAGTCAGCAGCATGGAGACGACCACCGCACGGGGGTAGTTCAACACTACCGACTTTAACGGAAGCTCCGCCGCCAGCGCCTTACGCTGCTGCATTTCAACAAACACCGGCGTCTCTTTCAGCCAGCGGCGCAGGTACATAGCCACTAAACCAAAAATACCGCCCATAAAGAATGGAATGCGCCAGCCGTACTGATGAATGCTTTCCAGAGACATGGACGAGTTAATCACCGTGGCAATAAAGGAACCCAGCAGAATGCCTATCGTCAGGCCTGCGGTTAAAACGCCACAGGCAATACCGATACGCCTATTCGGCACGTGCTCTGCCACAAATACCCATGCCCCCGGCACTTCACCACCGATCGCCGCGCCCTGCAAAATGCGCATCAACAGCAGCAGCAGCGGTGCCGCAATGCCGATGGTTTCGTAGGTTGGCAGCATACCCATTGCCAACGTCGGTACAGCCATCAGCAGGATACTCAGGGAGAACATCCGCTTGCGCCCCACCAGATCGCCAAAGTGTGCCATCACAATACCACCCAGTGGGCGAGCCAGATAGCCCGCGGCAAAAATGCCGTAAGTCTGCATCAGCACCAGCCACTGCGGCATGCTGCTTGGGAAAAACAGCTCACCAATCACGACGGCAAAGAAAACGAAAATAATGAAGTCGTAAAACTCCAGCGCGCCGCCCAGTGCGGCTAGGGTTAACGTCTTGTAGTCCTGCTTATTCAGAGGGCGATTTTTTTGCTGAATCATAAAAAACCATCGATTGCCATAGAGTGATAAAAATAGAACAGAGATTTCTGTAAAATATTTTTTACTATATCGTAATCATAACAATACACCAGCAAAGAAAGTATCTATTTTGTAAAAGCGAGGGCGGAATCGGTTAATAGCCAAATAAAGAATGGAAAATAGCCTTTGAGCCGAGCAAATGAGCTAGCGTTCGGCGACGGGTGCCGCCGAACGGGAAAGGAATATAGAGCGGAAAAAGAAACTATTGAGGGCGAACAGCACTCTTTGGCCGGAAAGCCGCAACCACGTCGGAATGGGTTTCCACGTAAGGGCCGTCCAGCAGCTGAATGCAGTAGGGAATGCTGGCGAAAATGCCCAACACCAGCACTTTTCCGCTTTCGTCCTTCACTCCTTCCAGCGTCTCTTTAATGGACTTCGGCTGCCCCGGCAGGTTGACGATCAGCGCCTGCTTGCGAATAACGCCGACCTGACGCGAAAGTATCGCCGTTGGCACGTAATGTAGGCTTATCTGGCGCATTTGCTCACCAAACCCCGGCATAATGCGATCGGCTAC
The DNA here is from genome assembly GCF_900478135.1 of Leminorella richardii. Taxonomy (NCBI): domain Bacteria; kingdom Pseudomonadati; phylum Pseudomonadota; class Gammaproteobacteria; order Enterobacterales; family Budviciaceae; genus Leminorella; species Leminorella richardii. The sequence goes on from NZ_LS483470.1 coordinate 2,827,449, forward strand.
TGCCAGCGTCGCGTCCGACGTCACGTCGCGACGCGCCGGGCCTGTTCCGCCGGTGGTCAGCACCAGATGACAGCCGCGCTCGTCCACCAGCTCGCAAATCGCCTCTTCAATCATCGCCTGCTCGTCAGGTATCAGGCGGCTTAGGGTTTCAAACCCGCTGCTGACCGCCGTCTGCAACCATGACTCCAGCGCCGGGATCCCCTGATCCTGATAAATACCGTTAGAAGCGCGGTCAGACACCGAAATCAGACCAATGCGTAGTTTGTTCATAGTTACATCCTGCGTTGCTAAACCCTGTAGATATGGGTCGATATCATACGCTGATTGCGGCGGGTTTGGCAGTGTTGGGTGGTGAAGGGTGAAAATGCCGATCCGAGGGCCAATAGAAACGATATGACTAAATTACTGGATGAGCCCCCATATTTTCTAGCCGCTTTTTTGATATGATGCCGAGAATAACATCATTGCAGAAGTTACTGTTTATATCTGATTGAATTAAGGAAGATGATTAAATAAACATTAAAAAATCTGAGCTGGCCTCTGTCCTTATCTGAATATTAAATATGAAAGGAATCGTTAGATATGAAAATGTTAGCAAGTAAAGTATTTGATGAACGTTCCCTACCATTAGGAGAAGATTATGGCGATTATAATCTGAGCGTTCCGGGCGTTTCTGATTCAATTGGCATTTTTATTTCCGAGGCAACCATTGGGGATGACAACTCAATTATAAAAGCTGCCGCTTTTCTTGATAAGATTGAAAAGTGGAATAATGATTGTCGAAAAATATTTTTAGAAACTGAGAATGCTATCGTAAAAGACTATTTTGAATTTTATTTAGAAGAAGTCCCGCACGTTTTTGAGACAGAAAATCCAAGCCAAATATCAACGCAAGAAATGATTAATAAATTGAAGCTAAACGGCGTTGCAAGCCATGGCCGAGGGGCGGAGCAAAGTTTCAATGTAGATTTCACATTAGGGTACGATCAGCTATTGGTCATGAACTTTGATGCCGATTTTTCAACACAAGATATTACTTGGGAAAGTTAACATACCGATTGCAATAATTCCCTTTTAGTATGTTGTGCCGACGAACTTAAAAACCGGCGCTGTAAACAGCACCGGTTATGTCTGGCTGAAGGGCAAAAAGCCAATAGGACGCCAGTACATAAACCTGACATTCAAAATCCATAAGAAACTAGCAGGGGCAATAATAAGGCTTCGGAAAACTATTTTTTTGAGACCTTTATATATTCTTCAAGCTCATCACAAAAGCTCCCTTCATTTTGAAGGCCAGCACTTGCAATATCAGTCACTTTAATTTTCCCATCAACCTTTTCAAAGTCAATAAAATAGCCAAAAGCCCCCTGATCGTCGCACATTCCCCTGAGTTCGTTTGGTAACCGCATATTAATCAACTGGACACACTCTTTATTTTCGGGGAAATGAATTATGGATATTACTTCTGTCGAATTAGTTTTGATAGATGATTTCTTACGGTAAACCACTTCAGTCGATAGCTTAATAATATCTTCATTTTTCCTTAGAGCTGAAAAATCGGTCCATCTCTTCACTTTTTCTGATGAAATGTTCTCAATATACTGTACACCGCCCTTCGCCACCCCAATCACAATGCTTTCAGCCTCATCTTTTTGTATACATTGCTGAGCAAATGCAGAAGGAAACGAAGTAAAGAGCAAAACAACAAGTAGTGTGAATATTTTCATATACTCTCTTTCACATGTATTCACTATCTTCTTTCAATACCATTTCAGCCCTCAGAACTGCCGTACTTTATATAAACAGGCCATTATTTAACACATTCAGCAACGCTGCTCTGTCCTTTCAAAAAATATTGCTACCCGCCTCGAAATTCCAGATTTTCATTTAATTACATCTGGACTTACCCTCCCTCACTGATTAAATTTACAGGTGATATTTAACGCGATGCGAACGTGCGCCAACACGCCCGCACCGCTCATCACAGTCACTATTAAACAGGAATAGCAACAATGACTAACGCCGATTGTATTTCAGATCTGTTCGAACCAGAAGTCTCTCCCTCAAATAACCGCCAACTGAAGGTCGGATCTGCGAGCCGTTACCCGGATTACACCCGTATCCCGACAATTATGATGAAAGGCCAGTGGCTGGAAGAAGCAGGTTTCACCACCGACACCAAAGTAAACGTGCGGGTAATGAACGGCTGCATCGTTCTCACCGCCAAGCGGCCAGAGCCGGAACTGGTGCAGTCCCTGCGCCAGATGCGCAAGCTCTCCGCCCGTAAGCAAAAGCAGGTGCAGGAGTTTATCGAGGTGATTACCGGCAAAGCTCGTCGACTGGCGTAAAAAAAGCGTCCGAAGACGCTCTTCTATTGCCGGCCCGAAGGCCGGCATCGTCAAAACAAAGCCGATTACATCAAACCAACAATCATCGTTTCCAGCTTGCCCTGGTCAACGGCAAACTTGCGGATGCCGTCGGCCAGTTTTTCAACGGCCATCGGATCCTGATTGTGCTGCCAGTAGAACTCGGCTTCGGTCAGCGCCTGTGGGCGTGCCTTCACTTCACCGCTGTAGGACAGCTTACGCTCAAGCTCGCCCTGACTTTCAGACAGCTCTTTAAGCAGCGCTGGAGCGATGGTCAGGCGGTCACAGCCGGCCAGTTCGATGATTTCACCAGAGTTGCGGAAGCTGGCGCCCATCACTACGGTGCTATAGCCGTGCTGCTTGTAGTATTCATAAATAGCGGTAACGGAGATCACGCCCGGATCTTCCGCCGGAGCAAACTCTTTCTTGTCGCCGTTGGCCTTATACCAGTCCAGAATGCGGCCGACGAACGGAGAAATCAGGTAAACGCCCGCTTCGGCGCAGGCGCGAGCCTGGGCAAAGGAGAACAGCAGGGTCAGGTTACAGTTGATGCCCTCTTTCTCCAACTGCGCGGCGGCGCGAATGCCCTGCCAGGTGGAAGCCAGCTTGATAAGAATGCGATCGTTGGAGATGCCCGCATCGTTGTAGAGCTTAATCAGGCGCTTGGCCTTGGCGATGCTGGCCTCGGTGTCGTAAGACAGGCGCGCGTCTACTTCGGTAGAAATGCGACCGGGGATCAGCTTGAGAATTTCAAGGCCGATATTGACCGCCAGCTTGTCGGAAGCGTCAACGATCTGCTGTGCGCGATCGCTGCTCTGGCTCTTAGCCCAAGCGATAGCGTCGTCGATCAGCTTGCGGTATTCCGGCAGCTGAGCGGCGTTCAAAATCAGAGAGGGGTTGGTGGTAGCATCCTGCGGCTTGTAGAGTTTCATGGCGGCGATATCGCCGGTATCCGCGACTACCGTGGTGATCTTGCGTAAAGAGGTAAGTTTATCAGTCATGATCGTTCTCGTGTTGAGCCAGTCGGCCTTGGTCATTGGGATTTATCGATAATAACACGACTTATTTCGGGTGTAACGATGTCGGCTCTCGTTCTGTGAAACGATACAGCAACCAACCACCGCTATATTAATTAACCAAATGATAATAAGGATAAAATACCTAGCAGTTTGTTACCCTATTGAATCTATCGATTTTTCCACCGCTGATTTCTGGTACATTGTTACGTAAATGTATTTCAGGAGCTGACTATGCTGATCGCAATCTCCCCTGCCAAAACGCTGGACTACACCAGCCCGCTGGTAACAGCGCGCTACACTCAACCCGAGATGCTGGATCAGTCTGAACGGCTGATAAAACGATGCCGCAAACTGACTCCCGCACAGATCGGAAGCCTGATGAGCATTAGCGACAAGCTTTCCGGGCTTAATGCCGCTCGCTTTGCGGAATGGACACCCGAATTCACGCCGGAAAACGCCCGTCAGGCACTGCTGGCGTTCAAAGGCGACGTCTATACCGGGCTGCACGTTGAGGACTTCAGCGAGCAGGATTTCGACTTCGCTCAAGAGCATTTGCGTATGCTTTCCGGCCTTTACGGCGTGCTGCGCCCGCTCGACCTGATGCAGGCCTATCGGCTGGAGATGGGCACCAAGCTTGAGAACGAGCGCGGTAAGGATCTGTATGCTTTCTGGGGCAAACGCATTGCCGAAAAGCTGAATCAGGCGCTTGACGAGCAGGGAGACCGCATTCTGGTCAATCTGGCCTCTGATGAATACTTTAAAGCGGTGCAAACCACAGCACTAAACGCCACCATCATCAAACCGACCTTCCTCGATGAGAAGAACGGCAAATACAAAATCATCAGCTTCTACGCCAAAAAGGCGCGCGGGCTGATGAGCCGGTTTATTATCAAAAATCGTCTGACAATGCCGGAACAGCTGGTGGACTTTAATCTTGAAGGCTATCAGTTTGACGAGAGCGCTTCCGCCGGGAATGAGCTGGTGTTTAAGCGCCCCGAGCAGCACGCCTAGGCTGAACGCTATAACCTAAGCGTATTGAATCTATTAAGCATAAAAGCCCCCTTTGCCTCACAGACAAAGGGGCTTTTTTATTAAGGTACGCTTACTTCGGCAGATCCATCAAAAAAGCGCGCAGCGGTGAAAAATCCGCCGGCAGATAGTGGGAAAGCAGCGGCAGCTCGGCTCTGTCCGCCAGCGCCTTCGGCAGCGGCAGCTCGGTCGCCAGAACCTCTTCCACCACCTCTTTAAACTTGGCCGGATGCGCCGTGCCCAGGAACAGGCCGTATTCGCCCTCTTTCAGGCTGTCGCGCAGCGCGCGGTAGGCGATAGCGCCGTGCGGCTCAGAGGTATAGCCCTTCTTCGCCAGCTCGCGCATTGTTTCACGGGTGGTTTCATCGCTAATGGCCTCATAGGCCAGGCTGCTTAAAGGCCAGTCTTTACGGCGGAACAGCTCCTCGATGCGCGGCCAGTTGTTAGGCTGGCTGACGTCCATGGCGTTAGACAGGGTAGCCACCGTCTTGTGCGGCTCCCAGCGGCCGCTCGCCAAATAGCGCGGCACCGTGTCGTTGGCGTTGGTCGCGGCGATAAAGCGCTTCACCGGCAGCCCCAGTGACTTCGCCAGCAGGCCTGCGGTCAGGTCACCGAAGTTGCCGCTGGGAACCGAGATCACCAGCTGATTGCGCTGCTCTGGAGTCAGCTGAGAGGCGGCCTCGAAGTAGTAGCAAATCTGCGCCAGCAGGCGGCTGATGTTGATGGAGTTCGCTGAGTTAAGCCCCAGTGCGACCTTTAAGTCTTCGTCGTCAAAAGCCTGCTTCACCAGCGCCTGACAGGCGTCAAAATCACCGTCGATGGCAACAGTATGGATATTGCCGCCTAGGGTACAGAATAGCTTCTCCTGCAGCGGGCTGATCTTTCCGTTAGGGTACAGGATCACCACGCGAACGTTCTTCAGGCCGTAGAAGGCGTGAGCCACCGCTGCACCGGTATCGCCTGACGTCGCCGTCAGAATGGTAACGGGCTTATCCCCCGCGACTTCCGCCAGCATCTGGGCCATGATGCGACCGCCAAAGTCTTTAAACGCCAGCGTTGGGCCGTGGAACAGTTCCAGCGTGCCAATATCCTCTTCCACACTCACTACCGGAGCGGGAAACTGGAATGCCTTAGCGACGCGCTCAGCGATGGCCTGCGCAGCAATTTCATCACCAATGTAGGCTGAAAGAATGCGGGCGCTGCGGCTGACGAGGTCCATCGCCAGCAGTTCGTTGATTTCTTGGGCGTCAAACGACGGCAGTTCGGCGGGGAAAAACAGCCCCTGCTGCTTGCCTAATCCTTGGCGCACCGCCTGACCAAAGCTGACCTGTTCGTTGTGATCTTTTAAGTTATACAGTTTCATTGTGTTGACTGATTTCCATTAGTTCAGTTGACGCGCGCCTGCGGTATCCAGACGGCAAATGTGAACGAAGCCTTCTTCATTCTGCACATAGTTTTTCTCAAGCCAGCTTTTCAGCCGCTGCGCCGTATCCAGACGATCGGTCACGGTAAACAGCGTTGGGCCGGAGCCTGAAATGCCGCACGCCAGCGCGCCGATGTCCTGAGCGGCTTTGCGCGCTTCGGCGAAGCCGGGCAACAGGCGGGTACGGTAAGGCTCCGCAATCACGTCCTGCATCAGCTTGGCCGCCAGCAGCGGCTGCTGGGTGTGGCAGGCGTGAACAAAGCCCGCCAGATAGCGCCCGTGGCGAATACAGTCCTGACGCAAATACTGGGCAGGTAAAATGGCGCGCGCCTCAGCGGTAGACACTTTAATGCCAGGGTAGGCCATCACCCAGTACCATTCGGCAAAGCCCGGTACGGACTGACTGATAATGCCGTTTTCTTCCAGCATTAGCTGCATGCCGCCCAAATAGCAGGGCGCCACGTTGTCGTAGTGAACGCTGCCAGAAATGCGCCCTTCCAGCTCGCCCATCATTGCCAGAAGCTCGGTTTCATCAAACGGCCTATCGCAGTATTCGTTCAGCGCCATTAGCCCGGCGACGACGGAGCAAGCGCTGGAGCCTAAACCCGAACCAATCGGCATATTCTTTTCCAGCACCATCGCTACCGGCAACTGACGCCCGAGGCGCTCACAAAACAGCTCCCAGCACTGGTAAACAATGTTCTCTTTAGGCTCGCTGGGAAGCTTGCCGACAAAGTGCCCTTGATTCGTCAGGCTAAAGCTGTCAGCCGCTTCGATGCTGACGCAGTCCCCCAGAAGCGTTCCGTCAGCTGGCGAGACCGCCGCGCCCAGCACGTCGAAGCCGACGCTAACGTTACCAATGGAGGCCGGTGCATAAATCTTAATCATGTCAAACTCCCAGTTTTCCTGACAGGGTACGCAGAACGTCAGCAAATACGCCCGCTGCCGTTACGTCATTGCCTGCACCGTAGCCTCGCAGCACCAGCGGCAGAGGCTGATAGTAGCGAGTGTAAAACGCCAGCGCGTTTTCACCGTTCTTCACTTTAAACAGCGGATCGTTATCGTCCACGGCTTCAATTTTCACACTGCACTGTCCGTCCTCAATCGCGCCGACATAGCGCAGCACTTTGCCCTCTTTGGCAGCAGCCTGAACGCGTTGCGCAAATTCTGCGTCCAGCTGCGGCAGTCGCTGCATAAACGCTGCGGTGTCACCACTGGCGTCAAAGGACGCAGGCAGTACAGAGTCTACCTTGATATCTTCCAGTTCCAGCGCATAGCCCGCCTCACGAGCTAAAATCAGCAACTTGCGCGCCACGTCCATACCGGACAAATCGTCGCGCGGATCCGGCTCAGTATAGCCCTTCTCTTTCGCCAGCCGAGTCGCCTCTGACAGGCTCAACCCTTCATCAAGCTTACCGAAGATAAACGACAGCGAGCCGGACAGGATACCGGAAAAGCGCAGCAGCTCGTCCCCGGCGTTCAGCAGGTTTTGCAGGTTCTCGATAACCGGCAGCCCGGCGCCAACGTTAGTATCGTACATAAACTTGCGGTTGCCTGCACTGGCAGCCTGCCGTAGCTGATGATAATAGTTCATCGAGCCGGTGTTGGCTTTCTTGTTCGGCGTCACCACGTGGAAGCCGTCGGCCAGGAAGTCTGCATACTGGGAAGCCACTTCTTCGCTCGACGTACAGTCAACAATCACGGGATTAAGCAGGTGGAACTCTTTCACCAGACGGATCAGCCTCCCCAGATTAAACGGCTCTTCTGCCGCCGCCAGCGCTTCGCGCCAGTTTTCTAGCGGCACCCCCAGAGTGCTAGTGACCATGCCGCGCGAGTTAGCGATGCCGCACACTCTCAGATCGATATTTTTCTGCTTCAGCCAGGGCTGCTGACGCTGAATTTGGTCCAGCAGCGCGCCGCCAACCCCACCGACACCGATAACGAACACGTCCAGTACCTGATTGGTTTCAAACAGCACCTGATGACTCGCTCTGACCGCAGTGATCGCCGAATCGTTGTTAACGACAGCCGAGATAGAGCGCTCTGACGAGCCCTGAGCGATAGCGACAATGTTGATATTGGCGCGAGCCAACGCGGTAAAAAAGCGCGCTGACATGCCGCGCAGCGTGCGCATGTTGTCGCCTATGACGGAAATGATTGCCAGCCGCTCAACCACGTCCAGCGTATCCAGCAGGCCGTCTTTCAGCTCCAGATAGAACTCATCTTCCAGCGCTTTCTTAGCGCGCGACAGCTCACCCTGAGGAATACAGAAGCTGATGCTGTATTCAGATGAAGACTGAGTGATCAGCACCACTGAAATCCCAGCGCGGGACATCACAGAAAACACCCGCGCCGCCATGCCGACCATGCCCTTCATGCCCGGACCGGAAACGTTAATCATCGCCATGTTGTTCAGGTTGGTAATGCCCTTGACCGGATAGCGATCGTCACCGCTTTCACGGCTAATCAGCGTGCCGGGAGCCTGAGGATTGGCGGTGTTCTTAATCAGACAGGGAATTTGGAACTGGGCGATAGGGGCGATAGTGCGAGGGTGAAGGACTTTGGCACCGAAGTAAGACAGCTCCATAGCCTCCTGATAGGACATCGATTTTAACAGCCTCGCCCCCGGCACAGAGCGCGGGTCACAGGTGTATACGCCGTCGACGTCAGTCCAGATTTCACAGCTGTCAGCGCGCAGGCAGGCAGCCAGCACCGCGGCGGAATAGTCGGAGCCGTTGCGCCCCAGAACGACTAATTCCCCCTTCTCGTTACCGGCAGTAAAGCCGGCCATCAGGATAATGTGATCCTGAGGAATTGCCATCTCCACTAGGCGGCGGCTGGACTCTGCGATATCTACAGTCGATTCTAAGTAGTGGCCGTGAGCCAATAGCATGGCGACTGGATTGATCACTGTCACCCCATAACCGCGCGCCTTAAAGACAGACTCCATGATGGCGATAGACAGCTTTTCACCGCGGCTGATGATGGAAGCATTTACGCTGTCCGGGCATTGGCCAAGCAGAGAAATGCCGTGCAGCACGTGCTTGAGCTGCGCGAATTCCTGCTCCACAAGACGACGAAGACCCTCTGCATCAAATCCCGGCTGGATTTTTTCCAAACCGCTCAGCAATTCTGAAAAAATCTGCTCTGCATCACGCATGTTGGTCATAACGTCCTGACCGGCGACGGTCTTTTCAATCATCGCCACCAGATGATTGGTTATTTTTGCCGGAGCGGAAAGCACGGTAGCCACTTGGCCCTGACGCGCGTTGTTCTCGATGATATCCGCGACGCGCACAAAGCGTTCGGAGTTTGCTACTGATGTACCGCCAAATTTCAGAACTCGCATTTTCGGCCTCTTTGCCTGTTCAAATTGTCGATTTTCCTACCGCTAGTCACGGTGAAAAATAAGCCAAAAAAAAGCCCGCACTCGATTTTCAACGGTGCGGGCTTTTTTTAGATTTTCTTTACGCGTCAGCCGCACCGCTCCCAGTAATGTCGGTGGTGGTGGTCGTCATAATAATGCGGCTGATGCTGTACATAATTCGGTTTGTCTCTGTCTTTGCACTTTCTACTGTGTGTTGTTCGTGTATTGTCAGTGGGCGCATTGTCTCGCGCCCTATACTGGTTAAAGCAAATACCTGTCAGAGTCAACTTTTTTTTCGTTTTTCAACAAAAAAGCACATTTTCTTTCTCATGCTGCATTTCAAAAAAATGAACTTTTTCACCGTATAATCAATCAATTAAATTGAACTTTAATTCTATGACCTGAAAAATGACTATTTTATACCTTTTTAGCAGTTTATTCATCTAAAAAGAACGTCTTTTTTAACGTTCTATCGACAGCCAACCTGACCTATCACTCTGTTATTTAAATAATAACATTTCACTTTTCGGAAAACATGCCCAACACATTATGTAGCAAAAATGATAACATTACGTTAAAATAAATTCCAAATATAAACAAGAATGCAATAAACACCTAACGAGACAAAAAACATGAATATGGCTATGAAAAACAGAGATTATATAGGAAAATCGTCGAGTCGAAATGGATGACACACGTCTCAAAATGAGAACAAAATGTGAGAAAAAGGTCAAAGAATGTCATTTCATATGCTCAAAATCTGTAGATTTTTCTCACAAATCGGCTAATGTGTTATAACTATTATTGACATATATCAACAAGCCCCAATTTTGTTGATTGGTAAAAGAGAGACTCCTGTTATATTACTGCCGCATAAAACGGCTACAGGCGATCGATTTTAACAAATCATGGGTATGTCGGGTCGCAAGTTTAGCCTAACCAGCGATTGTGTTGAAATTTGAAACAGCATTGAAGGGCAATATCCCTTACTGTGTGCAGTGGTCTGCCTTAACGAGAGCGTCATGATTCGGCGCCAAGTCGGGATCGCTGTAATATTACAATTTGATTTTGTTGGCAAACTTAGGTAACAGACATGCAAACCCCGCATATCCTGATCGTTGAAGACGAATTAGTAACTCGTAACACGTTAAAAAGCATTTTCGAGGCGGAAGGATACGTTGTCTTTGAAGCCAATGATGGTGCAGAAATGCATCGGATTTTGTCCGACCACAGCATCAATCTGGTTATCATGGATATCAACCTACCCGGTAAAAACGGCCTACTGCTTGCGCGGGAACTGCGCGAACAGGCCGCAGTCGCCCTTATGTTCCTGACCGGCAGAGATAACGAAGTCGATAAGATCCTTGGTCTGGAAATTGGAGCCGACGACTACATTACCAAACCTTTCAACCCGCGTGAGTTGACCATTCGCGCGAGGAATCTGCTGTCCCGCACCATGAACCTCGGTGCCGGCGCGAGCGAAGAGCGTAAACAGGTAGAAAACTACCGCTTTAACGGCTGGACGCTGGACATCAACAGCCGTTCACTGATCGATCCAAGCGGTGAAATGTTCAAGCTGCCTCGCAGCGAGTTTCGCGCCATGCTTCACTTTTGTGAAAACCCCGGCAAGATCCAGTCGCGCGAAGAGCTGCTGAAGAAAATGACCGGGCGCGAGCTTAAACCGCACGATCGCACCGTAGACGTGACGATTCGTCGCATTCGCAAGCACTTTGAATCAACGCCGGATACGCCAGAAATCATCGCGACCATTCACGGTGAAGGCTATCGCTTCTGCGGTGACTTGGAAGAATAAGAACTCAGTCTGGTTCTGAGATGAAAAAGCCTCCGCAAAACGGAGGCTTTTTTAATGGAATAACTTACTTCCCTTCCTGAGCCCAGGGAATGATCGGTACTGTGCTAAGAGCATTTTTCGGCGAGCCGTCCACCAGCTTGTCGGAGTAAACCAGATACACTAGCGTGTTGCGCTTATCATCGTAAAAACGGACAACCTGCATGGATTTAAATACTATTGACGTCCGTTTTTTAAAGACTGTTTCACCGTCAGCCTTGCGGTTTTTAATCCTGTCACTCAGGGAAATCGGGCCAATCTGAATGCAGGAAAGCGCACCGTCGGCGGTGTCTTCCGCTAGCCCCAGCCCACCTTTGATGCCGCCCGTTTTCGCCCTGCTCAAGTAGCAGGTCACGTTTTGCACGTCAGGATCGTCAAATGCTTCAATCACAATCTTGTGATCCGGTCCAAGCAGCTTAAACACGGTATCAACCGAACCGATCTGCTCGGCGTTCGCAGCGCCGAGTCCCAAAAAAGCCAGTAGGCTCGCAGCCAGAATCCCCTTTTTCACGCTTTTTCTCCGATAAATATCATAGCTAGTACCGGCAATGCCCCATTTAATTATGAATAAAATAGTCCACCTAATCGCAGGGCAGGGTATTGCGTCGCCCCCACTAACTTGGTAAAAAGTGCTATCCCGAACCGCTGGAAACGTTAACAATGTGCTTTATTCTAGGCGATTTTACTACCCTAAAATAAATACATCGTTAATTTACACTACGCATCGGTACTATCACTCTGTAGATAATGTGCCCTATATCATGAGGAAGTCTTTTTATGGATCAAGCCAGTATTATCCACGATCTCTTGGACTGGCTGGAAAGTCATCTCGATCAACCCCTTGCATTGGATAACGTAGCGGCAAAGTCGGGCTATTCCAAGTGGCACCTACAGAGGATGTTTAAAGAGGTGACAGGCCAGGCTATTGGTTCTTACATTCGAGCCAGACGTTTGTCGAAAGCTGCCGTTGCCCTTCGGCTGACTTCACGCCCTATACTGGACGTTGCGCTACAGTACCGCTTTGACTCTCAGCAGACCTTTACCCGCGCGTTCAAAAAGCAGTTTACTCAAACGCCTGCATTTTACCGCCGCTCAGACACCTGGAGCGCCGTTGGCATTTGTCCGCCAATTAAGCTCTCAGGCAACAATCTGGTTCCCGTTGAGTATGTGACTCAGCCAGAGAAGCGCCTAGTTGGCATTACACAAAGCTATACCTGCACGCTGGAAGATCTGACAAAGTCGAGAACGGAAATCCGCACCCAGTTCTGGAAACACTATCTCGGCGATAGGCTATCGGAGATCCCGCCGGTACTTTACGGCCTGAACCACACGCGCCCTAGTCAGGAAAAAGACGACGAACAAGAAGTATTCTATACCACCGCGCTTGAAGAGCAGCACCTGCCGCCCGGCGTTGAGGGAGAGCCGGTCGTTGTACCTGAAGGGGAATATGCCCTGTTTCGCTATAACGGCTCACCGAACGGGCTTCAGCAGTTCATTCTGTCGCTATATGGAACTTGCCTGCCGCTGCTCAAGCTGACTCGCCGCAAGGGAGCCGATCTGGAAATCTTCTACCCTAAAAACGTCAAGGTAGGAGGCGAGCCGCCAGCCGTAATTAATGCCGCCTACCTGATCCCGATCCAGCGCTAGCGCTGGATCTCATCCAAACTGTTTTCCACCAGATGCTGGGTATCTCCGGCAAACTCCACGATCCACCCTGGCGCCAGCCAGGGGCTGTTCTGGCGTTCGACCAGCGATAAAGAACAGTTTCTTAAACGCAGGCGTCGTTCAGCATAGGGCGGCAGGCCAACAACACATCCAAGCAGGCTTCCTAGAGCAATACCGTGGCTGACCAGCAGCGGTCGACTCCCCTGCGGCAGATGAACACATTCATCCAGCGCGGACTTCATGCGCTCTGCCAGCTCGCTGAGTGTTTCCCCCTGAGGAATGCGCCCCTGAGGATTTCCGTTCAGGATCTGCAAACGCTGCTGTTCTTCCTCTGCTGTCAGGCTGTCGACAAGGCGCTGCTCCAGAATACCCATGTTTAATTCACGTAGCCGAGGATCAAATACGGGCTCAACGCCACAGTATTTTGCTATCAGGTCTGCTGTCTGCCGTGTGCGACCAAGATCGCTGGCAATAATGTGGGTAATACCCAGCTGCGCCAACCGTTTGCCCGCCTGACGAGCCTGTTGCTCTCCCTGTGACGTAAGCGGACTGTCCGTTTGCCCTTGAATTCTGCGCGCTACGTTCCATTCCGTTTCGCCATGGCGAATTAAGTATACCTGTGTCATACCTGTTATCCGTTATACTATGAAAATTCTTTTCCTACTGTTTCTAAAGCCATCAATATGTACCACGTTATTGCAGCAACAACCAACCCGGCAAAAATTAATGCCATTAGCCAGGCCTTTGACGATCTGTTCGGCCCAGACAGCTGCCGAATAGAGAGCGTTGAGGTCGACAGCGGTGTGCCCAATCAGCCGATTGGCGATAAAGAAACGCGCACCGGGGCGCGCCATCGGGTGATGTCCGCCCGTCAGGTTCGACCTGAGGCCGACTTTTGGATCGGCGTTGAAGCCGGTATTGACGATGATATGACATTTGCCTGGATTGTCATTGAAAATAAGCTGTGCCGTGGTGAAGCTCGTTCCGCCAGCCTGAAGCTTCCACCTATTGTGTTAAAAGGGCTACAGGAAGGCAAGGAGCTGGGCGACGAAATGGCTCAGCTAAGCGGCATCGAAAACATTGGCAAACAGGGTGGCGCTATCGGCCTTTTTACCGGCGGAAAGCTGTCGCGCACCAGCGTGTATCATCAGGCGCTGCTGCTGGCCTTTGTGCCTTTCCATAACGAAATCTATCAAACGGCGATTGAATAGCGAAAAAACGCCCGCTAAAAGCGGGCGGTTGCTGTTTTCGCATTATCGATCGGACAAAAGCGTCTCTTCCAGCCAGATGCGAAACTCCGGCTCGGCCACTTTAAGGCTATTTGAGCCTCGCGTTATTGTTGCAATACCGGCACCAAGCTCGCTTTTTAGCTCTCTTTGGCTCATCTTCCCGCGCATCAGCTCTTCAACGATCCTGACACGGGTTCCCAGCGCTTCGCGTTCATCGGGCGTTAACAAGAGCATCAGCAAATCCTGCTGATTGCCCTCGGCAAACGACTTTTCCAAGAGGTCAACGAACCCCTGCCATTCCTGCTGATGCTGAGCCTGCGACATACTATAAACCTCTACGAGTGAACCACATCGCTAGTACAATAGCATAAACGAGGCCAAAAGACAGAACTAAACGCCGCTTTTAGCCCGTTGGCTTTTAGCAACCAGAGAGGAATACACCAGTAAAAGCGTGACTAATAGACCCTACTCCACTCTGACTCTGTCATTACGATCCCCGGCTGGCTCATAAAGCTGCGGTAAAACAGATCGTAAGCCAGCACGTTTTTCACGTAGCCTCGGGTTTCCGTAAACGGAATGCTTTCCACAAAGGCTACTGCATCAAGGCGACCTGCGCTGTTGTTTAACCAACTGCTTACCCGATTTGGCCCCGCGTTATAGGCCGCTGCGGCTAATATGCGGTTCTGGCCGAACGTTTGATAAGTGTGCTCAAGGTAAGCGGTTCCCAACTGAATGTTGGTTTGCGGATCGAACAGCTGGCTAACATTGCTATAGAAGCTGATGTCGTTTTGCTTTGCCGTTTGTTTTGCCGTCGCGGGCATAAGCTGCATCAGACCACGTGCCCCCACGGGAGATTGAGCCTCAGGATTCCAAGCGCTTTCCTGTCGAGCGATTGCCATAGCAAAAGACACGGCGATATCTTTGTCATTGGTTGATGACTTGAACATCGACGGATAGGCCAGCGGGAAGCGCTCCTGAATGTGATCCCAAAGCTTAGCCACAATCGTCGCCTGAACGCTCAAGTCAGCCCAGTTCTGCTCATAGGCATACCGCGCCAGCCCTTCCTGCTCAGTTTTCGATACGCTTGAAACCAGATTGCGCCACTCACTGCGGGCCAGATTATCCATCCCCCAGTACATCAGTTCGCGAACTCGGCTGACTTCAGTACGCTGGATCAGCGCTGCCGTTGGCTTCACTGCGGTCTCTTGCTTAACCACATAAGGAACGCCGAGCCGCTGGGCTGCAACCATCGGATAGAACCCGCGCAGAGCCATTAGCTCACGCAGAATCGCCTCACCTTCACTTCGCTTGCCGCCGCTAATCAGTGCATCAGCCCGCCAGTAGCGCCACTCGTCCTTTGTGGCGGCCTCTGCTGGCAGGCGGCCAATCCACGTCGCAATACCTTTCTTATCGCCGTCGCTTAACGCCAAACGGATGCGGCGCTCAATAAGGTCCGTATTCTGGCTACGGGCGAGAACGCTGTCGCGCCAGGCTGCCTGTTGGCTGGTAACGGACGTACTCATCAGTCGCCCGGCAACGGCCTCTTCCAGTTCCTGCCGCTCCTGCTTGCTCATCTTCTGCTGACTGGCAATCTGCGGGATCAGAGACTGCGCTTTATTCGCGTCTTTACGCGCCGCTTGGGAGAGCGCCAAGCGCACCTCTTCTCGAGTAAAGTCAGTCGGCCCAAAGCTGCGGGAAAAAGCCTCCACAGTCATAGGATCCTTTTGCAGCCTGTTAAGCCCTTCTCCTATCGACTTGTAGCTGGCGGGAAGTTTCTTTGTTAAGGAAGTGACCAGAGAAGTATTGTTTTCCCGACTGGCTAAGCGAATGCGCGCCAGAATATTCTCAGGCGTTTGCAGCCCTGCTCTGCGCTGCGCATCAAACAGCTTGTCGCAGGACGAAGGCAGCGATTTACCACTCAGCCAGATCGCGTTAGCCTCAATATTGGCTTCCTGACGTGCGCCATTCACCCACTTGGCATAATAAAAGTTACAGCGAGCTGCAACAGAGGTCGGCGCATTCTGGGTAAACTGCACAATGCCTTTCCAGTCCTGCCTCCGGGCAAGCTCATTGATAAAGTTGGTTTTTAGATTATTAGCAAGAGGAAGCGTTGGATAACGCACCATAAAGCGATTTGCCTGTTTCAGATCAAGGGTGGTTAAATCCTGCGTCAGCTGGCGATACTCCAGATAGGGGTACAGCGGGTACTCTTTGAGCGTTGGCAGCAGTCGAGCAACTTCGTCCATTTGCTGGCTATCCCAAGCGCTTTTAATCTGCTGATACCGCTCTCGCTGGGCGTTTAGCGAATCAGCCCAGGCGCTTTGCAGTGAGAACACTGTCATCAGTCCAACCGCTACAGAGCCGCTTTTTACTAATTTTTGCCAACCATCCCTCATCCGAATCCTCTCTTTCTTAACCGTTGAATGTCACTCGCTCAGGCCGTTCGTAAACGTATACAGTATAGGTTATCCCTGTAGTCCATGTTTCATCTTGCCTGACGCTGGTTAGAGCCCTTTTTTATCATAGCGTTCAACGTGAGTCTTACTTTTACATTTGCCATGCGATCTTTCCCGCAGAGCTGCTACAGGCCGCGCGGATAAAATAGACTTCCCCCTGATAAACGCTACAATAGGCAGCAATTCTGTACACTACCATATCAATGGATATCATAAGGCTATGGCACAATACGTCTATACCATGCACCGCGTTGGAAAGGTTGTTCCTCCCAAGCGGCACATTCTGAAAAATATCTCTTTAAGCTTCTTCCCCGGCGCAAAAATCGGCGTGCTTGGCCTGAACGGCGCGGGTAAATCTACCCTGCTGCGCATTATGGCGGGTATCGATACCGATATTGAAGGCGAAGCACGCCCGCAGCCCGGCATCAAGATCGGCTACCTGCCGCAGGAGCCGAAGCTGAATCCGGAGCAGACCGTACGCGAGGCGGTTGAAGAAGCGGTTAGCGAAGTAAAAAACGCCCTGACCCGCCTAGATGAAATCTACGCCGCCTACGCCGAAGAGGACGCTGACTTCGACAAACTGGCCAAGCAGCAGGCTGAAATGGAAGCCATCATTCAGTCTCACGACGGCCACAATCTAGACAACCAGCTAGAGCGCGCTGCCGACGCGCTGCGTCTCCCCGCTTGGGATGCCAAAATCGAACACCTTTCAGGCGGTGAACGCCGCCGCGTTGCGCTGTGCCGTCTGCTGCTGGAAAAGCCGGACATGCTGCTGCTCGACGAGCCAACCAACCACTTGGACGCCGAATCCGTCGCCTGGCTGGAGCGCTTCCTGCACGACTACGAAGGCACTGTGGTCGCTATTACCCACGACCGCTACTTCCTCGACAACGTCGCCGGCTGGATCCTTGAGCTTGACCGCGGCGAAGGCATTCCGTGGGAAGGCAACTACTCTTCTTGGCTTGAACAAAAAGACCAGCGCCTGGCGCAGGAAGCCTCTGCTGAAGCCGCACGCCGCAAGTCTATTGAGAAAGAGCTGGAGTGGGTTCGTCAAGGCGCCAAGGGCCGTCAGGCTAAAGGCAAGGCTCGTTTAGCCCGCTTTGAAGAACTCAACAGCGTCGAGTATCAAAAGCGTAACGAAACCAGTGAGCTGTTTATTCCACCAGGGCCTCGCCTCGGCGACAAGGTACTGGAAGTGCAGAACCTGACCAAGTCCTACGGCGACCGCGTGCTTATCGACGATCTGTCGTTCTCTATCCCTAAAGGCGCTATCGTCGGCATTATCGGCCCGAACGGTGCGGGTAAATCTACGCTATTTCGCATGATTAACGGCGCTGAGCAGCCGGACTCCGGCAGCATCACGCTAGGCGAGACGGTAAAACTTGCCTCCGTCGACCAGTTCCGCGATGCGATGGACGACAAAAAAACGGTGTGGGAAGAGGTTTCCGGCGGTCTGGACATCATGAAGATCGGCAACGTTGAACTGCCGAGCCGAGCCTACGTTGGCCGCTTCAACTTCAAAGGTACCGATCAGGGCAAGCGCGTTGGTGAGCTGTCCGGCGGTGAGCGCGGGCGCCTGCATTTAGCCAAGCTGCTGCAGGTCGGCGGCAACATGCTGCTGCTCGACGAACCAACCAACGACCTTGACATAGAAACCCTGCGCGCGCTGGAGAACGCCCTGCTGGAGTTCCCAGGCTGCGCAATGGTTATCTCGCACGACCGCTGGTTCCTTGACCGCATCGCAACGCATATTCTGGACTACGTTGACGAAGGCAAGGTGGAGTTCTTCGAAGGTAACTTTACCGAGTACGAAGAGTGGAAGAAGCGCACTCTGGGCGCCGATGCCCTTGAGCCACACCGTATTAAGTACAAAAGAATCGCTAAATAAGCGAACTCTACCGCAATTTTCATTTATGCCCCTGCCTGTCAGGGGCATTTTTTTAGGGAATTATATACATGACTACCTAATTTCATTATGTGTTCAATTACTATAAGCGTCTTTCAGTTTATTCAGAAATTTCCTGACGAGAAATCAGCCAGAGCCTATATCGAGAGCAAACGCTGGGGAGACCATCCCCGCTGTCCCAAATGCGGCTCCGTCCATCGTATTCAGAAGCGGAAGATTGAGGGCTACTATCGCTGCCTTGCGTGCCCGCTGGACTTCACTGTCAGAACCGGAACGATATTCGAGCGATCGCACATACCGCTGCACAAGTGGCTCTTTGCTATCTATCAGGTCGTCACCGCCAGAAAAGGTATCTCATCGCTCCAGCTGTCGAAGGAGCTCGGGATAACGCAAAAGTCGGCGTGGTTCCTGCTGCAGAGGATCCGGTCGGCATTCGGCAAGAATGATGATGGCCAGAACGGATTCCTGTCAGGAATCGTCGAGGTCGATGAGACCTACATTGGCGGCAAAGAGACCAACAAGCATGCAAGCAAGAAGCTGAACGCGGGCCGCGGAACTGTCGGCAAGATCCCCGTCATTGGCATGATAGAGCGTGGTGGAGCTGTGAGAGCCATGGTTCTGAGCAGCACGAGCGCGAAGGCTATTCAGGCAGCCGTGAAGGCGGTAGTCGCGCCTGGTTCCGTGCTCTGCACCGATGAGCACGCATCGTACAAGGGAATGCCGGAATACAGCCACCATCCGGTCAATCACTCGGCGAAAGAGTTCGTTGATGGGATGGCAAGCACGAACAGCATTGAGAGCGTGTGGGCGCTGTTGAAGCGCGGATTCTACGGCACGTACCACTTCTTCAGCGGCAAGCACCTACAGCGGTATATAGACGAGTTCACGTTCCGCCTGAATCAGGGGAACGTGAAGTATAAGACAATGGAACGGGTAGATGCAGTATTAGGGAGAGCTTTCGGTTGTAGATTGAGTTATTCAAATTTGATAAAATGCTAAGTATGCCTATTTTTGAAGAAATCGTATGAGGATATTACGTGAGCATAACTAGAAAACGCACAATCGATTGTAACCGTGCGATGACGGCAAAAGCGGACATAATTTTTGTATATGACTTTCTAAGTGGCGTAGGTGATAAGTCCGAAGAACTTTATTTCATCGAAAGATATTGCAGCAACGCGAAACGATGTTCTTCACACGAAGTTGTTCATCTTTGTCCAATGCTTGATTTGTCTGATAATCAACTATAAGCCAACCTTCACTTATATCGAAATGACAACTGATCGTGCTGGAGCCCGTTGCAACCAGTTCGCTCGTCATCTCATTAATGGCTCTATTGAAGTCAAGCTGTTGAATATCAATCGACTTTCCGTCTGGGCCATGAACATGAAACACGATCTCTTGCACGTTATCAGAAAGGTTGGAGATTCGTGTTCTTCCGCTATTAATAACTTTTACTGTGTTGCATAGTGCTGTCTGCATAATATTCCTCATCCTAATCGTCTATTTGAAAATACTAAGAGCGTAAATCGCAGCCTGACAAACGTTGCTGGGGCACGACCAGACAATAACGTTCCCAGCAATACCCTTCCTAGTCGGTCCAAACCCTGCCATATACTGATTATATCGCTTGAGACGCGGGTCGCTGGCGTCCATTTCATAGAAGAAATTGGTTACCTGTAACGCCTTATCCCATTTCATCGAATATCTTGGTAATAGCCTTATCTTCCGAAGAACAGCTTTTTTCCACTCCGGCATGCCAAACACCTTTCGGCATATTGCGGCATCGAGCTCTGGTCCTATGCGCGGAAGAGTAAGTTTGTACATGAAGGCGTCTCTTTTTTAATTGATCAATCAATGCTTCCGTCACGACCTCACAAATTCCAATTGCATGACAAACGTCAATAAATCGCATCATCATTATTGATCAAAAACTAAGAAAACCTTAGTATTGCTGCGCGTTAAAGCAATCAAAACATCGATATTGAATAGCTATTTAAGGAGACAGCAGTATGAAGAGGATCATTACATCAATAGCTTTTAGCGGCTTGCTGCTTGCTGGGGTTGTCAATGCCGCCGAAGAACGGGAGAGCGGGGAAACGTGGGCTGATACTGCCTTTGAGTTGCTGGCTACCGTCAACAACCTGGCGGAAGTAGCCACAACGGTGACTACCAAAGGTCCAGCAGAAAACTAATCCCGGCGCTCTTGGGTTTGAGCGCAACGTAAAACAGCTTCTTTGCTGGTTTGGTCAAGAGGATGGAATGCTCGCAGCAGTTCCGCCTCTTCATCACCAGCCGCAAAGAAGAAGCTCGCAGGAACTTTCAAAACGTAAGCCAGGCGCTCAATGGTCGCAAAATCCGGCTCGTGCTTGCCGCGCTCATATTGATTCATTCGTGCGCTGGCGGACATCTCGTCGATGCCGACCAAGATGCCCAGCCATTCTTGGGAAATTCCAGCTGCCCGCCTTGCTTGTTTCAATCGTGTGGAAAAAACAGACATAAATGCCTCCAGTATCCATTGTAGAGGCTAATATCATCGTCGATCATTTATGGATAAATACTAAGAGAATTTTAGTACAAAACTACGGAATGGAGACATTGGGGAGATGTCATGAAGAAATGGGTAACAAATGCACTTATCACATCCGCATTGTTGGCAATGCAGACTGGGAGCATGTCATACGCAGATATGATTGCGGTCTATAAGGATGTGGATAAGGACAATATGATGACTTATATCATCCTCACCGATGAGCCCGCGACTAGGTATGGATGCGCGATAGGTCCTCACGTTCGCTATGCGAAAATCTCTGTCGGCACCACTCCATTCAGCATGGCAGAGTTCCAGAACGGCTGCTGGGTGAGCGATCGCCGCGGAACGATAAGCCTGCTGGCATTGCCTAGAGGCGAAATGGAAGGAGCGGCAGGCACGATATCAACTTCTCTTTTCGAGAAAACTAGACTGTTTGTTACGTGGGATTATGGTTTCGAGTAGTCCGGATGATGAGCCCACAAGAGTGGGCTTTTTCATACCCATACAGGGAGTTAAATATATAGTTCCCTTTTTTTAGCCGTTTTCAATCAGCTGTGCCACAATAATGATACGCAACTCTCTATTTAAAGAGGCCTTTATATGCCTATAAACGTATTGCTTTTAGGGGCAACCGGGCTGGTCGGTAGCCACCTGCTAAAGCTGCTTGTTGCAGATCCAAACGTCAGCCGAATCTATGCGCCCACTCGACGCCCGCTGGCTGGCCTAGGAGAGAAGGTTGAAAACCCGAATAATAGTGACTTGAAGCAGGCTTTGAATACGCTAACATCACCGATAGACATTGCCTTCTGTTGTCTGGGCACAACGCAAAAAACGGCAGGCAGTAAAGAAGCGTTTTACTACGCAGACGTCACCCTGCCGATCTACGGCGGAGATATCGCTCTCAGACTTGGAGCCACACATTATCTGGTAGTTAGTGCCCTTGGCGCCAGCGCCAGCTCGTGGTTTTTCTATAACCGTACCAAAGGGGAAATGGAGCAGCAGCTGATAGCACAAGGTTGGCCCCACTTGAGCATTGCCCGCCCCTCAATGCTTATTGGCGAACGCCAAGAGCCGAGGAAAACCGAGCAGATAGCCGCGCCGATCTTTCACTATTTTCCCGGAAAATGGAAGTCGATTCAGGCAAGCGACGTTGCCAGAACGCTCTGGCTACAGGCGTTTTCATCTTCCCCCGACGCGCTAACTGTCATTGAATCAGACGCTCTGCGCGCCATCGCCGAGCGCTAATTCACCGCATAGTTGATCACCGCTTTGTTGAATGCGCCGCCACCAAAGGATGCCGCATGACTGTCTCAATCAGGCGCTCCTGAGCAGAGGTGTTGAGCTTGCGTTCCGGGTATACCAAATACAGCTCGTTACTTTCTGCCTGCCAGTCTTCCAGTACGGGAACCAGCAGCCCCTGCTCTATTCCGTCTGTCGCCAGAAACGCGGGCAGAAGGGCAATACCGCCGCCGGAAATCGCACACTGCCGGGCATACAGCAGATTGTCGGTAATATGGCGAGAAGAGGCTGACCAGTGAAAAACAGACTTCCCCTTTCGCAACGTACACTCCGACCACGCGCGGTGGGTAATACACGAGTAGCTAGCCAGCTGCGACGGATGGATAATCTCGTCCCTCTGTGACAGGTAGCCTTCAGAAGCCACCAGCCGTCTAGGATAGTGGCCTAAAAAACGCCCTATCAGGCTAGAATCACGCGGCTTTCCGGTGCGAATACCAATATCAAACCCCGCGGCGACCAGATCGGTAACGGTGTCGGAAACGTAAACCTCAATAGAGACTTCCGGATACTGTTCCTGAAAATCCGTCACGATAGGCGCCAGCAGTGTCACCGCCAGCCCCGCAGGCGCAGTGATCCGAAGCCTACCGCTGACAGAAGCCTTCAGCTCCTCCAAGGATCGCTCTGCCCGCTCTGCCGCCTGCAGCATTTCCCGGCAGTGAATCAAATAACGTTCTCCGGCAAAGGTCAGGCTCAGTTGACGAGTGGTTCTCATCAACAGGCGCAGCCCTAGCTGCTGCTCCAAGTGGCTAATGCGCTGGCTTACGCTGGACTTGGGTAACCCCACACGCTTGGCCGCTACGGTAAAGCTACCCGCCTCAACCACAACGGTAAACAGCGCCATATCCTGTAGTTGTTTAAACATAATTGTTCTCTATCTACGAACAGTCTGTTTTAAAAAATCCATCTTATCACGCCCTCCCCCGGCGGATAGACTGAAAAACATTGTTATTACATCAAGGAATTATGCCATGACCTCATTTGCCATTGCTGTCGATCCCCAACATCCACAGCAGTTTATCCGTCTAAGCCAGCCTGAACTCTCTCCTGGCCCTCAGGATCTGTTAGTTGAAATCAAAGCCATCGCCATGAACCCGGTTGATACTAAAGTTCGTGCCGGCCTGATAAAGAACGGTCTAGCGCAACCGCGCGTACTCGGCTGGGACGCTGCCGGTACAGTCGTTGCCGTAGGCGCACAGGTTCAAGGCTTCTCTATTGGTGATGAAGTTTGGTACGCAGGTGATATCACGAAACCCGGCTGTAATGCGACTCATCAGCTTATTGATGCTCGTCTGGTTTCTCGTAAGCCAGCCTCTCTTGGCTGGGCAGAGTCCGCAGCCATTCCGCTGACGGCCCTTACCGCTTGGGAAGGCCTGTTTGAACATCTGAAAATTCAGGACGCCGGGGAAGACAAAACCCTATTGATTATCGGCGGTGCGGGAGGCGTCGGCTCGCTGGCTATTCCGCTGGCGGCCCTTAAAAGCAAAGTGCGCATCGTAGCGACCGCTTCACGCCCTGAATCTGCTCAGTGGTGTATGGATCGCGGCGCTTCGCTGACAGTTGACTATCGCGATTTGAAACAGAACCTGCTTAGCCACGGCATCAAGCAGGTGGACTATATTTTCTGCTTAAACGATACCGATGCCTATTGGGACGTCATCAGCGACGTTATTGCCCCCTTCGGCCACATCTGCTCTATCGTAGAAAGCCACGCCCCGCTGGAACAGTCTCTGATTCGATCAAAGGGCGTCGCCCTGCACTGGGAGCTGATGTTTACCCGCAGTATGTATCAGACACCGGACATGGCGGAACAAGGGCGCATATTACAACGTGTTGCAGCCCTGATTGATGAAGGCAAATTAAAAGGAAGCCTGAGCACAACGCTTCACGGGCTAAGTGTCGAAAACGTGGAGCTGGCGCACCAAAAGCAGAGTGAAGGAAAGAGCATCGGCAAGACCGTTATACTGTATTAATCCCTCCCTAATCTCTCAGGCTGATAAAAGCCTGAGAGATACTGAACGTTTCGAAAAACGTTATACTCGATACAATATCAATAAAACCAATGATATACTGTAAAAAATTTGCGGTATAGGCGCATTGATAGATGCATGAGAACGAGTTTGACGTCATTGTCATCGGCGGAGGCATCGCAGGCAGTAGCTGCGCCTTGCAGCTTGCCCGCGCGGGAATAAGCGTTCTGCTGCTGGAAAGGGGCGCCGTCGCCGGTTCCAAGAACCTCAGCGGCGGCAGGCTTTATGCCTACAGCCTGGCGTCGCTTATTCCCGACTTTGCCCAAAGCGCGCCGCTGGAGCGGCAAATCACCCGCGAAAAGCTCTCGATGCTGACGCAGGACAGCGCGGTTACCCTTGACTATCAGCATCCTCCCTTTGCTGCTGACGCCACCTCCTACAGCGTGCTGAGGGCTCGATTCGACCCTTGGCTAATGGCGCAGGCAGAGCAGGCCGGCGCCCAGTGCCTGACCGGCGTTCAGGTAGACGGACTCATCGTTGAACAGGGTGTCGTTAAGGGTGTCACGATTGGGGAAGACCGCCTGTACGCAAGCGCAGTGGTTCTGGCCGAGGGCGCCAATACGCTCTTGGGCGAGCGGCACGGCTTAATCAGCAAGCCAGCGCCCGACACGATGGCTATCGGCGTCAAGCAGACGCTGGCTCTTCCCTCTGACGAAATCGAAGCGCGCTTTGCCCTGAGGCAGGGAGAAGGAGCGGCCTGGATGCTGGCGGGCGCTGCGACAAAGGGGCAGCCGGGCGGCGGCTTTCTGTACACAAATAGAGATACCCTCTCCTTCGGCGTTGTCTGTCCGCTCGCGCAATTTGACGGAGACAATGAGGGCCCGCTGGCGCTTTTAGAAAACCTGAAGGCGCATCCTTCGCTAAACCCGCTGCTGAAGGGCGCTGAAGTCGTTGAGTACGGCGCAAGACTCATCCCGGAAGGCGGTTTAAACAGTCTGCCCGCGCTGTCTGGCGCAGGCTACGTCGTCGTCGGCGACGCGGCGAGGCTGTGCCTAAACTGCGGGCATACCGTGCGGGGAATGGATCTGGCCATACTCTCTGCACAGGCCGCCGCTCAAACGCTTATTGACGCCCGCCATCGGAGCGATTTCAGCACCGCTTCCCTAGGAAAATATCAGGAAAATCTGGAAACTGTCGGGCTCTGGGCTCTGCTTAAACGCTATCAGAGACTGCCGGACATGCTGTTAGAAACGCCCCGCCTGTTTACTCAGTACCCTAAGGCCTGCGCCGATCTTATGCGCGACCTGTACGAAATCAGTAGTCGGCCGGGCCTGCCGCTGCGCTCCACCCTGTGGAAGCACGCTCGTCGTATAGGGCTGATGAATCTGATAAAAGACCTGATCCGCGGAGGGCGCTGCCTGTGAAAGTACAAGACCTGCTGACAAAGAACCGATACGACGTTAACGCCGGTCACCCCCATATCATCCCGCTGACCATCCGGATCGCCACGCGGCAGCAGTGCTAGTGTCTGTCTGCCCCGCTAGGCTTTATCAGCAATCAGAGGACGGCAGCCTGAGCGTCGACTTTCACGGCTGCCTAGAGTGCGGTGCCTGCCGCCTGCTGTGCGACAAAGAAACGCTGGCACAGTGGGGCTATCCCGAAGCGGGATACGGCATTACGATGCGGTTTGGTTAAATATTTTTGAAGCGCCTCCAAAACTGAAAACGGCATTCGTGATATAGTATTACCCTTTGTTTTACCACACAAAATAGAAAAGTATTAAACCTCCCGGAGTATTTACAGTGTCCATACTGTCGTTGTTAAATCAGCATCCTATTATCGCCGCCGTTAAAGATACCGAAAGCCTGAATACCGCCCTACAGTCAGAGTGTAAGATTATTTCCGTTCTGTACGGCAATATCTGCAATATCGGCACCATCGTTCAGAAAATAAAAAAGGCGGGCAAGTTTGCCTTCATTCACGTCGATCTGCTGGACGGCACGTCAAATCAAGAAATCGTCATTAACTTTCTCAAGCTGGTGACTGACGCTGACGGCATTATCAGTACCAAAGCATCGATGATTAAAGCGGCTAAAGCGCAGGGATTTTACGGCATTCACCGGCTGTTCTTACTCGACTCCATCTCTTTTCACAGCATCGACAAACAGGTTGCCCAGTCCAAACCGGACTGTATCGAAATCCTGCCCGGCTGTATGCCTAAGGTGTTGGGGTGGGTTGCCGAAAGCGTTAATCTTCCGATTATCGCCGGCGGGCTGGTTTGCGATCGCGAAGATGCCACCAATGCCCTGAACGCGGGAGCCGTCGCCGTTTCTACAACCAACACCGGCGTTTGGCAGCTTAAGCTTTAAACAGAAATGCCGATATGGGCGAGGCGCGACAGGTCAAGATTGACTATCTGCGCCTCAGGAAAACCAACCTCTTCCAGCAGAATTTCCGCCTCGCCAAACTCGCCGACGTCGTAAAAAACGTGGCTATCGCTGCCGACAATCACCCAGGTTCCGTAGCGCACGCACTGTTTCAGCATCTCCACCGCCAGCGCTTTTGGCCTTTCCCTTCCCGAGTTTTGCCGCAAAGATGCGTTATTAAGCTCCAGCGCCACGCCGCTTTCGGCCGCTGCCTTTGCCACAGAGGCGAAGTCTACCGGATACACGCCGTCGTTTGGGTGACCGATGATTTTTACCATCGGATGCTTCATGGCGCCACAAAGCGCCCGCGTGTTCTCCGCTTCACTTCCCGGCGTCAGGTTTTGCTGGTGAAGGCTTGCGATCGCATAGTCCAAGCGTCGCAGTTCATTGCCTTCAACGTCGATGTTACCGTCAAAATCAATAATGTTGGCTTCAACGCCTTTGAGCAGCCGAATGCCCAATACGTAAGGCGTCAAAACCTTAAAGTTTCGCAAGTAGTAGGGTATTGGCTGGGCGGGCGGAACGCTGGCGTGATCGGAAATACCCATCGCTAACAGGCCGCGCAGCCTAGCCTGCTCGAGGTTTTCCTTTAGCGTACTGTAGGCGTGCCCGCTGGCGACGGTATGGGTATGTAAATCCATGATAAATCGCATAGCCGTCTCGCCCTTTACGCTGCCGATTCGTTTTGTACGCACTCAACCAGCGCTTCAAGCACCGGGAGCATGTCATCGACAATCCCAACGTCGGCCTGAGAAAAGATAGCCGCCTGTGGATCGCTATTGATGGCGACAATAAATCTGGCGTGGCGAATGCCGACGGAAAACGCGGGCGCCCCCGAAACGCCAGCGGCTAGGCAAAGATCGGGAGCGGTCAACGCGCCGGACATGCCAAGCAGCTGAGACATGCCGCACCAGGCGTTCATCACAACCGGGCGGCTTGCGCCGAACGCCATGCCCATCGCATCGGCAGCCTCTGCCGCCCGCTGCGCACCCGCCGCGCTGCCGACGCCCTGCCCTACGGCGAGAAGCATGGAGGCCTGTTCCAACGAAGACGCCTCTTCCGCTCGCTGACTTTCAGTGCCTTTTAGCCAACTAGGCAGCGTTTCTATCGCCAGATGAAACGCTTGAACGCTGTCGCTACGCAGGGCTGGCTCTGCCGCCTTTACGCCCTCTCGGGATACAGACAGGCAGTACGGCCTGCGCGCCAATGCCAGCGTCGCCAACATGTGGTTTCCATACGTTGACTTTTGAACGCAAAGCTCCCCACTATCCTCTTCTGCGCGCTGAACCCCAGCGGCAGAAACGCCGCCCGTGCGGCAGGCCAGCCTGACGGCCAGCTCGGCTCCCCAGGTAAGCCCGGGAAACAGAACAAGCTCAGGGTTTTCCAACTGACAGTGGGCTAGCAGCGGCAGAATCATCGTCTCCGTCGGCGCATTTTCGGGCGTCTGGATCCAACACACGCCGGAAAAAGACGCGCTCAGCACCGGCAGTTTTTCTGGAATAGACGCGTGATAAAACAGGCACAGGCGCACCTCTACAGCTCCTATATTGCTGCGCTGTAAAAATCCGTCAAGCTCACAGGCCTGCTGCATAAAAGTGGGCGAAGCGGCGTCCATAACCAGTGAAATTTTCATCAGCCCATCCTCTCTTTCAGGTAGTTCTGATACAGCGCGGAGGCCTTTTCCCGAGGCGTCGCGCCCTCAATAATTAATCCCGCCCGCCGACTTAGCTGGCGATTCAGCGCAGTAAGCTGTACGCCATCCTCACGCAGCGTATCTTCTACGCCAAGCGTCTGCGGCGTTAAATGAACGATCGGCATCTTGCCTGCCGCCAGCTTTTGCTTAAGCGTCGGTACCCTCAGCGCGCTGGCGACGGACGAATTCCCCACTGCCAGCACCGCAGGCAGGCTCAGCGTTAAAGTTTGCTCCACGCCTCGGCCCGTCGAATAACGACTATCTCATTCACTTCCCCGCTGGCCTCTGGCCGAAGGGAGACGTCGCTGACCTGCGTCACACAGGGCCAGCCGAGCGCTTCGGCAAGACACAGAGCTGTTTGAAAATCAACGCCGTCGCCGCTCTCCATACCCATAACGATCAGGCGCTGCGGGCTATGCCCATGCCAAGCGGCCACCATCTTTGCCGCTGCCTGAGGATTAAATCGCAGGTCGATCCCCTCAGGCAAAGCGTCGATTCTGACCATTTCCCCAAAGCCCAGCGCGCCGAGATTCTTAAGATGGCGATCCGCCCGACCGTCGTCTATCGTCAATGCGCAGAGCGCCAGCTCGACGTTCTGCACCTCAGCGCTATCTCTTAACCTCAGCATCAGCTCCGCTGCACTTTCATCAAAGCAGTTGAGCATGCTTGGCACATACTGGGTATCGATTCGAAGCCGGGCGTCCGGCTGCCAGTCCTTTTCGGCCAGCGCAGCTAAATCGGCAGACGCCCGAAATCCCAGCGTAACGTTTAGCGATTTCATTTACCTCATCTCCTGCCCTAAATCGTTTTTCACCGTGGAGGCGCCCACCAGCGTTAAGTCTTTCGTTTCTGGTGCCCACAGGAAGGAGACCACCAGCCCAACGAGCAGCACGGCGACTAAAATAAGCATCGTTCCCTGAATGCCGAAAGACAGCGTGGACAGCGGCAATAGCCCAGTAGCAATCGCCGATCCAAACCGGCTCATGGACGTGGCGAAACCAACGCCGAGTGAGCGAATGTCGGTAGGGAAGCTTTCGGCGGGAAAGACGCCGACCAGATTGCTGACGGCGGAGATAGTCAGCGTAAAAATGGCAAACAGCACCAGCAGGCTGCCCGCCTGCGCAGATGGGATAAACGCCAATCCGGTCAGGCTTATCGCCAGCACCAAAAACGAGGAAAGCAGAAAGCTGCGGCGGGAGCAGCACAGAGTCAGCCAAATGCCTATCAGGGCTCCAATCATCAACAGCCCGTTGAGCAGCAGATCGGTGCTGAAATTCTCCTCGAGGCCGATGGCCGCCAGCACCGACGGCAAATAGGTGTAAATGGCAAAATAGGGAATGACCAGGCAGACGAAAAAAATGCTGTTAAACGCCGTTCTGCGCCAGTAGCGTTCAGAAAACAGCGTTTTAATATGATGGGACGTTTCAACGGGAATTTCGTCGTTAAGTACGACATGAGGGCCGAAGGCTCGCCTGACCACGTCGTGAGCCTCTTCGATACGCCCTTTTCGCATCAGCCATCGCGGGGACTCCGGCGTCCCTCGGCGCAGAAGCATAATCAGCAGCGCAGGTGCTGAAACTGAAGCCAGCAGCCAGCGCCACGCCTCGCCGTCAGCATTGACGAGCCAATGTCCCATAAAGCTGGCCGACACGTAGCCCAGAGTCCAAACCACGCTGAATGAGCCTAAAAGCAGACCACGGTGTTTTCTAGGCGAAAACTCGGCCAGCAGCGTGTGGCCAACGGAATAGTCGCCGCCGAGGCCAATGCCCACCAGCACGCGCAGGAAAAACAGCTGCTCCGGCGTATTGGCAAAAAACTGTAAAAACGAGGCCAGAAAAATGATAACAAAGCTGAAGTTGAAAATTCTCTGACGACCAATATAGTCAGACACCCACCCTAAAAGCAGGCTGCCCAGAAACAGGCCAAACAGAGCCGAACTGCCGATCATACCTTCCCAAAAGGGCGTTAGCCCCATCAGAGGCTTAATTTGCGTCAGCGCAAAGCCAATAACGCCAAGCGCGTAGCCATCCGTCAGGTGTGCGCCAAACGTCAGGCCGGCAATCTTGATGTGAAAGCGGTTTAGCGGGATATCGTCCATCCGTACTTGCTGAGTGCGCTGTGTAGTCAACATCGTGGATTCCTCATTCAGCAATAACGACATACTGACGTCCAAAAAATGAATAAAAGCCCGCGTTCTGCTTTTGGCAGAACGCGGGAAGCGCATCATTATTCAATAGGGTAAATCGTGCCAGCGTTCATGATCCCTTTCGGGTCATAAACCTGCTTAAGCGCCTTAAGGATGTAGTAGGCAGAGCCGTGCTCATCCTTGGTCCAGTGCACGCGGTGTTTGCCGATGCCGTGATGGTGAACCATTGAGCCGCCCTGTTTGATCGTCTCTTCGACGATGATCTTGTTGAGCGGATTATGGTACTTGTCTATCTCCTCTTCTGGCTTACAGTCCACGACGTTGTAGTCGTAGACAAAGTACATGTTGGTGCCGTTGATATAGCTGTGGGAAGAGTGTCCGCCCAGCATAGTGATATCGTCCGCGTGCGGGAATTCAGTGCGAATACGGTGGATCACGTTCTCATAAATCTTATTGATAACGCTCCAGTCGCCAGAAACCTCCGTGGTAAAGCCCATGTTATGGGTTTTGGCGATCTGGACTCTCTCAGCCGCCACTTTTTCCGGCCCCCAGTTCAGGTTGTTAAACCAGTTTTCAATAAGCTTACTGTCGACTTTTTTGCACTCGGGGTACTTAGCGACAATCTCTTCGATGCCCTTTCCCGTCGCCTCAGCGATCCCTTTTGCCCCTTCTGCCATAAAGATCAGCACGCACTTACCGTCGGCAAAATGGGTAAAGTGCTGCGTGCCGTCCTCCGCGTCGTACAGGCGCGCGATGGACGGACGATAGCCTTCAACCATGACGTCGCGAAGGATGTTAAAGCCTGTCTTCATGTTGTCCAAAACGTAGCCGTAGAACAGGTTATTCTCCGGCATAAACTTGAAGATTTTCACCGTCACTTCAGTAATGAAGCACAGCGCGCCTTCGTTTCCGATAATCACGTGGCGAATATCTGGGCCAGCCGCGCGGCGCGGTACGTTTTTAATGCGGGTGATTTCACCGTTAGGGAATACGGCTTCCAGCCCTACTACCATGTCTTCAATCGCGCCGTAAAGCGTTGAGAACTGGCCGATGCTGCGGGTTGCCACTAGGCCGCCCATCTGCGCCAAAGGCTTAGACTGCGGCGAATGGCCAGTGGTATAGCCCTGCGCCCGGAGCTGGTTTTCCAACACTTCCAGCGCCACGCCGCACTGCGCTGTCGCCTGCATATTCTCAGGATCGATGCTGAGCACCTTGTTAATGCCGGAACCGTCCAGCACGACGGAATTTTCCACGACGGTTTCCAGTCCGCCTTCCGTCGCCGAAGCGCCGGTACGCGGCACGCAGTTAATGCCGTGCTGATTACAGAACGCTAGCACGTCAGCGACCTGTTGAGTGTCCGCCAGCTTGACGACCGCCGCCGGCAGAGGCAGCGTGAAAACGCCGTGGATATCCGCATATTTCCTGAAGCGGTCAACGCTGTTTTTCTGCAGCACTTTTTCATCCGTGATCACGCGTTCCGCACCCACGATCTCTTTCAACTTCTCAACAATCACTTCTCTTTTTAACGACATAACGATTCCTTACGACTATTGATACAGGCAGTACGTCTTTTTTTCATACCGCTGCGTTAAAGAACAAATCGGTTAGCGCACCAGATAGCCACCGTCGACGACCAGCAGATGGCCGTTTACGTAGTCGGAGGCCCGGCTTGCAAGATAAACGGCGGCGCCCATCAGATCCTGGGTTTCACCCCAGCGGTTAGCGGGAATGTGGTCGAGCACGCGCTTGTTGGTTTCAGGGTTTTTACGCGTCTGCGTCGTGATTTCGGTCGCATAGTAGCCGGGCGCAATGCCGTTGACCTGAATGTTGTACTGGCCCAGTTCGTCGCAGTAGGCTTTAGTAAAGCCCGCCAGCGCGTGCTTGGTGGCAGAGTAGGCTGGTGACCACTGTCCGCCCAGATAGGAAAACAGCGAGCAGATGTTGATGATCTTGCCGCTGCGCTGCGGGATCATCACTTTCGCCGCTTCATAGCTCAGCTCAAAGGCAGCGGTCAGGTTGATGTCGATCATCGGATCCCAGTCTTCCCGCCCGAAGTCCAACACCTTGTTGAGCTTACAGATGCCGGCGTTGTTGACCAGAATATCAACGGAACCCATCGTATCCAGGCACTGGCGAATAACTCTTGCCGGCGCGCCCTTTTCGGTGATGTCTACCTGCATGAATTCCACTTTCACGCCCTGCTTTTCAATCAGTTCACGCGTTGCTTCGTTATCCGCGATAAAGCTTGGAATAAACAGGTTTGCGCCCGCTTTTGCCAGCGCTGTCGCAAACGCCTGACCCAGTCCGCTGTTGCCGCCGGTCACGATCGCCGTTTTTCCTTTTAGTGAAAAAAAGTCTAATGAAAACTCGTCTAACGCACTCAATGACATGATCTAACTCCTTTGAATTCCTGACAAAAAGGCAAAAAAAAAGAGAAAAGTAAGCTTCCCGCCGGAGGGCAGGAAGTTACTTTTCTCATGATCTCTAGTAACTATTAAAATTAGTAACACATCCGTCGTCTTGTATTCCGTGATATCTCTCACAGAATCTGCTTTGACGTTTTTTTTACCTATTATTAACGTCCCCGAGCGGCAAGTATTCTATGCACATTTAAATATTTATTTAAATATCAAATAAATAAAATTAATTCTCATTTTATCAAATAGGATTTGTGATAATTCTCACGGAAAATGTTAACAGCGGCATGCTATTAATAAATGAGTTACTAGAGATGATGAGAAAAGTAACTTCCTGCCCTCCGGCGGGAAGCTTACTTTTCTCTTTTTTTTTGCCCAAAAATCAACAAACAACGACAGGGACCACCACATGCACAGTCACCCTATGCGCCGTTGGATCACGCTCGCCATCATCAGCATCAGCGGAGGGGTCAGCTTCGATCTGGCCTACCTGAGATATATCTATCAGATCCCCATGGCTAAATTTATGGGTTTTAGCAATACCGAAATCGGCCTCATCATGAGCACCTTCGGCATTGCGGCTATCGTTCTTTACGCGCCCAGCGGCGTTATTGCCGACAAACTTTCCCACAGAAAAACCATGACGTTCGCTATGATTGCCACCGGGCTACTGGGGCTTTTGATGTCCGTCTATCCACCCTTTTGGGTCATGATCTTTATTCAGGTCGCCTTCGCCATCACGACCATCCTGCTGCTGTGGTCCGTTTCCATCAAGGCCGCCTCGCTTCTGGGCAACCATGAAGAACAGGGAAAGATCATGGGTTGGATGGAGGGGCTGCGCGGCGTCGGCGTTATGCTGTTAGCGGTGTTTACCATGTGGATCTTCTCTCTCTTCATGCCGGAGGATCCCAACAGCCTGAAGACTGTGATTTTAATTTACAGCGGCGTTTACATTTTCCTCGGCGTACTCTGCTGGTTCTTCGTTAGCGACGGCTATACTTCCCGTGAAGAAAGCGGTGCGTCAAAAGAAAAAACGGCTTCAAGCTCAGCGATATCCTCTCAGTGCTGAAAATCAGCACGACCTGGTATTGCAGTATGATCATCTTTGGCGTCTATACCATCTACGCCATCCTTAGCTACTCGACCAACTATCTGACTGAAATGTACGGCATGACGCTGGTCGCAGCCAGCTATATGGGCATCGTCATCAACAAGATCTTTCGCGCCATGTGCGGCCCTATCGGCGGCCTTATCACAACCTATAGCCGCTTTAAATCTCCGACTCGCGTTATTCAGTTTCTCGCCGTCATCAGCGTGGTTACGCTGGGCGTTCTGCTGGTGACAAACCGTAATCCGGGCTCTGTCGCGGTGGGAATCGGTCTTATTCTGCTTATGGCCTTTGCCTGCTATGCGTCGCGCGGACTCTACTTCGCCTGCATCGGCGAGGCACGCACGCCGCAGTACATTATGGGAACCACTGTCGGCATCTGTTCGGTTATCGGCTTTCTGCCCGACGTTTTCGTCTATCCCGTCGTCGGCTACTGGCAAGACACCCTGCCGCCCGCTGAGGTCTACAACAACATGTGGCTCATGGGGCTGAGCGCCTCCTGCCTGGTCATTCTGTTTACCTTTTTGCTCTTTAACAATATGAAACGCGCACAGCAGCGCCAGCCGGCTACGCAGCAGGCAACGGAATAGCCGCGCGACTGAAACAACGAGGATTAGCTATGAGTAACAAATACCTGATGGGGGTAGACGTTGGCACCCAGAGCGCCAAAGTCGTCATTTTCGACCTTAGCGGAAAAATAGTCTGCGAAGGCAAACAGGCGCTGCGCAAGATGGATATTCCCGCGCCGCTGCTGGCGGAGCACCCGGATGACGACCTGTGGGACTCGCTTAAAGTGGCCTTTCGGCGAGCAATGGCCGACTTCACCCAGTTAGGCGGACGAGGGGAAGACATTCTGGCGATGGGCGTCTGCATTATCCGCTGCTGTCGCGTGCTGTTGAAAAAGAACGGCGAGCTGGCCTACCCGGTTATCAACTGGATGGACAAGCGGCTAAACCGACCGTATGAATACATCGACGCCTATAAGGACGTACACTACGTCACCACTACCTCCGGCTATATCACTCACCGTCTGACCGGTGAGTTTAAAGATACCTGCGCCAACTACATTGGCTGGTGGCCGATGGACAACGATACGCTGGACTGGAGCAAAGACCCTGAAGCGTGGAAAAGCTGCAACCTGACGCGCGATCGCGTTTTCGACGTCGTCAAGCCGGGTGAGATACTGGGTCACCTTAGCGAAATCGCGGCAAAAGAAGTCGGCCTACCTTCAGGCATTCCGGTGGTCGCCACGGCGCACGACAAGGCCGTAGAGGCTCTGGGCGCCGGTTCACTGGACGAAGGCGTCGCGCTGATCTCTCTCGGCACCTATATCGGTGCCATGGTGCACGGCCAGGCGAACCTTAAGGATGCGAAAAACTTTTGGCCCTTCCAGGCGTCGATTCCAGGGCGCTATCTGTATGAGTGCATGGGCGTACGGCGCGGCATGTGGACCATCAGCTGGTTCCGCGATCAGTTTGGCGCCGCCGCGCTGGCTGAGGCGGAAGAGAAAGGCCACAGCATTGAGGAATTGCTCAATCAGGAGGCATCGCGGGTTCCTGCGGGAAGCGAAGGCCTGATTACCATTCACGACTGGGCGCCGCCGTCAGAAGCCGAATTTCGCAAGGGCGCGATGATAGGCTTTGACGGCCGCCACACCCGCGCCCACATGTACCGCTCTGTGCTGGAAGGCATCGCCTTTACGATGAAAAATCATATGGACAAGATGGCCGACGAGCTAAAAGTCCCGTTCCGCCACCTGATTATTTCAGGCGGAGGAGCCAACAGCGATCTGTTTATGCAAATCTTTGCTGACGTGTTTGGTGTCCCGACCAGCCGTAACGCCATGAAAGGGTCGGCCGCCGTTGGCTGTGCGATTAACGCCGGTATGGCCGTTGGCGCATTCAACGACTACGAGCAGGCAACGGCTCAGATGGTTCAAACAGGGGACAGCTTCACGCCGAAGATGGACAATCACCGGTTCTATAACGCGCTTAATGAGGACATCTATAAGCAGGTTAACCAGTATCTGGACCCGCTGCTTCAGCGCCTAAGCCCGTTAGTAGACTAACGGGAAATGATAAAACCCGCGCAGGCACTCTGCCCGCGCGGGTTTTCAATTTTTTGCTTACAAATCCTCTAAAACGGATAGCGCATCAGAAAGCTTCTTCACGCCGAAAACCTGCATATTGGGGATCGGCTTCTTTGGCGCGTTAGCAAACGGCACGATGGCTCGCTTAAAGCCGTGCTTGGCGGCCTCAATAATTCTCTCCTGCCCGCTGGGTACCGGGCGGATCTCACCCGCCAGCCCCACCTCACCGAACACCACCAAATCTTCCGGCAGTGGGCGATCGCGAAGGCTGGACACCAAAGACAGCTGCAGCGCCAGATCGGCACTGGTTTCTGTCACTTTCACGCCGCCAACCACGTTAACAAATACGTCCTGATCGGCCATCTGTAGGCCGCCATGGCGATGCAGCACAGCTAAAAGCAGTGCCAGCCTGTTCTGTTCAAGGCCTACCGCCACCCGCCGAGGATTTGACAGCATAGAGTGATCGACCAGCGCCTGAATCTCAACCAGCAGAGGGCGGGAACCTTCCCACAGCACCATCACTGAGCTGCCGGAGGTCACTTCCTCACCTCGGCTCAGGAAGATAGCCGACGGATTGTTAATCTCTTTAAGCCCCTGCTCTGTCATGGCAAAAACGCCAAGCTCGTTTACCGCACCAAAGCGGTTTTTATGGCTGCGCAGCGTTCTAAAGCGAGAGTCTGCATCACCGTCAAGCAGTACGGAACAGTCGATACAGTGCTCCAACACCTTCGGCCCGGCCAGCGAGCCGTCTTTGGTCACGTGGCCGACCATAATGATGGCTACGCCCTTGGTTTTAGCAAAGCGCGTCAAATAGGCCGCCGTTTCCCGCACCTGCGCAACGCTGCCGGGGGAAGACTGCACGTCAGCCATATGCATGACCTGTATGGAATCGATAACCATCAGCTTGGGCTGTTCCTGCTCGGCAATCAGGCAAATCTGCTCAATGCTGGTTTCCGACAGCATTTGAAGGTGTTCAGTGGGGAGCCCCAGACGATGCGCTCTCATCGCAACCTGCTGCAGAGACTCTTCGCCGGTTACGTACAGGGTTTTCATCTGCCCGGCTAGCTTGCACATGGTTTGCAGCAGCAGTGTACTCTTCCCTGCGCCCGGGTTACCGCCGATAAGAATGGCACTGCCCGGTACGACACCGCCGCCAAGCACGCGATCGAACTCTTTAAATCCCGTGGAAAAGCGAGGAAGCGCCTCTAGACTAATCTCCGACAGCTTCTGCACTCTTGAAACGCCAGCGTCTCCTGCATAGCCGGAAAAACGATCCTGACGGTTGGAGGACGCTGCCGCCAGACGGATTTCTGTAATGCTGTTCCACGCCTGACAGGCGCTACACTGCCCTTGCCAGCGCGGATAGTCCGCTCCGCATTCG
This sequence comes from Leminorella richardii, assembly GCF_900478135.1. Classification (NCBI taxonomy): domain Bacteria; kingdom Pseudomonadati; phylum Pseudomonadota; class Gammaproteobacteria; order Enterobacterales; family Budviciaceae; genus Leminorella; species Leminorella richardii. Next base: position 2,864,817 of record NZ_LS483470.1, read on the forward strand.
TTACATACGAACGCGCGTTTAACAGGCTTTGCCATGACGACTCCTCATTAACTCAACGCTACTCGACCGTACGGGGTGCCTAAATCTATTTGCCCTCGTGATTCAGGCTGGACGATAGAATGCACAGTACCCCAAGCAGGTTCGCAACGCGGATCGCCACTTTGGACTTAGAATACACTTTAGGCTTGGCGTGGTAGGCAATGCCTAAACCCGCCACCTTGATCATTTTTAGATCGTTTGCACCATCGCCAATAGCCACCGTTTGACTCATAGGAATAGACAACTCTTCTGCCAACTGCTGGAGCTTTTGTGCTTTAAATTTGGCATCGACAATCGGCCCAACGACCTTGCCCGTTAGCTTACCCTGCTTAATGCCCAGCTGGTTAGCCGAGACGGAAATCAGGTTAAGGCGGTCACGCAGGTAGTCAGCAAAATAGGTAAATCCCCCGAGACGATAGCAACCCGCCATCCCGCTTCGTGCAGTCGCTCAACCAGCGTTGTGAGCCCAGGCATGAGCGGCAGACGCTGCCGAACGGATTCGAGAATGGAGGCATCTGCATCCTTAAGCGTGGCAACCCGCTGGCGCAGGCTGGCGGCAAAGTCCAATTCACCACGCATTGCGCGTTCAGTCACCTCTGCAACCTGTTCACCTACTCCGGCCAGACGCGCTATTTCATCAATACATTCAATTTCAATCGCCGTAGAGTCCATATCCATGACCAGAAGCCCGGGAGAACGCAGAGAGGGTAAACTTCCCATTTGGGCGACGTCTAGTCGATGCTCTTCCGCCATTTTCTTGGCCTTGGCAGAAAGCACTCCCGCTAGGCGCACAACCTGATATTCTTCAACAGTCCAAGCGGATACGACAACCAACGGCTCATTTAGCCGACGCTGAAACTCAGACAGACGCTGTTTATTTAGCCCCTCTCCATACAGCAGCCAACCGGTGTGCCCAGCCCAATAATCGAGGGGCATCACCTCATCGCCGCTCAGGGACAGCGGTAGCCCAGGCCAGCAGTCGATCTCTGCGGGCAGATCGCTATAGGTCAGACTAATTGGCATACAACAACTCCTTCAAAATACGAGGCGAAACGACAAAATAACTTTCAGCCGACAAACAGCGCTCAAACCTATCCTAACTGATAGAGTTCTGGCAACATAAAACATTCTTCAGCATACGAGATAGCGACATGACAAGGCGGCTCAACCTAAAGTTTCAACTGCACCGAATCGCTATCGTTCTGTTTTGCCTACTTCTGCTGGGCGTGCTGATGCAGGGAATCACCTATTTCAGCCTAAACGGTCAGGCGACACAAGCAAAACAGGCCAGAGATCTGGCCCGAACCCTTGCTAAACAGATGACATTTGCTCTGGCTCCCATGATGGATGAGCCAACAGAGGAGAGCGATGAGCCACAGATCCGCGCTATCTTGCAGCACGTCGTTGAAAATAGTCGCGTCCTCGACGCGTCCGTGTATCGTGCCAGCGGGGCACTTATCGCGCAGGAAGGCGAACCGGCCAGCGTTCGCGAACGGCTGACGATTGATAAAAAAGGCACGGATATTTCACAGAACCAGCAAATTGTCGAAATGATTGAAGGCCAGGATGGCCTGCTAGGCTTCGTTCGTCTAACGCTGGATACCCGAGTTTCTGAAGCTGAAACAGCCGAACTCAACAGCACCTCTAATATGCTGAGATTAATGCTAGTACTGGCCGCTGCAGTTGGCTTTATACTGGCCAGAGCGATTCTGACTCGTCGGGCTGAAAGCGGAAAAGCATCACTAACGGCAGTAGATCACCCGCATGCGGACATCTACAGCGAAAAAACCGACAGAGCAGCAGTGCAGAAAAAGAAACGCCTCCATAAAAAGAAGCCCTATCGCTGAGCAGGCCAGAACAGAGCCATCGTATTCAAATAAATCTGCTCGGCAATACGCTGGGGCGGCTCTTCCCTAAGCTGACAGAGCGCAGTGAATATATGGGCAATTCGCTCAGGCCTATTAGGCTGCCCCTGAAATCCCGCCAGCGGCATATCTGGCGCATCGGTCTCAAGCAGAAGAGACTCTAGCGGAAGTGCCGCTATCGCTCTACGAGTCTTTTGCGCTCTGTCATAAGTAATCACTCCGCCAACGCCGATAAAATAGCCTAACTGAGTGAACGCCAGCGCCTGAGACAGGCTGCCGGAAAAGCCATGCACAACGCCTGTCCTGCTTTGCTTTACCTGCCGAAGTAGCTTAGCCAGCCGGTCGTGAGTCCTTCGAGAGTGCAGTATGGCTGGGAGATCAAAACGCTTGGCCAGCTTTAGCTGCTCCAAAAACAGCGTCTCTTGGCGAGCGATCTGAGGCTCTTCCATATACTCATCCAAACCAATTTCCCCCACAGCAACGATTCGCCTATCTGCCCTAGACAACCGAACCTCAAGCTCTGCAACATCATCATCACTATGCTGATTAATATAGAGAGGGTGTAAACCCAACGCCCCGTATATATATGGAAAACGGGCTGACAGCTGCGTAACTGCGTTAAACCGATCTCGGGTCACCGTTGGCACGATCAGACGCTCAACGCCGCTGTTTTGAGCCAACCGCAGGCTTTCCTCTTCATGGTCAAGGAACGGTGGAAAATCAAAGTGGCAATGGGTATCAATAAAAGAGGCTTTCACCTGCGCTCTCCTGAAAGTCAAAACGCCTTTTGTCGCTGACTATAGCAGAGAGTTGATTTCGGTGAAGGAATATGTAGCTAAGCAATGGCTAAGACAGTCCACGATCGCTCAAAGGCGACCGTGAAAAAGAAGAAATCTGTAGAGCTAGTGACTCACTTTAGTTTCCAGCTCCTGACGCTCCTGCTCTTTCCCGTAGTCTTCTTGCAGTATGCCTGAAAGCCAGTCGCTGTTTCCGGCGAAGAACTCATCCTCCATCCCAGCAAACTCGGCCCACCACACTCTCACGCTGCCCTTCCACTGCTTTAACCTGCCCAGAATAATGTCGCTATTCATCATGATGGCCTCCTGAGTAAGTTGATTAAGGGTAAGGTGTCGCCTTACCCTGCTTTCGTATTAATGTTTAATCGAAATATCGTTTTTAACGCTCTTTACGCCTTTAACCTGTGCAGCAACGCGCTCCGCCTGATCTTTTTGATCCTGAGTTTTTACTGTGCCACTCAGGAGTACCGCACCTTCACTGGTTTGAACCTTAACGGTTCGAGAAGGAACGATACTGTCGGCAAGCAGCTTAGCTTTCACTTCGCTGGTAATTGCAGTATCGCTTACGTAGCCTTCAACAGAGCTTTCTTTACCCTGTTGTACCTGAAGTTTATTACTGACAGATTTCACACCTTCAACTTTCTTAGCGATATCCTCGGCCTGAGCTTTTTGTGCATCGCTACCGACAAAACCGTGCAGCGTCACAACGCCCGAACTGGTTTTGACAGAGATATCGGTAGACTGTATGGCTTTGTTATCCAGCAGGCCGCTTTTTACTTTCGCGGTAATAGTGCTGTCGTCCATAAAGCCATCGACTTTCTTCACTGATTTACCGATTTCAGTTCCTGCTTTATCTACTGAAGTTTCAATAGAGGAACCGAGATCTTTCACGACGCTTTCAGCCTTAGCGGCTGTAGTCTCTTCAGCAAATGCGGTGCTGCTACCCATTAAGGCCGTCAATAAAATGGCCGCTGTAGAATGAACAAAAAGATTCTTTTTCATTGATAACCACCTCTATAAGTAAAGCCTTCTGGCAATGTCTGGCTAATCGTCCTTGTGGAATATCGCAACTGTAGAAATCATCCTGCTATTCACAAAAAGCTTTGCAAGAAGCAGGCCAGTTTGAAAAACATTTATATTCAATTAGTTAATATTTTTACCCTACTTTACTGCCCAAATGTGTCGTTAAACAGAGACAATATAGATGTTCAATAGGAACAATTTGGCAACATAGGATAATAACTAATTGAATTAAATGATATTAAACTGTCACCGATTGACTACAGGCTTCCACGGACGGTCTAGGTTTAGTGTCAAAATACCTGAGCGATACTCCTTAACTATAGGATAAGCCCGGGTAAAGTGTTGTATAGATCACAAAAATTTTGTCACTAGCGTTATAGTTTTCTTGATAGTTATAAAAGAGTTTGTTGAGGTTTGGGAATATCTGACTCAGACATGCGGGGCAATTAGCAATGATCTACCGGACTGAATTTGGAAAGTAGAATGCTCCAAACACAAAAAGGCCACTCTCTCGAGTGGCCTTCTGTTTCTTCTTTAAATTAAAAGCCTGACAGTTGATGAACCTCTTCGCGGTTCACCCTTCGGGCCGTTGCGTTGCAACGCAGGGGGAAACCCCACACTACCCTCGGCGCTACAGCTTTTTATCACAACACTCCGCAATCGCCGTTATAAACCCCATAAACACAAAAAGGCCACTCTTCCGAGTGGCCTTCTGTTTCTTTCTAAATTAAGAGCCTGGCAGTTCCCTACTCTCGCATGGGGAAGCCCCACACTACCATCGGCGCTACGGCGTTTCACTTCTGAGTTCGGCATGGGGTCAGGTGGGACCACCGCGCTATCGCCGCCAGGCATATTCGTTACGCTCGCCGTTGTACTTATGTTTTACATATTCGCACAACCACGAACTTCAATCCTTCAACAAGCTCAATAATTCTCTTCGTCTCTCGTCTCAAAACGCCTTCGGCGTTGTAAGGTTAAGCCTCACGGTTCATTAGTACTGGTTAGCTCAATACATCGCTGCACTTACACATCCAGCCTATCTACGTCATGGTCTTTAACGTTCCTTTAGGGGACTTAAAATCCCAGGGAAGACTCATCTCGGGGCAAGTTTCGCGCTTAGATGCTTTCAGCGCTTATCTTTTCCGCACGTAGCTACCGGGCAATGCAATTGGCATCACAACCCGAACACCAGCGGTGCGTTCACTCCGGTCCTCTCGTACTAGGAGCAACCCCCCTCAATCTTCCAGCGCCCACGGCAGATAGGGACCGAACTGTCTCACGACGTTCTAAACCCAGCTCGCGTACCACTTTAAACGGCGAACAGCCGTACCCTTGGGACCTACTTCAGCCCCAGGATGTGATGAGCCGACATCGAGGTGCCAAACACCGCCGTCGATATGAACTCTTGGGCGGTATCAGCCTGTTATCCCCGGAGTACCTTTTATCCGTTGAGCGATGGCCCTTCCATACAGAACCACCGGATCACTAAGACCTACTTTCGTACCTGCTCGAGCCGTCACTCTCGCAGTCAAGCTGGCTTATGCCTTTGCACTAACCTCCTGATGTCCGACCAGGATTAGCCAACCTTCGTGCTCCTCCGTTACTCTTTGGGAGGAGACCGCCCCAGTCAAACTACCCACCAGACACTGTCCTCACCCCGGATAACGGGGCTAAGTTAGAACATCAAACATTAAAGGGTGGTATTTCAAGGTTGGCTCCACACGTACTGGCGTACATGCTTCAAAGCCTCCCACCTATCCTACACATCAAGGTTCAATGTTCCGTGTCAAGCTATAGTAAAGGTTCACGGGGTCTTTCCGTCTTGCCGCGGGTACACAGCATCTTCACTGCGAGTTCAATTTCACTGGGTCTCGGGTGGAGACAGCCTGGCCATCATTACGCCATTCGTGCAGGTCGGAACTTACCCGACAAGGAATTTCGCTACCTTAGGACCGTTATAGTTACGGCCGCCGTTTACTGGGGCTTCGATCAAGAGCTTCGCTTACGCTAACCCCATCAATTAACCTTCCAGCACCGGGCAGGCGTCACACCGTATACGTCCACTTTCGTGTTTGCACAGTGCTGTGTTTTTAATAAACAGTTGCAGCCAGCTGGTATCTTCGACTGGCTTCGGCTCCATGGGCAAGCCACTTCACCTACTGCCAGCGTGCCTTCTCCCGAAGTTACGGCACCATTTTGCCTAGTTCCTTCACCCGAGTTCTCCCAAGCGCCTGAGTATTCTCTACCTGACCACCTGTGTCGGTTTGGGGTACGATTTCGTGTTACCTGATGCTTAGAGGCTTTTCCTGGAAGCAGGGCATCAACCACTTCATCTCCGTAGAGACTCGTCATCACGCCTCAGTGTTAACAGCAGACCGGATTTACCAGGACTGCCCACCTACACGCTTAAACCGGGATAACCGTCACCCGGCCGGCCTAGCCTTCTTCGTCCCCCCTTCGCAGTAACACCAAGTACGGGAATATTAACCCGTTTCCCATCGACTACGCCTTTCGGCCTCGCCTTAGGGGTCGACTCACCCTGCCCCGATTAACGTTGGACAGGAACCCTTGGTCTTCCGGCGAGCGGGCTTTTCACCCGCTTTATCGTTACTTATGTCAGCATTCGCACTTCTGATACCTCCAGCAGACCTCACAGTCCACCTTCGCAGGCTTACAGAACGCTCCCCTACCCAACGAACGTATCCCTAAGCCAACTCGACTTTAATGGGCGCATTGACGTCGCTTCGCTCCGTCAATCGTTATCCACATCAGTGAAATTGTCTTGGGTGATACGTTCGCTGCCGCAGCTTCGGTGCATGGTTTAGCCCCGTTACATCTTCCGCGCAGGCCGACTCGACCAGTGAGCTATTACGCTTTCTTTAAATGATGGCTGCTTCTAAGCCAACATCCTGGCTGTCTGTGCCTTCCCACATCGTTTCCCACTTAACCATGACTTTGGGACCTTAGCTGGCGGTCTGGGTTGTTTCCCTCTTCACGACGGACGTTAGCACCCGCCGTGTGTCTCCCGTGATAACATTCTTCGGTATTCGCAGTTTGCATCGAGTTGGTAAGTCGGGATGACCCCCTAGTCGAAACAGTGCTCTACCCCCGAAGATGAGTTCACGAGGCGCTACCTAAATAGCTTTCGGGGAGAACCAGCTATCTCCCGGTTTGATTGGCCTTTCACCCCCAGCCACAAGTCATCCGCTAATTTTTCAACATTAGTCGGTTCGGTCCTCCAGTTAGTGTTACCCAACCTTCAACCTGCCCATGGCTAGATCACCGGGTTTCGGGTCTATACCCTGCAACTCATTCGCCCAGTTAAGACTCGGTTTCCCTGCGGCTCCCCTATACGGTTAACCTTGCTACAGAATATAAGTCGCTGACCCATTATACAAAAGGTACGCAGTCACCCCCCATAAAGAGAGGCTCCCACTGCTTGTACGTACACGGTTTCAGGTTCTATTTCACTCCCCTCGCCGGGGTTCTTTTCGCCTTTCCCTCACGGTACTGGTTCACTATCGGTCAGCCAGGAGTATTTAGCCTTGGAGGATGGTCCCCCCATATTCAGACAGGATAACACGTGTCCCGCCCTACTCATCGAACTCACACCAACTGCACTTTCATGTACGGGGCTATCACCCTGTTTCGCGCGACTTTCCAGACGCTTCCATTAATGCTGCTGATGATGTTGGTTCTGGGCTCTTCCCCGTTCGCTCGCCGCTACTGGGGGAATCTCGGTTGATTTCTTTTCCTCGGGGTACTGAGATGTTTCAGTTCCCCCGGTTCGCCTCATTAACCTATGGATTCAGTTAATGATAGTGCAACGGATTGCACTGGGTTTCCCCATTCGGGTATCGTCGGTTATTGCGGTTCATATCACCTTACCGACGCTTATCGCAGATTAGCACGCCCTTCATCGCCTCTGGCTGCCTAGGCATCCACCGTGTACGCTTAGTC